>DAOTUO010000088.1:0-247094 GCA_034436595.1 Anaerolineae bacterium | reverse complement strand
CGCTTGACATTATTCTTATAAAGCAGTATGCTTGCGATAGACAAGAACACCTCTATTAACATATTTGCCCCTTGACAAAGAATTGCAAGGCTGGTACATTTTGCTGTCTATGACTAAAGATTTACATTTGAGACCTAAGCGATGAAAAGAACCTTTTTTTCATACGCATTTTTTGTATTTTTAGTGGGTTGTTTGATGTTTGTTAGTCCATCAAGAGGAGTGCGTGCTATATGCAGAGAGATAATTCGTCTACGTTAGAGGCGAAGGAATTTAGCGCACTGCGCGTTAGCTTGGCATCGCCAGAAGCTATTAAATCATGGTCTTATGGTGAAGTTACCAAGCCAGAGACCATCAATTACCGCCGTTTGCGACCAGAAAAAGATGGTTTATTTTGCGAAGCAATTTTTGGTCCCACCCGTGATTGGCAGTGTTATTGTGGTAAATATAAAAACATCCGTTATCGGGGAATTATTTGTGATAAATGCGGTGTAGAAGTCACGCGCTCATCTGTCCGCCGTGAACGTATGGGGCATATTGAACTTGCCGCCCCTGTCGCGCATGTGTGGTATACCCGTAGAGTGCCTAGCTACTTAGGGCTTTTGCTCGATATTAGCCGTCGCAACCTAGACCGTGTGCTATATTTTGCCCAATATGTGGTAACTCATGTAGATGATGATGCTCGTAAACGGGCATTAGACCGCATTGATAAAGAACTCCTCACCAAAGAGACCGAATTGGGCGGTGATATTCGTGAACAGATGGATAATGTCAAATATCAACGTGATACCCAACTGAGTGAATTTGAGTCGCGTGCGGAACAAATCAACCGCCATTATGACGAAGAATTTACCCGCATGAGCGACCGTTTGATGTCAGAGGCGCAAGTGATTCAGTCGCGTCTCGAAATTTTGCGTGGACAACCCGCCGATGCTGATATTAATTTTGAAAGCACCGACCTTGTGGTGGTGGGTAAGGGCGAAATTGTCAATAATGACCATGTTGCCCGTGTCAATGCGTCTGTGAACCAATATCTCAATGAGATTCAAATCGAAATTGAAAAATTACGCCAAAGCGACCTCGATGGGTTAGATACCCAAGCCGATGTTATCGCCGTTGAAGCATCCCGTCTTGAGGGTGAACAACGCGATGAACTCGACCAACGCATGGTCAATGTGCGTGGTTCTGCGGATAAGGCACGTCAAGAACTCAAAGAATTGCATGTGCTTCAGTTCTTGTCCGAAACACGGTATCGTGAATTGCGCCAAAAATATAACCAAGCCTTTACCGCCGATATGGGTGCAGAAGCCTTTTATAAAATCCTCAAAGATTTGGATTTGGATAAATTGGCAAAAGAACTCTGGCACGAAGTCCGCAACACCAAATCGAAACAACGAAAGAAAAAGGCGACTAAGCGTTTGCGCGTGGTAGAGAGCCTGCGTAAGAGTGAAAACCGTCCAGAATGGATGATTCTCACCCAATTGCCCGTTATCCCCCCCGATTTGCGCCCAATGGTGCAATTGGATGGTGGGCGTTTTGCGACCAGCGACCTCAATGACCTGTATCGCCGTGTAATTAATCGCAATAATCGCCTTAAACACCTGTTGGAATTGGGTGCGCCAGATGTGATTGTGCGTAACGAAAAGCGGATGTTGCAAGAGGCAGTAGACAGCCTAATTGACAATAGTCAACGTGGCAAAGCCCTCAGCAGACGCGGACGGCGTGAACTGAAGTCCCTTAGCGATATGCTTAAGGGTAAAAAAGGGCGTTTTCGGCGCAACCTGCTCGGCAAGCGTGTAGATTATTCTGGGCGCTCGGTTATTGTGATTGGTCCACGCCTCAAATTAGACCAATGCGGATTGCCCAAGACGATGGCGCTAGAATTATATCGCCCATTTGTCATTAGCCGTTTGGTGCGTCATAACTATGCCAGCAATGTGAAGGGTGCAAAACGCATCATTGAGCGCGAGAAGCCAGAAGTTTGGGAAGTTCTTGAAGAAGTCATCAAAGAACGCCCTGTTTTGCTCAATCGTGCGCCAACCTTGCATCGTTTGGGTATTCAAGCCTTTGAACCCCAATTGGTTGAGGGCAAAGCCATTCAAATCCATCCATTGGTCTGTTCGGCGTTTAATGCCGACTTCGATGGTGACCAAATGGCGGTGCATGTGCCACTCAGCGATAAAGCGGTCAAAGAAGCCCGCGAATTGATGTTGAGTACCAAAAACCTACTCAAACCTGCTGATGGTCAACCTGTCGTGGGTCCCGCCAAAGATATGGTGTTGGGCAATTATTACCTGACCATGGATCCAACCGTTGAAGTGGTCACACGCAAAGAAAAAGTGGATGATTTCCGCTATATCGAGAATATCTATAATCCCAAAGTACGGGTCGGGATTCCCTATCGCCGTAATGGGTATTATTTTGCGCTTCACCGCGTAATTCCAGGTATGGTTCTCTATGAGGACATTGTTCAAGTAGACGATACTGGGCGCAAAAAGGTGTTGGAATCGGCATTTGACCGCACCCTCCGCGCATTAATAGAGGGTGAAGTGGATTGCTTGCTTGCCAACGGCTATGAGATGAAAAAGGTCATACAACAGCGTGGCATAGAAGACACTGTGGTATTGGCAAATCTCAATGAACGCCGTATTGTGGTAGACATAGATGAGGTTGAATATATCTATCGTTTAGGAATCGTTGGCTTGCATACGCCGATTTTGCTCGGTAACTATTATGATCACCGCAGTCCACAAGCAGAGCCAGAACTCACCACAGTTGGACGTGCTATCTTCAACCGGATTTTGCCCGATGAATTGCGTTATGTCCAAGATACAATGGGCAAAAAGCAATTGCAAACATTGGTAGATAAAGCCTACCGCAAAATTGGTTCTGACCGCACCACCGATTTGGTGGATTCGATTAAGAATCTCGGATTTTATTATGCGACAGTCTCTGGGACGACCATTGCTGTTAACGACCTAACCATCCCTGATGAACGGGAACGGATTATTTCTGATGCCGAAGCCGTTGTTGAGGGTGCAGAACGTGACTATCGTCGTGGGCTGATGACCGAAGAAGAACGGTATCAGGCAACCATTGACGAATGGGGACGCGCCAAAGACAAGTTACAAGACCTCATTCGGGATGCACTAGACCCGTTTGGTCCCATCGCAATTATGGCGTTATCTGGCTCGACTAAAGGCGGTTTTGGTCCAATTACCCAGTTGGCAGGGATGCGCGGCTTGATGGCAGACCCCTCTGGACGGATTATTGACTTGCCCATTGTGAGTCATTTCCGCAAAGGGTTAACTGCACTCGAATATTTTATTTCGACACATGGTGCGCGTAAAGGTTTGGCAGATACGGCTCTTCGTACCGCCGATGCGGGGTATTTGACCCGTCGTTTGGTGGATGTGGCGCAGGACGTGATTGTGAACCGTGTGGATTGTGGTACAGAACGTGGCATGTTGATTCGCCGTAACGATGATGTGGCTGGTCAGACGGTATTTGAACGTATCGTTGGACGGTGTGCCGCACGCGATGTTTACCACCCAGAAATGGGCATCCTCATTGTGCCACGCAATGGCATGATAGATGAAGATGTGGCAGATATTATCCAAAACACCACCATCGAAGAAGTGTATGTGCGTAGTCCAATGACTTGCGCCCTCATTCATGGGATTTGTGCCTTGTGCTATGGGCGCGATTTGGGACGTGGCGATATGGTCGAAATTGGCTCGGCGGTGGGTATTGTGGCGGCACAATCCATTGGTGAACCAGGTACTCAATTGACCCTGCGTACCTTCCATACAGGTGGTACGGCGCAGGCAACCGGTGACATCACCAGTGGTTTGCCCCGCGTGGAAGAATTGTTTGAAGCACGGAAGAAGCCAAAAGGCGAGGCAGTCATGACCGACATCGGCGGTATTTTGCGCCTGATGAAGCGTGATGGTGTGCGTATTGCCCAAGTGATTAATAGCCAAGTCTTTAATGAACAACACGATATTCCTGTCGGTTGGGAAATTGAAGTCAATGACGAAGCTAAGGTCAAAGAAAACCAAGTGTTGGCGCGTTTTGTCTCTGATGATGGCGAAGAAGTGCTTGTTGCCAAAATGGAAGGCACGATTCACTTAGAGGGACATACCATCTATGTGCGCTACGAAAAACGTGAAGTCGAAGAATATGAATTGCCTTCTGCGGCGCGTTTGTTGCCCCATGTTGAAGACGGCAAAGACGTTTACGCTGGTCAACAATTAACCGAAGGCTCGAAGAGTCCACATAAGATTTTGCGTGTGTTGGGTGCAGATTCCACACAAATGTATCTGCTCACCGAAATTCAAAAAGTGTACCGTAGTCAAGGCGTGAATATCGCCGACAAGCATTTTGAGGTGATTATCCGCAAGATGCTATCTAAGGTGCAAATTACCCGTAGTGGTGATAGCCCATTGCTTCCTGGTGAGATGATTGACCGCCTGCGGTTGCTCGATTTGAATGAGCATCTGTTGGCAGATGGACTTGAACCAGCGGCGGGGATTCCGATTTTGCTCGGTATTACCAAATGCGCCCTGAGTACCGATAGCTTCCTCTCTGCATCTAGCTTCCAACATACCATCAAGGTGTTGGCAGGGGCGGCAATTGAGGGTAAGGTAGACCGTCTGTATGGGCTAAAAGAGAATGTCATCATTGGCAAGCTCATCCCCGCAGGCACAGGTTTCCATACCTATCAAGACCGCGAGTTGATTGCGCCCGATGTGTCTTTGGAGGCACAAGGGGCATTAGACCACTCAGCAGAGTTTTATGATGACTATGATGGGTCTGAAGATATGAAAGATATGTAATTCCCACCAGTTGGGAAGATGAATAAGAGCGAGTGGGATTAGACTATGTATCTCACTCGCTTTTTATTTTGTATGGAGGAAAAAATATGCGTTTGCTTATCATCATTTTTATTTTGGTTATTGGTTTTGGCACACTATCGGCGCAAGAATCGCTTTTTTCGCCCAATAGCGACCTTGTTGCCTTTGCCGATAATGCGCCTTATAGCGCGACATTCACCGAATTGGCACTTCGCCGTCCATTGGGATTTTTGCTTTATGACCTCACTGCCGATGAATTGCTGGCAGGGGTGAATATTGTTCAGCAATTGCCTGTGGCTTCTGCTATTAAGGGTCCCATTTTGATGTTTTTTCTGGAACATGTCTCGCCTGATGTGTGGGGAAGTGTCCCTGTAGATTATTGGAATGTGGGGCGTGATGCTGTGCCAGATGCTTATTTGACGACATGGGATGAGCATCATGATATTCTCAATGATATATATCGCATGATTGTGTATAGCGATAATTTTTCTACTGGCGATGTGTTGTATTATGCCTTTGCCAATAGCCCTTATGTTGAGGCATATAATCCCATACAGGGGTTTAATCAGTGGTCATATATGGTCATCGGCATTTCATCAGAAAGCGGAATGCGCGAGTGGGATAAGGGTGATACCGATAATCCATCCTACATAGACCGTACTTTTGACCAACGTACCACGCTCATTTATGGTGTGCTACGATTTTATAACAATACATTTTCGGTGATAGATTTAGCCCGTTACTACTATTGGCTCTATCATACAGCTTCAGATGAGATATTCAATACAGCAAAAGCAGTGATGTCTATCGTAGAGGGCTATCCGGGCTTTTTGGAATTGACGGCGCAAAATCTGGGCGGGATATCTGTGAGTAAAGACGGATTTGTGGGACCTGATGATGAGAATAATAACCGCCAAGAATGGCTTACAGCCGATGCGGGAATGATGTTGTTTGATGACCGTGATTTGTTGGTTATTTCGATGTCTGTCAATGGGGGCGATAGGACAGATGAATTGTATGGCGAGGTGGAGCGCATTGTTCGTGCAGACCGCCAAGAATTATTTTGGAACGGTGCATACGATTATGTGGCGTGGATGCGAAGTGCTGATAGTGCCTATGGGGAAAATAATTTGTCCACAGAGGCATTGTATTTCATTGCCGATTATTTGTATGAGCAGGGGATAATCATGCAGGCGGGGACAGATTATAGCCAGTATCGAGAACAATTTCTCTTTGCGCGGGATTTTTGGCTGGCGGTATTTCCTGATGACCGTGTGTCACCAGACCGCAATGCTGTGCAATCGCGGGTGATGGGAATTCGCTATGCCAATATTGGTGGCACACTCACCGATGTAGCGCGAGATTTGGGTCTTATCGCCCCCTGATAAAATATGGATGGCATATTGGCAATACCGTTATGCCATCCATATCCCTTATTTATTGCCCATAGCCTGTTGCTTGGGACAATGCGCGATAGAGAGGTCTTTCTGAGGGTAATAGGGCCGGGTTGATGAGGCTATAACCTGCTACTTCATCGCGTTGCTCCACACGGAACATATTGGCAAAGTTCAAATTCCATAAAATCATACCCTCTACATAGGGTAACGATTGCCCAATCTGAAAAGCGCGGATGGTGTAATTAAGCTGATTTTGGGCAGTGTTGTAGGTCATCCACAATTCGGGAGCTTGGGTGGGTAAGCCTTCCCATGTTGCCCATCCAAACTCGGTAATCCACATTTTGGTGTTATGACCACTGGTTTGCATAATGCCATAGACCGATTCGATATTTTCGATGAAGAAAAATTTGGAATTGTCATCCCACCCTCTATCTGGGATAGCATTGCAACACCGTGCATCGGGCGGATTTCCCCAGCCATAGGGGTGTGCGCCGATGAATACATCTGTCCCATAATTGGCTAATCCCGCGCTATACATCTGTTGTAAGAAGGTGCGGTCATCTACTGTATCACCACCAAGTGCGCCTGTGGGGGCTAATCCTGCGGTGATAATTTGGATAGTGGGTGAATAGGCGCGTATGGCGTTATAAGCAGGTGTAAACAGTTGCATATAGCCTGCACCGCTAAATGGCAATGTGCCACGCCATTCACGGATGAGATTTGGCTCATTCCAGACCTCAATGGCATCAACCGCCGTGCCAATTTTCGTATCTCTGAGCATATATGTGATAAAGTCGGCAAGTGCCTGTGGGTTGTCTGGCGGACCATCTTCCGCGTTTACAGACCGGGCCCAACTTGGGGCTTTGGCGATACTCAACATGACACGCATATTGGGTGGGCGTGAAGCTGTTTCGATTTGGCGCTCAAATAGTTGCATTTGGTCATTAAAGACATTGGGTGATTCTGGTTGCAAGAATGCCCAATTGACCTGAATTTTTATCCATTGCACACCAGTACGTTCTGCTTGCTCAACATACCCCTCCCATTCAGGTTGTCCCACATTGGAATAGAGTTGTAACCCAATCCGTGAGGCATCGAGCAAGGGGATGGGTGTGGCGGTGGGTCCGCTTTGGGTATTGGTGGGCAGAGGCGATGATGTCATGGTTGGAATAATCGGTGACGGCACAACCAGCGTTGGTAAGACATAATCTGGAGGTACAACGGGTCCCATACGAGTCCCTTCGCCAATGGTGGGTAGGGGGATTGGGGTTTCTGTTGGGGTAATCTGAATATCGTCTGTGGGTGTTTCGCTATGGATGATAACCGCCGTTTCTTCTGCGGTGGCTGTTGATGTTGAGGTGCTAGTCGGTAAAACGACCACACTCGCAGGGGTGGGGGTGATAACAATGAAAATAGTTTCTTCTGGCGCACAGGCAAATAACGCCCATAACGCCCCGATGAGTGAAATTGTCAGTAGGTATTTTTGGAATCGTCTTTTCATATCTCAAATCTTATCATAAAGCGTGTATATATGGTATAGAATGTGCCATACGCTTTGTAGGCGCTTATCTACCTGATAATGCTCAATTATGATACACTGACAATTGTGTATCGCAATGCACCTTTTCTGGATTTATTTTTGGAGACTAGTGAATGAAAAAAATGTTTCTCGTCCTATTGATTGGTCTGTTCATCATGCCATTTATGAGCCATGCACAAGAAACAGACCGCCAAACACCTGATGAAATTTGTGCCTCTGCGCTTCCCGCTCCAGAACCGCCTGCCCGTGAATTTGTTCAACCAGAGCAAGTTTTGGTGGCTGGTGTGGATTATAGCGCCGTATTCTGTACCGAAAATGGTGCGGTATATGTAGATTTGTTTGAATCACTCGCGCCACAAACGGTTAATAGCTTCGTCTTTTTGGCGCAAAGTGGTTATTATAACAATACCACTTTTCACCGTGTATTAGAAAATTTTATGGCGCAAGGTGGCGACCATACTGGCACCGGTAGCGGTTCACCAGGGTATACTGTTGTAGATGAATATGTCTCTTATATGACCTTTGATCGTGTGGGATTGTTGGCGACTGCCAATTCTAATAACCGCGATGCCGGCAGATTTAATACCAACGGAAGCCAATTCTTCATCACCACGGTTGTGACCGATTGGCTTAATTATGGTCACAGTATTTTTGGTGAGGTGTTGGTTGGTCAAGATGTGGTGAATGGGTTGCCTTTACGTGACCCCCAAACAGCCCCCACCCCAGGTCCTGCCTTGAATACGGTGGTTATTATTACCGACCGTAGTTCTGTGATTAGTGGCTATGAACCCCCTGCACCCGCCACACAATCCGATTTTGAAACGGCATTGTCCACCTTTGAGACATTACCTTGGGCTACCCAAGATGATACCTTAACGGGTGTTTTTGACACAGACACCACCGTTGCACGCTTGCCAGAAGCGATTCAAGCTGATGCAACGACTTTCTTTGCCACCTATGAGCATCAATTTACGGCATCTATTCGCCATACAAATACTACTTGCAATTTGACAGAAGTCCCGATTGCATCTCTTAGCGAGACTGTGTTTGTATTTTCTAGCAAAGACAATGCCATAAACGCCCAAAATGATGCCCAATTCACTACATTGGTCACACAAGGCAATGCCGATTTTACCCAATCGGTATCAGAATATTATGGATTGCCCATTTTCAAATGGACGACTACGGCTTGTGATGTCCCTGCGGTGCAAGCGCGGATGGTGCGCCAATTGGGGCGGATGATTATCATCACCGAGATGGTCTATCCACAAGGGGGTGATGTTGAGGCGGAAGTTTGGCTAGATGACCTAAGCGCCAATTATTATGATGCGTCACTTGCCCCCGTTTTCCGACCAGAAGCCAATCAATAACCGCTAATCGTTAGTGATGAGCGTCCCCGTTTGCAAATCGTCTGTGAGTGTGTATAACAGGCGATTTGTGACTTGTCCATTCAAAATGCGGATGGATAGGTGGGGGCGCTCCTTTACCAGATTGACCATATCACGTACTTTGGCAAACATTCCCCCTGTGACATCTGTGCCATACGACCCACCCAATACCGATTGATAATTGATTAGTGTGTTTGGTGTGATGCGCGGGATGACCTGCCCATCACCATCTAGCACGCCATCCACCTCACCGAGCAATAAAACCCGTTTGACGGGCAAATTTTTAGAGAGATAGGTCATAATCGTCTCTGTAGAGATAATCGTGCCACCGCGTACTTCATCCAATGACACATCGCCATAAACCAATGGCACAAGCCCATTTTGTAGCGCGGTAATGAGGGGATTGAGCGCCATCTGAATCAATTCACCATCATGACATAGTGCTGATGCCGATGGTTGCAATTTGAGGATAGGCAAGCCAACCCCTATCAACACCTCTAACACCAATGTATTCAGTTGAGAGGCTACCCGCGCCACTTCTGCGTATCCGCGCCAATTTTCTGGGGTAGATACACCCGTCATCGTGCCATATTTATGGGCGGCAAAATGCCCAAATGAGCCACTGCCATGCCCAATAATGAGTGATGTCGGCGCGATTTTTTGTGCTTGGGCGATTTCGTGTGCCAGACGGTGCATAATATCGGCGTTAAAACTGTTTTCGACTCGTTTGTCGGTGATGAGTGAGCCACCGAGTTTTATCAGTGTGTGCATAAAAATTATCCTATTTGACGGTGGTGATAAAGGCATTTTTTGCCCCTGCACGGAGCAATGCGTCTTGAATGTGTTGTGCTTGGTGTGGCTGGACAAGGGCTATCATATTGCCACCGCGTCCGCCACCCGATAATTTTGCCCCCAATGCGCCTGCATCCATTGCCACCGTGATGAGTTTTTCTAATGATAGGGCAGAGACGGTTAAATCGCGCAATAATTCATGATTGCGCGTCATGAGTGGGGCTAAATCATCTGGATTACCTGTTTCGATGATGATTTTAGCTTGTTCAGAGATTATGCCAATTTCATCTAAAATTGGCGTAATTTTGGTTGGATTGGCATCGTATAATGCCCGCACATCGCCCACTGCTACCCGTGTAATCCCTGCCTCGCCAGTATCACCAATGACCAGTGTGAATGGTGTGCCGATAGATAGGGGTTGTAGGGGCATCCCTTTGATAAAATACACAGGGCGCTCATAGACAATGACGGTATTATCTATCCCGCTAGGGGTGCCATGATAAAATTTCTCTATATTAAAAATGAGTTGATTGAGGGTTTCATCATCCAATTTTTTCCCCACCGCGCCCGCCACCGCCCGCGCCAATGCGGTAGATACTGCCGCACCACTGCCTAACCCGCTTGCCATCGGAATTTGTGAGGTGAGTTTGATAGTTGCATCGGGCGGGTGTGCCATGAGTTTTTTGAGGACTTGTTGGGCGGTATAGATGAGGGCATTATCCATCAAATCACTATTCACTGTGACGGGTAATACCTGCGCCAAGTCTAACGCCTCGATATACAAGCCTTTACCGTGCTTTTCTGGGTGAACATCGGCAAAGGCACGTAAGGATGATACTGGCACAGCAATGGCAGGTTTGCCATACACGGCGGCATGTTCACCGAATAAAATCACTTTGGCGGGGGCGCTATAGCTAGTCATAGAGTGGGCAACACATAAATGATGATGATATTGGCTATGACGAATAAGACGATGTTAATCTGCAAGGCGCGGTCTTTGAGCAACACTTCATCGGGTGCAGAGCCTTCTCCGCGCACATGGATGAGATACAAATAGCGGAATAATCCATATAACACAAATGGCACAGTGAGTAAGGTTAAATCTGAGCCGATTTTGGTTTGTGCTTCAATTGTATAGAGCAGATAGGTGATGAAAGTGCTGGTTGTCACCAGACGGAGCATATCATCAATGAGGGGGAGGTTATATTCTTCGTAGATGGGGCGGGCATTGACGGCATTTTCGCCCAATGTGATGAGTTCCTGACGGCGTTTGCCTACCGCGAGGAATAATGCCAATAACCCGGTGACGGCATAGAGCCATGGGGAGAAATTTTGCACATTGATGACGACCACACCCGCAATCACGCGCAAGATAAAGCCTGCTGTGACGACCAACACATCCACAATAGCCACATGCTTGAGCCAAAACGAATAGGCGATTTGCAAAATTAGATACATGGCAAGGATGAGCGCCAAGGGTTGGCTAAATAGCATCGCACTCCCCAACGTAAAAATGGGGAACACGATTGCCGCGCCGATGGCGAGGGGAATCGGTAAATTTCCAGAGGGCAGGGGGCGATTTTTCTTTTTGGGATGTTGGCGGTCGTTTTCTAAGTCCACTAAATCGTTGATTATATAAACGGTGCTCGCCATGAGGCAAAATAGCGCAAAGGCGGCTAATACGCGTAGGAAGAAATCGAGTTCAAATAACTTGCCATCAAACACGATAGCAGGAAAGACAAAAAGCAAATTTTTTGTCCACTGTTTGGGACGCATCGTCCGCAACAATCCAAGAAGTGCTGGCATTATAACTCCGTTATTTTGACGGCTAAGCAAGTCTGATTATAGGGATTATTCCCACACTGTACAATGCTAACCTATCTCGTCAAATCCGCATAAATCGGTTAAGATGAACTCGCTTATGCCGATTTATCAGGAGAATCTACTGTGAAACAAGCCACTGCACGCGCCTGCTCGAATATTGCTTTTATCAAATATTGGGGCAATAGCGATGAACCGCTCAAATTACCTGTCAATTCATCTATTAGCATGAATTTAGACGGTATTTATACCGAGACACAGGTAAGATGGGACGATACCCTCACGTCTGATGAATTAGTCCTCAACACAGAACCCACCACAGGGCAAGCCCTTACGCGGGTCTCTGAACATCTCACTTTTATCCGAAATCGCCTAGCTATTACCTCATTTGCCCATGTTGAATCGGCGAATAATTTTCCGATGGGCGCGGGTATTGCCTCATCTGCATCGTCCTTTGCGGCGCTCACTCTTGCGGCAATAAAGGCAACGGGTGGGGATTTATCTGAAGCGGAATTGACCAGTATCGCCCGTTTGGGGTCTGGGTCTGCATCACGCTCTATCCCAAGTGGATTTGTGTTATGGCACATGGGTGATAGTCACGAGACATCGTATGCAGAATCATTTGCCACGCCCGATTATTGGGATTTAGTGGATGTGATAGCGATTATTAGTGGGGAACATAAGGCGGTGGGGTCACGACAGGGGCATACCTCTGCTAATACCAGCGATTTGCAAATTGCCCGTGTGAATGGGGCGGGGGAACGGCTCAAAATTTGCCAACAAGCGATTTTATCCCGCGATTTTGGCACATTTGCCGATGTGGTTGAATATGATAGCAACCTCATGCACGCCGTGATGATGACCAGCCGCCCACCACTATTCTATTGGTTGCCAACCACCCTTACGGTGATGGATGCCGTGCGTCATTGGCGGGCAAATGGGGTGAATGTGTGTTATACGTTGGATGCGGGACCCAACGTGCATTGTATTTGCCTACGCGCCGATGCAGAACTGGTTGCAGACGGCTTGCGCCAGATAAATGGCGTGTTGGCTGTGCGGACGGCAAGTGTGGGTGGTAGCGCACATCTCATCTAATGGTTATGCACCATCTGGGAAAACTCCCCTATAATATAAACTACACGCCATTATGACGGTATTCGGTTAAGAATTGAGGCATAGAGTTATGTTTGAGTCGCTTATTGGAAATGATTTACTGCTGACCATTATCGCCTTTATCATTGTGCTTATCCCTGCGGTGATAGTGCATGAATTGGGGCATTTGTTGGCGGCAAAAGCAGTTGGTATCACCGTTTTGGAATTTGGGATTGGGTTTCCGCCACGAGTCGCCAAATTATTCTCTTGGGGCGAAACGGAGTTTACGTTGAATATTATCCCATTAGGGGGATTTGTGCGCCCATTGGGTGAGGATTTAATTCGCCCATTGGGTGAAGAAGCCACAGAACGCCAACGCGAAGAATTGGTCAATAAACATACCGAACAGATGGAACAGAAAACAACGGCAACGCCAACCGTCTATCTCTCTGAACGAGAAGAATTGACACAACGGGGTGTGGTGAATCCCACATCCATCTATGAAGTGAAGCCATTGCCCCGTATTTTCTTCATGGCGGCGGGCGCACTTGCCAATTTTATTTTTGCGTTGCTTCTATTTATCATCATTGGGCTTATTGGCTTGCCAACGGTTGCTGGGACAAAAATCGGCGTGATTGAACTCGATGATACCTCGCCGTTGTCATTGGCTGGGATTCAACAAGGTGATTGGATTACGCGCATTGATGAGCAGTTTATAGAAGATAATGTGCAATTTGAAGCGATACTCATCGAAAATGCCAACCAAACGATTCCCATTCAGGTACGGCGTTTTTATGATGATGGCCGTTTTGAAGATTTGACAGTATCAGTGACTGTCACACCCGATATTTTGGCACAATGGAATGCCACTAATGGCTATGTGGCGGTGCGTTCTGTAGAAGAAAATAGTCCTGCCGATGTGGGTGGACTTTTGCCAGATGATTTAATTATGTCATTTAACGAGGTGTCGTTGTTGGACGAAATATCGCCAGTAGATGCCCTAAAAACCTATACCGATGCAAATCTGGGCAAATCTGTCGCGTTGACTATATTGCGTGGTGATGAGATTCTCACACTGTCGGTTGCATTACGCGCCAACCCACAACCCGGTCAAGGTGCAATGGGCATTGGTATTTTATCGGATTTTACCACACCAGACCGCCAATTCGCTTATATTCAGTCACCCGAATTAGACTATATTCCATCGGGTATTGTCCCTTCAATTGAATATGGTGTGAATCAGACACTCGAAATTTTTGCCAGAATTGCAGAATTCCCCGCACGGCTGCTGGGTGGGCAATTGTCTGGGGACGAAAGCCGTGTGATTAGCGCGTGGGGTGTTGGGCAAATAGGCGGGGTCATCTTGCAAGATAGCATCATCCAAAACCGTATTGGTGACTTTTTGCAATTCATTGCCCTCATCAGTATTGCGCTTGGGTTCACCAATTTGTTACCCATTCCTGCCTTAGACGGTGGACGGATTGTGTTTGCGCTCATTGAACTGGTGCGTGGCAAGCCAATTTCGCCAGAGCGCGAGGGTTATGTGCATATGGTCGGTTTTGTTTTGTTGCTATCGTTGGGGGTGTTGCTCATCATCAACGATGTGATTAATCCTGTAAGCGAATTACTCCGTTAATGAGGATGAAAGAGGTATGATGGACAATTACGATGATGATTTTATGGATTATGATGATGACGACCTAGACGAGTTATCTGAACTTGATTTAGAGGACGATTATCATCTCGAAATACCATTAGAAGAACTCGATGCCGATGATGATTATAGCCAATTGGGCGATAAACCGACCCTCGCAGAGATAGAGACACTGCTTCGCCTTGGCGATAAACTGAAGCCGATTCAGTATCCATCGCTGATAGCGGGGCTATCTGATGTCTCTATAGATGAGGCAAAGACTCTGCGCCCTGCATGGAAGGCATTGGATACATTTAAGCGTCAAGAAATCATGCAACGCTTGGTGGATGCCATTGAGCATAATCACCTGCTCAATTATCGCTCTTGGGCGCGGATGACCATTCAAGATGATGATGCACAAGTGCGTGCCTCTGGGGTGGAATTGTTATGGGACGATGAATCTATAGACACCTTGCACACCCTTATGAACTTGATACGCAACGAAAAATCTATCGAAGTGCGTGTGGTTGCGTTTGAGGTGTTGGGGCGGTTTATTTTGTTGGGGGAATATGAAAAATTTGACTCCAACGATATTCAAATAGCGCAACGCTTGGCGTATGATACCTGGAATAACCCAAAAGAATCGCTCGAAATTCGGCGTAGGGCATTAGAAGCCTTTTCTAATTGTACCGATGACCGCCTGCCTGCGATGATTGGGGAAGCCTATAAAAGCCAATTTCCAGAGATGCAAGCCAGCGCCGTTTTTGGGATGGGGCGCTCGTATGATAACCAGTGGAATAACCAAGTCTTGAAAGAGATAGATAACGAAAATCCACAAATCCGTTATGAGGCAGTGCGGGCGGCGGGGGAGTTGGAGATAAAAAAGGCAACACAAGCATTGGGTAAATTGGCACGCGATGAATCTGACCGCGAGATTATGCTCATGGCGATTTGGTCATTGGGCGAAATTGGCGGTGATTTTCCCACTAAGATTTTGCAGAGGTTGGCAGATAAGGTAGAAGAATCTGAAGATGATGACCTGATTGAGGCGATAGATGAAGCCATTGCCTCGGCATCATTGGCAGATATTAATATTTAGCCCCTAAAATGCAAGAGGGCGCAAAACACGTTGCGCCCTCACAAAATAGCTTCTTAAAGGTATCTTTAATTTAGCTTGTTTTGAACATAGATTGCATTTTCATGGCGAGGCTCATATCACCTGTAATTTTGATTTTGCCTGTCATGAAGGCTTGCATGGCATTAGTTTTGCCAGTTGCAACATTGTAATAATCTTCGGTGGCGGCTTTGAGGGTCATTTTGGGGTTTTCTGATAAGCCTTCATGGGCTTCGACAGTACCGTTTTCGACAACCAAATAGAATTGACCAGCATTGTCGCCACTCAAATCAAATTGAATGACAGCATTAATTCCTTCGGCTTTTTCTGGAATGAACCCCTGTACCATCATCGAATGAATTTCAGAAACAGTCGGCATTTTTATCTCCTAGATGAATAATTAAATTTGAGTTTGATTATAACGATATTTTTGATACCCGTCAATTATTGGTCAAAAATTGTGCCATAAGACCATTGGGTAATCATCAGATAGCAGGCTTGACAGCCACCACACTCATCTTGTAATGTGTTATCGAATATGTGATGGTCGTTGGGAGTGGTACATGAGACAATTTATCAAAATTTGGATGGTCATGGTTTGCCTCTTATATGGAGTAGTGGCATGTTCGTTGGGTGATAACTCTCCGCAGGTGGTGTATATTACTGCCACACCACCGCTATTTCAACAACCGACGACCATCGTATCTATGCCCACCGCGCCACCATCGCCTATCCCCACACGGATGGTTGTTGTGCCATCAGTTGGATTATCGCCTGTGCCTGTGGCGCTAAATATCACCCAAACCCCCAATCCATCCCGATTCGATTTGCCCCCACAAGGGATGCAACAGCATATTGTGGTGGCGGGTGATACCCTATCCACCATCGCAGAACGATATGGCACAACCCTAGACTCCCTTTTGGCAGAGAATGAATTGTTGAATCCGAATATCCTGAGCATTGGGCAAATTATTCAGTTGCCACAATTGCCCACCGAATTAACCCCCGCATTCAAGATATTGCCCGATAGCCGTGTGGTACGTGCCAGTAATGCGTTTGATGTGGCGGGATTTATCGCTCAGCAGGGTGGTTTTTTGCGCGGTGTGACCGATGAAGTAGATTCGCGCCAATTTGATGGTAGCACAGTCAAACAAACACTCACCGCCACACAGGTGATTGAACGGGTTTCGATTGAATATAGCATAGACCCGCGCTTATTATTGGTCTTATTAGAATATCGGGCAGGATGGTTGAGCAACACCACTCCTAGCCAAACACAACGCACATTTCCCCTCATTTATTCGTTGCAAGCGAATCGTTTGGGGTTATATCGTCAGCTTAGTTGGGCGGCATATCATCTAAATGTGGGATATTATGGCTGGAAACAGCGTGGTCTCACTACACTGGAATTTGAAACAGGGGAACGGTTTTTATACGATGCTGGACTGAACGCGGGGACAGTTGCCTTGCAATATCTGTTTAGCCTAAGCAGTGATGTTGGCAGTTGGCGCGGTGCTATCACTACACCACAAGGTTTTTTTGCCCTATATTATGCCTATTTTGGCAATCCATTTGAGGACAAAGACCCAATCATCCCGTCAAACCTGATTCAGCCCGATTTGGGATTGCCATTTGCTTCTGGTGAAGTCTGGTTCTTCACGGGTGGGGCGCATGGTGGTTGGGCAACCAGTAGCGCATGGTCGGCATTGGATTTTGCCCCGCCAGATGAACGGACAGATGGGTTATTTTGCTTTGTCTCTCAATATTGGGTGCGTGCCGTTGCCGATGGAGTTATTGCGCGTAGTCAAGAGGGAGGGGTCTGGCTCGATTTGGATAACGATGGAGACGATAGCACAGGATGGGTGATATTTTACCTGCACATCGCCACCCAAGACCGCGCCCCTGTGGGGATGCGCGTTAAGCAAGGCGACCCCATCGGCAGAGCTTCGTGCGAGGGCGGATATTCCACAGCCACCCATCTGCATATTGCCAGAAAATATAACGGCGAGTGGATACCCACCGATTGCCCCCTATGCGCCACTCATGATGCCCGTCCTGTGTTCAATTTGGGCGGATGGCGTGTGGTAAGTATTCCGAATCAGGAATATCAGGGATATTTAGATTTTAATGGACAGCGACTCACCGCCGAACAAGGACGACTCTCGGTGATTAATCGGATTTCATGGTGATATGATAAAAAAATCTGTATTTGCGATGCTAACACTCATTTTTGGGGCAGGGCTGATGACTAGTTTCACCAGCTATAACTATACTCAAGCCCAAGCACCAACCAATACCGCCGCACCGGTTATATTGCCCACGGCACAACCATTGATGACAATTGGTCCAACATTAGAAAATACCCCTCTGCCCACTTTTACCCCAACAGAACCGGGTCCTGTTCAGCTAGAAGCCAAAGAGAGTGCGGGACCTGTGAATGTGCGCTTGGAGGCAGACCCAGAATCGGATAGATTGGGGGCGATTCGCCATGGTGAACGATATGTGGTCGTGGGGCAATATTTTTTGTGGTATCAGATTCGCTATGAGCAATCACCCACAGGCTTAGGTTATGTATTTGGCGATTTGGTGGATATTATCGGTGACAGGTTACTTCTGACCGATTTGAGCCTGGTTAGTCCCACACCACAAGACCCAGAGGCATTTAACCGCACGGCTACCTTTGAGGCGGTGATACTAACCCCTGGTGGTGAACTCACCCTCACAGTGGCGGTGCGCGAAATTTTGCCACCATCTCAACAAACAGGTGTGGTGCAACAAGGCATTCAAGCGACTCCACGCCCTATTTTGCCCACCTTCACTTATCCACCTAATATCGTTGCCCAAGCCCCAACACCCAATGGCGAATCGTCTATTATGACCCCTACAGTTGTTACCCCAATGAATACCACTAGAACGGGAATCGCCCCAGTTACACCTATTTTGGTGTTGGCAGGATTGGGATTTATCGGGTTGCTTTTATCGCGCCTATTTAGACGTTAACTGCCATCTATAAAGCGGTTGCTGGCAATATCTACCGCTATCATATCCCCAAGTTGCAATCCGTCTGTTATTTCACTGACAGATTGCCCCACCAATCCGAGCCGAATGGGAACATCGCGGATAATTTCATTTCCGCGCACAATATTCACAAAGGCGCTATCATTGCGGTCTCGGCGGATATAGGCATTGGGTATAACCACCACACCCAGCCGTTCTTCGATAATAATACTGGCTTCGGTGGTCATCCCCACACGGATGCGCGGGTCGCTGGCGGTTAACGCAATTCGTACATCATAACTCACGATACCATTCAGATTTCTGCCAATGGGGGCAATGCTGTCTAATGTGGCGGGGATTTGTAGGTCTGGCAAGGCATCCACTGTAATTTGTGCCATCATGCCTTCTTGGATGAGACGAATATCCAGTTCATCTACTTGGATTGTCACCCATAGCGGGTTGATGTCTGTTATTTCTGCTATGGTCATATTCGGCGCGACCAATGCCCCAATTTCCGCGTTTTGAGCCGATATAACGCCATCAAACGGCGCTATGAGGATAGTACGGTAAAAATCTGTCTCTGCCCGTGCTACACGCTCTCCTAGCTGTTTGAGCCGTACCTCTTGTTGTTGTATTTGGGCGGGTTGTGCGCCTGCTTGCACACGTACCAATTCTGCCTCTGCTTGGCGAATCCGTGCCGATGCCGCGCCCAATTGGGGCGAGGTGCTATTACGTAATTGTTCCAATTGCAATCGTGCAATTTCTGCCTGAAAAGATGCCGCGCCTGCTTGGGCATCATAGGTATTATAAGCCGTCCCACCATATCCACCGGGCGCACTATCCCGCAGGGCGATGAGGGCGTTATAGGTTTGTAGCCAATTTTGATAGGTCAATTCGGCAGTACGAATATCATCGCTTGTAACCGCATTGGCGAGGCTATTATATTGCGCCCGTGCATTATCTATATTGGCTTGGGCAATGGCGATACTATCCTCATCCACTGGCGCGACCAATTGGGCGTATTCTAATTCTGCCCGTTGCAATCCTAGGATGGCTTGTTCATAGGCAAGCCGTTGGGTATCATTTTCAAGCCTGATTAGAGGGGTGTCTTGGGCGACAAAATCGCCTTGTGTCACAAAAATTTCGGCAACACGCCCCCCTGTGGATAAACTGAGATTGACCACTTGGTCGGCTTCAATGAGACCCACTGCCGACACGACAAATTCAACATCACCCACACCTACCGTATAAACTTGCACTGTTTGTAGTGGATTTTCGGATGTGGTGCGTGGGGTTTGTGAGCGCCATAAGAAAAAAATAGGGATACCCACTAAAAAGAAGCTGAGGAAAAACAATGTTTTTTTGACAGACATAGGCGGAAAAATTCTCTTAGATACCAGCGCACATAGGATGCACCATAGCCTCCTACGATGTTGATAATACCAAAGTTCCCTTAGAAATAGGTGATGAAAATGCTTTTTTGCTAGACTTATAGGCGCAATCTAGCATATCATGTAAAACAATGTTACTATAATTTCATTTTCTTGTGCAAATTATCACACACGCAAGATAGGAGCGTGGCATAGATGCCATCGCATTCAACAAATCCAGATTATATTCCAGACATTGTAATTGGGCGGTTGCCGATTTATTTGCGTGCGCTTATGCGCTTGGCGCAAGATGGTCAAGAAGTTACATCGTCCCATGAGTTAGGGCGCATTTTGGGCATTAGCTCGGCACAAATCCGCAAAGATTTATCGCATTTTGGTGGGTTTGGCAAGCAAGGCACAGGGTATCAGATAGCCTATCTCGAAGAAAAATTGCGTCAGGTGCTAAAAGTTAACCGTGAGTGGGAAATTGTGCTGGTCGGCGCGGGTGACTTGGGGCAGGCGGTGGCGAATTATCGTGGTTTTTCTGATAGGGGATTTAATATCGCCTGTGTCTTTGATAGCAATACCCAGAAAATAGGGAAAAAACCGGGCAACTTTGTGATTCAACCAATGGCAGAGCTAAAAGAGACGGTGCTTGCCAAAGGGATTCAGATTGCCATGATTGCCGTGCCTGCCGAATATGCCCAAGAGGTTGCCAATCAATTGATAGAGGCTGGTGTGCGGGCAATTTTGAATTATGCCCCCATCAGCATCAATGTGCCAGACGGGGTACACGTTCAATACATTGACCCTGTGGCACATTTGCAACGCATGACCTATTACCTCAAATAACTCAACTTTGAGTGGCAATTCTGCGGAATAGGGCGGGATCTTCTAGGGCGCGTCCCGCCCCAACCGCAACGGCAATCATCGGATTTTCTGCCCGATAACAAGGCACATTGGTTTTATTTGTTAGATATTGGTCAATCCCGCGCAATAATGCCCCTCCACCTGTGAGCATGATACCTCTGTCCATAATATCCGATGCCAATTCTGGCGGGGTATTGGACAGCACATTTTTCACGACTTGGGCAATCATATCTAGCGGTTGTTCGAGTGCTTCGACCACTTCACCAGTGGAGATATTAATCGTCCGAGGCAACCCAGACACGTTATCAATGCCCTGAATTTCCATTGAGAGTTCATTAGTCTGATGAGTCGCCGCGCCAATTTGAATTTTGACCGATTCTGCGGTTAATTGACCGATGACCAAGTTATACTTACGCCGTATATAGCTCATAATACCTTCATCGAGTCGCAACCCGCCAATGCGCCCACTGTCGGCACGGACGATGTTATTCATACTAATAACCGCCGCCTCTGTGACCCCACCGCCAATATTGATGACCATATCGCCAGCAGGTGTGCCGACTGGCAACCCACAACCGATGGCGGCGGCAAGGGGCTCATAAATGAGATAGGCTTCGCGTGCGCCTGCGGTGAGGGCGGCATCACGCACAGCCCGCTTTTCGACATTATTTGCCCCGTATGGGACGGAAATCATCACCACAGGCTTAAAGAGGCGTAAACGCCCCGCCACCTTATTCATATAATAACGGAGCATCGCTTCTGCCACTTCATAATCTGCAATAACCCCGTTTTGGAGTGGACGCACGACCTGAATCTCTTCATCAAACACACGCCCCATCATTTCGCGGGCGGGTTGACCAATTTCGAGGACATTGATATTGCCCCGCGCATCTTCTTCTGCGGCGAGTGCCACCAATGACGGCTCTTGTAGGACAATTTGTCCGTTTTCGTAGATGAGTACATTGACTGTACCCAAATCAATTCCGAGAGATTTACTAAAGAGTGCCATAATGTCTTGTGTCTTTTTCCTATAATGCAAGGACGAGGCAATTGCGCCTCGTCCTGAGTAGTATAACGCTTTTTATGGGACAAAAACCAGACGATATGCCTATTATTCGGCTTTTTCGTCTTCCTCAAGAATCCGCATGATGGGACCACGTTGGCGCAAATTACGACCAATTTGCAATTCCAAAGAGGCTTTACGGAGCGCCAAAGCCGCCGCGCGATTTGCTTCGGGTGGAAGCCCTTCACGGAGTAATTTTTCGGCATTGGTACGCGCTTTTTCTGCGGATTCAATATCAATGGCATACGATGATGCGGCGAGTTCTGCTAAGACGACCACTTTACCCGGACGCACATCTACCACGCCACCAAATACCGCAAAGCGTTCTTCTGCGGTGCCTTTGCGGACAATGAGTTCACCAAAACCCAATGCCGCAATGGTTGGGGCATGATTTGGCAATACGCCCATTGTGCCTTCTACGGCGGGGATGAGAACCATCGTTGCATTGAGTTCTTCAAACACTTTTTTCTCTTGCGAGACCAGTTCTATATGAATTTTATCCATCGGTTAGTCAAATCCTTCATCTAATGAGATAGGGGGATGTCATCCCCCATGCGCCATTATTGATTCTTCACGTAATCGTCGAAACGTTCCATGACTTCTTCGATGGCACCAGCCATATAGAAGAGTTGTTCGGGGATATGGTCTACTTCACCATCCAAAATTTTACGGAATCCCGATACAGTGTCTTTCACTTTCACATAACGTCCTTCGCGCCCCGTGAATTGTGTCGCCACAAAGAAGGGTTGGCTGAGGAATTGTTCGATTTTGCGGGCGCGTGCCACCAATAATTTGTCATCGGCAGACAATTCATCTACGCCCAAAATGGCGATGATGTCTTGCAAGTCCTTATAGCGTTGCAAAACCTGTTGCACTTCGCGGGCGGTGCGATAATGTTCTTCACCCACGATGAGGGGGTCAAGAATTTTGCTGGTGCTGGAGAGCGGGTCTACAGCCGGGAACAAGCCTTTGGCGGCAATCGCACGTTCTAGGGCGATTGTCCCGTCCAGATGGGTGAATACCGCTACTGGTGCAGGGTCTGAATAGTCATCTGCTGGCACATAAACGGCTTGCATCGAGGTGATAGCACCTGTGCTGGTGGAGGTGATACGTTCTTGCAATTGACCCATTTCATCGGCTAGGGTAGGTTGATAACCCACTGCGGAAGGCATACGACCCAAAAGCGCCGATACTTCTGCACCTGCCAGTGAATAGCGGAAGATGTTGTCAATAAAGAGCAACACGTCCTTGCCTTGGTCACGGAAATATTCCGCCATCGTCAAGCCACTGAGCGCCACGCGCAAACGCACGCCAGGGGGTTCATTCATCTGACCGAACACCATCGCCAATTTTGGCAACACGCCCGATTCTTCCATTTCTTGATAGAGTTGTGTCCCTTCACGAGTACGCTCACCCACACCAGCAAACACAGACAAGCCAGAGTGTTGTTGGGCGATGGAGTTGATAAGTTCCATGATGGTCACGGTTTTACCCACGCCAGCACCACCAAAAATACCGGTTTTGCCACCGCGTGTCATGGGAGCTACGAGGTCAATAACCTTCATGCCCGTCTCGAACACTTCCACTTGGGTGGATTGTTCTTCAAAGGTAGGGGCATGGGCATGGATAGGGCGACGAGGGGCATCATCGGGGACGGTTGTACCGTCTACGGGGCGACCCAATACATTGAACACCTTGCCCAGTGAGGCTTCGCCTACCGGGACGGTGATAGGGCTACCAGTTGCATAGGCAGGAACGCCACGTTGCAGACCATCAGTTGTATCCATCGCCACGGTACGGACGTTACCATTGCCCAAGTGCAATTGCACTTCTAGGATGAGGTCATATTGACCCCCGTCACGGGGGACACGAAGGGCTTCAAAAATTTCTGGCAAATGCCCATCGGGAAAGTGGACATCTACCACCGCCCCAAGCACTTGTGATACTTCACCTTGAATTTCGCTCATGAGTGTATTTTCTCCTCAAATTGATAGTTTAATTTAGACTTCGCGTCCGCCAACGAGTTTATCTTGGTAGGCTTGTAATTCGTCCCACGCGCCATCGGCGGCGAGTTTGGCTTGTTTTGCCCAGGTTGGGATACTGGGCGCAAGGCGCATCCCTGCTTTTTCGATTGCTCCGCGCAATACGCCTTCTGTTGCTTGTGACAATTGGTCAAAGGTGGTAATTCCCACAGCATTTAGTGCCGTAGCAATTTTTGGACCAATGCCTTCAATTTTGGTCAAATCATCACCATCTTCTTTTTTAGATTTGGCTTTGGATAGTTTTGATTCTGCTAATGGGATTGCTTCCACAGCTACTTGTTCTAGTACAGCAGTTCCACCCATTTGGTGGGCAACACTTCCGCCACCCATTTCGAGTGTGGGATTGATACGCAGTTCTTTTTCGTATGCAGCCAGCAAGTTATCGGCGGCTTTATCGAGTGTATCCTGAAGCGCCTCTGCACCACCTACAATATCCAAAATTTCGGCGGTGATGGTGGCTTGACGGGCTTTGTTGTAGACCAGCGTCAAATCCGATGCCAATTGAACGGCGTTGTCGGATGCGTTACGCATGGCAACCATCCGCGCAGAATGTTCACTGGCACGACTTTCTAGCAATGCCTGATACAGTTGCAATTCAGTGAAGCGTGGCACGATTTCATCTAAAATCGCCTCTGGACTCGGTTCATATTCATAGTCCTGCTTGCCACCCGATACCATCGGTAGTGGTTTGAGAAATTCCCCGCCAATTGAATTATCAATTTTGTGTGGAATCAGTGGCAACCATCCCTGCACGGTGGGGCGTTGGGTGATAACATTGATAAAATCGGTATAGGCAATGAATACGTCATCCACTTCACCACTCAAAAACGCATCTTGTGCCAACCGCGAAATAGGCGATAGGTCGCTAATCCGCAAATCTTCTGGCAAATTGCTAAATTCTGCGATGACATTTTCGCCTGCCCGCACGAGGGCATCTCGCCCTTTGCGCCCAACGGCAACAAATTTGACAGGTTTGCCAAATCGCTCGCTAAAACGTTGCGCCACACGGATAATATTGCTGTTGAAAGCACCCGCCAACCCTCTGTCGGATGTGACCAGTACAATCATAATCGTCTTAACCGTTTCGCGCTCGGTTAATAGGGGATGCAAAGACCCACCGCCTTTGGTGACGGCTTGAATATTGAGCAAAATTTCCCATGCTTTTTCGGCATAGGCACGACTGGCAAGCGCACGCGACTGCGCTTTACGCACGCGAGAAGCCGATACAGCTTCTAGGGCGCGAGTAATTTGCCCGATATTCTTAACACTTTTGATACGATTTTTAACTTCGCGTAAACTGGGCATGTTTTCCTCTCTTTATCATGGGCAGAGGGGCATGGTGTCCCCTCCACAGAGTCATCTCAGTGATGACTAGCTCCAGTTTTCGTTAAATGATTTAAGGGCATTGGCGAGTGCATCGCGCAGGTCGTCTGGCAAGGCTTTTTGCGAGGCGATGGCATTGGAAACATCGGCAAATTGGGTGTTGAATGCTCGCAAGAATCCGATTTGCCATTCTTTGACTCGTGCCACTGGCACTGCATCGAGGTAGCCATTTGTGCCTGCAAAGATGAGCGCCACTTGGTCTGACAATGACATCGGGACATATTGCCCTTGCTTGAGCAGTTCTGTGAGGCGCAAGCCTTTATCCAATTGTCTTTGGGTAGATTTGTCGAGGTCAGAACCAAATTGGGCAAATGCCGCCAAAGAGCGGAATTGTGCCAAATCGAGGCGCAAACCACCCGCCACTTTTTTCATGGCTTTGGTTTGAGCATCACCACCCACACGGCTCACGCTGATACCAACGTTGAGCGCAGGGCGTTGACCCGCATAGAACAGGTTTGATTCCAAGTAAATTTGACCATCGGTAATCGAGATAACGTTGGTTGGCACATAAGCAGACACGTCACCCAGCAAGGTTTCGATGACGGGAAGGGCGGTCAGACTGCCACCACCGCGTTCATCACTCAATTGGGCGGCACGCTCTAGCAAACGGCTATGGAGATAAAACACGTCACCAGGGTAGGCTTCGCGTCCGGGTGGACGACGCATGAGCAACGATACTTGGCGATATGCCCAAGCATGTTTGGACAGGTCATCATAAATGACTAGCGCGTCTTTGCCATTTTCCATGAACCATTCACCAATCGCACAACCCGAATAGGGAGCGATGTAGTTCATAGCGGCGGGGTCAGAGGCAGAGGCGACTACGATGGCGGTGTATTCCATGGCACCATTGGCTTCTAGAATGGCTTGCAAACGGGCAACTTCACCCTTGCGCTTGCCGATAGCCACATAGATGCAATACATATCTTGCCCTTTTTGATTGATGATAGCATCAATCGCCACGGCGGTTTTGCCTGTTTGTCTGTCGCCAATAATCAACTCACGTTGACCACGCCCCACAGGAATCATGGAATCAATGGCGAGGATGCCTGTTTGAACAGGGCGACCCACGTTTTTACGTTCACGCACACCAGGGGCGATGCGTTCAATTTCGTAAAATTCGTTGGAGGCAATTTGACCTTTGCCGTCAATGGGGCGACCAAGTGCATCTACGACACGACCGACCATGCCCATACCAACGGGGATAGACGCGATACGTCCTTGTGGACGAACTTCTGCACCTTCTTTGATGGTATCGTATTCACCTAAGATGATGACACCGACTACATCTTTTTCGAGATTGAAGGCAATACCGGGAACGCCGTTCTCAAATGTGACCAATTCGCTAAAGCGGATATTTTCCAAGCCAGAGACACGCGCAATGCCGTCACCGATTTCTTGAACATACCCAACTTCAACCGCTTCTACTGATGGATTATATTGCTCTATCTGGTCTAAAATTGACTGAAAGAGGTTTTGGGAGGCTTCCGCCATTTTTTAGTCTCCTACTCTTCTAAATGAAATAGTTTTAACATCCAACATTGGATGTGTAAAGCCATGTTCTTTATACAACCACTATAAAGGCACTATTGTAGCTTATCCACAAACATCTGTCCACTTTTTCACAAACTACTTATCAATTCTGAGGCAATGTTAAAATTGCCGATTGAAATGATGCACAAATGGGTCTTTGGCAAAATAAGGACTGATGAGTTCTCGATGATATTTGAAGGTTTCCCCCTGCCGAAACCCGACTGTATGGTCTTCTAGGGTTTCCCAGTGGATAAGAAATAGATAACGGGTTTCATCTTCAATACTCTTTTGTAGCTCAAAGCTAATAAAGCCTTTGGATTTGCTGATATACTTATCCAAACTTTCCCGTATCGCACTTTCAAATGCGGGTTGTGTATTGGGACGAATATAAACTTCTGCAACCTCTAAAATCATGACCGACTCCTCTATTTACTGTTATTTTTACCGAGTTCTGATGACCGTTTATAAGCCGCCCACACCGCATCGGCTATCACGGTGCGGATACTGCCTTTTTCTAATTCATAGAGTGCCGCCGCCGATGTCCCGCCCGGACTCGTGACCTGATTTCGTAATTCGGCGGGGTGCAATCCCGATTGAATCGCATAGCTCACCGAGCCGAGCATCGTCTGTTGTACTAATTTTTGTGATACTTGACGTGAAAATCCCATATGGACACCCACATCAATCAGGGCTTCCATCAACAAAAAGACATACGATGGACCGCTTCCGTTGAGTGCTGTCGCCATATCGAGATAATTTTCATCTTCAACATAGAGTGTTTCGCCCATTGCCCCCAGAATGGCTTCTGTCCATGTGCGTTGTTGCTCTGTGACTTCCGATGTAGATGTCCAGACTGTGATGCCCTCGCCAATTTGACCAGGGGTATTTGGCATGGAGCGCACAACATAGGGATGTTCGAGATGGTCTACAATGCGTTGAATCGTGACTCCCGCCGCGATACTAATGATGAGTGCCTCTGGCTTGATATGGGCTTTGAGTTGTGCCAAGACCTTATTCATCATCTGAGGCTTAATCGAAAGAACGACCACATCGGCATTTTTGACAGCGACCACATTATCGTTGGTCGCATTGAGTCCATAACGGGTTGCCAATTCATCACCACGCTCAATATGAGGGTCTGCGGCGGTGATATAATTGGCGGGGATGAGTTCTTGGTGCAATAGCCCTTTTATCATGGCTTCACCCATCGCGCCACTGCCGATAAAAGTCACTTTTTGGTCATATAACATAAGATAAAATCCTCTCAGATACCGCGTGGACGTTTTTTGAACAGATAACGTAGGGCAGGGAAAAATAATCGTTTTTGGGGCAGATAGGTGAGGAGTGTATCCTCTATCCGTTGGGGCTGAAATTCAAAATGATGATACATATTGCCCAGTGGGGCAGTGCGGTTGACGGCAATCATATCAAACCACTGTCTGGTAATGAGGGTACGCCTCACAAAGGGACGGGTGAGCGCGTTTATCCAGCGCATCATATAGGGGGGCATTTTGATGACCATGCGATGCTTGCCTGTAATCCGCATGATGGTGAAGAGTAAATCTTCGTAGGTGATATATTCCATCCCACCGATATTAAAGGTCTCATCAACGGTTTCGATACGTTCTAAGGTCACTAGCAGGGCTTTGATGAGGTCGTCTATATAAAGCGGATGGATGACCACTTCGCCTTGTCCCGCCATCATGATAAAAAACGGATTGAGGCTCAAATTCATGGCGATATGGTTGATGAAGGCATCGTCTGGTGCAAAAATAACCCCGCTACGGATGATAGTATAGGCGAGTCCGCTATCGCGCACAAGTGCTTCTGTTTGCCCTTTGACTCGTAAGAGGGTAAAGGCAGATGACGGGGCGGCACCCAAATGGCTGACAATAATCATGCGACCAACACGGTTAGCGCGGGCGGCGGCGATGAGATTGCGTGTGCCGACCAATTCTATACGCTCCAATTGACGGGCATTTGCCCACCACTGCCCGCTCTCCAGATGGATGATAACATGCACCCCTGCAAGTGCCTGAAACAAGATTTCTTCGTCTAATAATGTGCCAATAATGACTTCTGGCGCGTTTCCCGTATCATTTGCCCATGGCAGGTGTTTTGAATTTGTGGGAGAAACCAAACAACGCACAAGATAGTTTGTGGGTATCAGTGCCTTGATGAGGTGTCTGCCGATGAGTCCTGTTGCGCCAGTGATGAGAATCATAACGAATATCAACTAACCGTTTTCTTTGATTCGATTAAGGGTGTATCATGTAATGTGAAAAAAGTGATTATAATCATCTTAAAGATGAAAATCATCCCCAAACAATAGATGAGAGGGAATTGTGGAACGCCGACGAGTCGTGGTAACTGGAATGGGGATTGTTTGCCCCAATGGAAATTCTGTCACAGAAGCGTGGCGCAATGTTGCCGATGGCATTACAGGGATTGACCCCATTGTGCGCCTCGATACCTCTCGCCTAGAAAATCACTTTGGCGGTGAGGTCAAAAACTTTAATCCAGATGTCTTATTTGGCAAGCGTGAATCGCGTCGGACAGACCGTTTTACACAGATGGCGTTATATGCCGCCAAACAAGCGATGGAAGATTCTGGACTAAAAATCACCTCTGAGAACGAATATCGGGTGGGTGTAATTGTTGGTACGGGTATAGGTGGTATCGCCAGTATTTATAACAGCACCAGCACCTTTTTTACACGCGGGTCAAAAGCAGTGAGTCCGTTGCTGGTGCCAATGATGTTACCCGATGCGGCGGCGGCAAAAATTTCGATGACCTATGGCATCCGCGGACCCAATTTTGCCATCACCACCGCCTGCGCTACAGGGAATAATTGCATTGGCGAGGCGCTAGAGATGATTCGCTATGGTCGCATTGATGCGGCATTGGCGGGCAGTTCTGAGGCGGCATTAGAAGAAATCACCATCGCCGGATTTAATAACATGACCGCCATATCCACCAAAAACGATACCCCCCGCCAAGCCTCGCGCCCATTTGATGCCCAACGTGATGGCTTTGTGGTAGCAGAGGGGTCTGCGATTTTGGTCTTAGAGGCACTTGACCATGCGTTGGCGCGTGGCGCACATATTTATGCAGAAATTCTTGGGTATGGGCATACATCCGATGCCTATCATGTGACTGCACCGCTAGAAACAGGCGAAAGTGCCGCCGAAGCCATTCGCATTTCATTGCGCGATGCAAACCTTGCCCCAGAGAGGATTGACTATATTAACGCACACGGTACAGGTACACCCCTTAATGACCGTAGCGAAACACTCGCGCTCAAACGCGCTTTTGGCGAACTGGCATATTCGATTTCCATCAGTTCTACCAAATCGGTGACAGGACATTTGATGGGCGCGGCGGGTTCTGTGGAGGCAATTTTTACCATTATGGCAATATTAGAAGATTTTATTCCCCCCACCATGAATCTCGAATATCCAGACCCCGAATGTGACCTCAATTACACGCCTTTGGTGGGTGTGAAGCATAAAATAGACATTGCCATGAGCAATTCGTTTGGTTTTGGCGGACATAATGCCGTCCTAATTTTTGGGGAATATAAGCAAAATGGCTCGCAATAAAAAACGTGAGGGTCGCCCTCAGTCGAGTATTTATGCTCATATTGTTGGATGGGGTATGCGTGTTCCACGAAGTATCCTCACCAATAAAGATTTAGCCGCCATCATCGAAACATCGGATGCGTGGATTCAGTCACGGACAGGTATCAAAGAACGGCGGATTGCCGATGAAGACGAAACAACCGCCCGCTTGGGGCTATTTGCCGCCAAGCAAGCACTCGCCATCACCGATATTTTGCCCCAAGAGATTGACCTCATCATTGTGGCAACCAGCACCCCAGAGAATATTTTTCCTAGCACCGCCAGTCTTATCCAACATTGGTTGGGCGCGAACAATGCGGGTGCATTTGATTTATCTGCCGCCTGTTCGGGTTTTGTATATGGGGTAGATATGGCGGCGCAGGCGATTCGGTCTGGTAGTATCGAGACGGCGTTGGTGATTGGTGCAGAGACCATGAGCCGTGTGATGGATTGGCAAGATAGAGGGACGTGTATTCTCTTTGGTGATGGGGCAGGAGCGGTTGTTTTACAGGGAAAAACCACCCCTGGTGGATTATTATCGAGTGTTTTGCGATCCGATGGAGCTGGTTATGATTTGCTAGGATTGCCCACCTATGGCGGAATCGAAATTCGCTCACAGGATGGGCTTAAAGACCCGCAATTGCATAAGATGTTCATGGCAGGTAGTGAGGTATTTAAGTTTGCTACACGGGTTATAGGGGAGAGCATTAAGCAGGCGCTCAAAGAGGCAAATATCACCCTTAAAGATGTTAAACTGATTATTCCGCATCAGGCAAATGAACGGATTATCCAAGCGGCGGCGCGTAGCCTTAATTTGAGTGACGATTTATTCATGAGTAATTTGGCACATTATGGTAATACATCTGCCGCCTCTATTCCCATTGCCCTCTATGAAGCGGTGGAGCAACGGCGCATTAATGTGGGCGATTATATTGTGTTTGTGGGTTTTGGTGGGGGACTCACTTGGGCGGCTACGGTGATTCAGTGGACTGTGCCACAACCCGGTGACCAAGTGGTGAATCGGCGACAAGAACGGAAGCGACGGGCGGGATATGCGCTGGTCAATCTGCGGGTAAGCCTGCGCCAATGGCAAAAGCGGATAGGACGTATTTTTAGGTTTTTTTCACGTAGAGAACCATTATGATTTTTGTACAAATACCAAAAGTCATCAATAATTAAGATTTTTTCCTTAAGATTCGCTTGATTTTAGTATGAAAACAGTTGATAATTGAATTAATCATTCATTAATTAATGCCAATGAGAGGCTGAGTTCATGAAAATTCTTTATGTGGAAGATAATCCACAGAATATGCGCCTCGTCCGCAAGATGTTGGATATAGGTGGGTATCAGATGGTCGAAGCCCTAGATGGTATCACAGGGTTACGCATGGCAGAACAGGAACAACCTGTTTTGATTCTGTTGGATATTAATCTTCCTGATATTGATGGTATGGAAGTGACCGCAAGGCTTAAATCCAACGCGACATTGGCTCATATTCCTATTGTGGCATTAACCGCAAATGCGATGTTTGGGGATAGAGAGCGTTTTTTGGAGGCAGGTTGCGATGGCTATTTGGCAAAACCTGTTAGCAAAACCGAATTACTCAATACCCTTGCTTATTTTTTGAATCGGTAATCATTTAAGAATCATGAAAAAGGGCGTGGCACTATTGATGGTCACACCCTTTTTTAAGTTTAACGGTTGCTCCTTGTGCGTGATGCCAACATCAGGTAATAGACCAGTGTGAGCAATGACGAGATAAATGCCGCGACATAGGTCATTGCCGCCGCAGTGAGCATTTGCCTTGCGCCACCCGCATCACCTCCATTGCTCATGAGTCCTGCTTGTTCCAACAGCTTTAATCCGCGCCGACTGGCATCAAATTCCACTGGCAGGGTGATGAGCATAAACACCACTGTGATACCAAAGAAAATAATCCCTAGCCACAACATACTGGTCATATTGAACACGATACCCAACATAATCAGCCCATACGATACCATGGGGCTAAAGCGCATGGCTGGCACGAGAAATTGGCGCACGCCGATGAGGGGTGATTTTTCTTCATGTTGCTGGGCATGACCGAGTTCATGTGCCACGATTGCCATAGAGGCTACCGATGGTTGTGTGGCAACATCTTGCGACATCCGCACGATATGACCACTTGGGTCGTAGTGGTCGCTCATCTGCCCGCCGACACCTTCAAATCGGACATCGCGCAAGCCACTGGTCTGCACAATTCGCATCCCAATTTCAGTACCGGTCATATTCCATGAATTGGCGGTGCGTTGCCATTTGGTGTAAGCCGATCGCACATAGGCTTGTGCCAATCCAGAAATAATCATGCTAGGGAGTGCCACAATTAGAATATAAGTGAAATCGAAAAACATAGTCTCAACTCCTATAATTTTTGTAATACCTTCATCTTAGCGCATCTTTATTAGAGAAAAGCAAAAATTATGCGCGTTATCCCCCCAATGGTGTGGGGGTTGGGATGGGTCTGCTGAGGTAAATTGTCACCATACATGAGGCTTTTAACTCACGGGTGGTATCGAATACGGTCAATTGAAATTGATATGTCCCTTCGGCGTATGGGTCTGGATTGAATTGTGAGAGTGTGCCAAGTTCATCTATGGGGATAGAACCCTCATCAATGACCCAAAAGGTATTTAGGGTGGTTGGTCCGCTAATTTCGAGCTTGTAAGAAGAAAAATCGTCTACAAATGCTGTTCCTGCCACACGAATCACCTGAAAGACACGCATCCCATTGGCTGGGATTTGTAAAAAGGCGTTGGGTGTGTCGCATCCATAGACAGAGGGTGCATTTGGCTCAATTGTCCCCACAGGGGTGGGGGTGAGTGTCGGTGTGACAAAGACTGAAAACTCATTATCGCGGGGCAATTCGACAGGTTCAATGGGCAAATTAGAGAGGGGAGCGGGACGGGTTGGTGTGATGAATACGCCATCGCTAGGGGTTTCAATGACCGTCTCGCTGTTATTCATGGCGATAAGCCGTTCTAGTTCTTGATCACTGCGGACAGTGGGTGCGACAATACGCTGAATCCCGAACACGATTAAAGCCAGTTCCACGCCCAAAACCATCAGTGTGAGGGCATTATCGCGCCGAAATTTGGCAAAATCGCGTTCTAATTCAAAGCGTGTGGCACGGACATCAAACCGTGCCGCCCGCCACCGTAACCAAAACATGATGATACCCACGCCGATGAGGATATATAACCCAATGGCGACTTGCTCAATGAGAAAAATCAGATTGCTCACAGACTTAAATCCTTTCGATAACCCCTCTCAATAAGGTGATAAGTTTTGGGACGATGATGCGTCCAACTTCTAGCACCTCCTCGTGATTGGTTTCGTATTCTGTCTCTAAATTGTCTATCACCATATTGGTAATAGACGAAAATGCCAAGACTTTCATCCCCATGTGACGTGCTACCACCACCTCATGGACGGTAGACATGCCCACGGCATCTGCGCCGATAATGCGGAGCATACGGGCTTCGGCGGGTGTTTCGTAGGTGGGTCCACCCAAGCAACAATAGACACCTTCTTGCAATGGAATGCGGTTATTTTGTGCCACTTCATGGGTGATTTGGCGCAAGTGGCGGTCGTATGTTTGCACAAGCCCAACAAAACGTGGACCAAGTTCATCGTCATTTTTACCTGCCAGTGGGCTTAATCCCACAAATCCGACCATGTTGATGTGGTCATTAATCATCATGATATCACCCGCGCTAAATTGGGAGTTGATGCCCCCAGCGGCATTGGTGAGGATGAGTGTTTGAATCCCCAAGAAGTGCATTACGCGGATGGGGAAGGTGACTTGTTGAAGATTATAGCCCTCATAAAAATGCGCCCGCCCTTTTTGGACAAGTATCGTCTGTCCGTTTAACTCACCAATGACTAATTCGCCACTATGCCCATGTACGGTTGCGGTAGGGAAGTGTGGTATGGCAGAATAGGGGATGACAACACGATTTTCGAGCATATCGGCTAATCCGCCCAACCCAGACCCCAATACAATCGCAATTTTGGGAGTAGCGGGACTAAATGAGCGGATGGCGGTGACGGCTTCTTCATAATAGGTGTGTGTATACAAGAGATACCTCACTTTAGGATAATTTCAATTAAAAATAAGTTTAATCAATGTTATGCTATAATGATTCAATCTGCCAGCCTATAAAAATGTGTGAAGATGTTGAAATATTTTTAGAACTGTGTCACATTTGGGTAAAATCGCATATAATGTGATTGTAACCGATAGTCATTTGAGAATGGTTAAGGTCTGTTGTTATGGTGACATCACCCGAAAATATTGTGTCAAGCTATAGAGAAGCCTATCAGAAATTATACAATCGCATCCCCAAAGACCTTGTAATGGAAGGGGATTGGGTTATTGTGAATGGCGCACGGATGAAATTGGCAGATTTGCAATATCTGACCGAGCAATTGCGCGTGGAATATGATAAGGGCATTGGCGAAAAGAAAAATGTGGTTAACCGCCTGCTCAAATGGTTCAAAGGGGTATAATTTTTAAGTGATAGTGGCTTAAAACACCATATCTGCCTTTTTTCTGATGCCAAAGCGCGTTATGATTGTGACGTGCATTTTTATGACATAAGAGACTAGGGTTTTGTGGTGCAAAGAGTACATTTTCGGATAAAACAAGACGGTCAACCAATTAAGCAACTCGCCAATGCCTTGCAGGAACACATGGGGCATTATGGCTATGAATTGATAGAGACACCGATTATTGAAAATGCCGATTTATTCCTGACCAAAGCAGGCGATAAAGTCGCAGAAAAATTATTTACTTTTGAGCGACACGGGCAAATACTTGCCTTGCGCCCAGAATTCACCGCCGCCGCCGCCCATCTATACACCCTCCAAGCAACGGGGCAGGTGGCACGTTGGCAATTTAGCGGTGCGGTATTTGAGGATGACCCCAATCTGCACGCGCATGAATATCAACGGTATAGTGTAGGCGCAGAACTCATCGGTATGACCAATATTATTGCCGATGCCGAAATTATCAGCATGGCGGTACATGGATTGTTGCTCCAAGAGGTGTCTGATTGGACACTCTTCATTGGGCATGTCGGACTCACACAACGCTTACTCGCCAAATTTGAACTCGACCCGCGCACCCAGCATTTTTTACTGAGCCAACGCCATTTATTGCGCGGTGGGTCTAAGGGAAAAATGAATGTACTGGCACATCTGGCGCGGTATATCCCCAATAACGTTGGAACACCCAATCATGCCTCGCTGGAATTGCTGGTAAACTCCGCACGGAGCGATACACTCGGTGGACGCTCGCATATTGATATTACCCAACGTATAGCCAAAAAGCGCCAACAAGCCACCCAACAGAGCCAAATTAATGATGCCCTATACTTTTTGCAGGCGTGGATGAATATCGAAAGTTCATCTGATGAAGCCATGAAGGTTATCGCTGAATTTGTTGGGGATGATGAAGCATCGCACCAATTATTTGCAGAATGGCAATTGCTCATCACGTTATTAGAAGCCTCGCAAGTGCCGATGGATAAAATTCGGATTCAGCCAGATTTGGCACGCACTTGGGATTATTATACGGGTGCGGTGTTTGAAATTCGCGCCGATGATGGCGTGCAATTGGCAGGTGGTGGTCGCTATAACGAATTGACACGCCTCATCGGTGGTGAAACAGAAATTCCCGCCGTTGGTTTTGCCTATTATGCCGATAGAGTATTAGAACGGCTCACACCTAGCCAAGCGACCACAGCGCCTACCGTCTATCTACTGCCAGAAAATTATCCCGCAACGGCGACACATTGGGCGTATGAACTTCGTAAGCGGGGTGTGCGTGTGATTTTGGTAGAAGATACCGAAGCAGTCACCCGTTCAGTGGTGTTTTTGTGGGCATCGGAAAACGATGCAATTCGGCTTGGTAAACGCGATTATTCCCTCGATGAAATTGATTTATTGGTGAAAACACTTCATGGACGCTAAAAACTCGATGCTAACCCATTTTACATTGGCACTCCCTAGCAAGGGGGCAATTGCAGAACCGACCACTAATTTTCTTAAAGAGTGTGGATTAAAGGTGAGCCATCCCAATCCGCGCCAATATACAGGTACAGTCCCCGCATTAGATGGGATGAATGTGCTGTTTCAACGTGTGCGCGATGTGCTATACAAAGTGGCAGATGGCACTGCACATATCGGTGTAACTGGTTATGATGTGGTGCAAGAAAACCCCACCGATGACCTCATCGTCATCCACGACAAATTGGGATATGGTCACTGTTCGTTGGTGGTGGCTATTCCAGAAACATGGGTAGATGTGGATATTATGGCGGATTTGGTGGATGTGGCGATGGATTTCCGTGAGCATAAGCGCCGTAATTTGCGCGTAGCCACGACTTATACCCATCTCACACGGCGATTTTTGCACGCGAATGGCATCCATCATTTCACACTGGTGAAGGCAGAAGGGGCAATCGAAGCCGCCCCGACTATTGGTTATGCCGATATTATCGTGGATTTGGTGCAAACAGGCACAACCCTGCGTGAAAATCACCTGCGCCCCTTGCCCGATGGTGTGATTGTCGAATCACAAGCGTGTTTGGTGGGGAATAAAAAGGCGCTCAAAGAAAATTCCGCCTTATTAGAGACTGTCCGCAAGATGTTGGAATACATTGATGCGTCACTCACTGGTAAGCAATATTCGCAATTAACCGTGAATATGTGTGGCGAGAGCCTAGAAGAAATTGGCGCGAAAGTGGTGGATAATGCGCTCACACGCGGGTTATTGGGACCGACCATCGCCCCAGTTTATGTGGCACGCGATGACCGTCAGTGGTTCACCGTGACGCTCACCGTGCGGACAAAAGACCTGCTGGGTGCTGTGGAATATTTACGGAGTGTAGGCGGGATGCATATTGTGTCACAACCGACACAATATATTTTCATGGACGAATCACCGACCTATAAGAAATTGCTAGAGGTGCTTCGGGATTAGGGTGAATTTACATTATGGCAGATGCGTTTATTTCTTATCGGCGTGCTGATAGGTAGCTCATGGTACAACGAAGATGTGGGGTGGTTTATATGTCACAACAAGGCGCGATGACATATGTGTCGTCCTTATAATCTCACATGCCTGTAGGGGCGAGGCACTGCCTCGTCCCGTTTACCCCATTGTAAATTTTCATTATGATACGATTTTCTCATCCCACTTGTCGGTTGATTTGTCATTGCGATGTATTTCCTTACCGACAAAAATATGATTTGCGTAAATTGATAAATGGCGGTATATATTGATTCATAATGGCAAAAATGAATGCGGGACGAGGCAGTGCCTCGCCCCTACAATCTGCAATGGGGTGAAATCATGAATCAAAAATCTAATTTACCATATCGGCATTCAATTCGGCTCTATGAGTATGATTATTCTTCGCAAGGTGCATATTTTGTCACGATTTGCACCCACCAGCGTCAACATTTATTTGGCGAAATTGTGAAGGAAGTTATGAATCGTCATTTTTGGGGTGATGTGGCATGGGATTATTGGCAATTAGTACCTGACCATTTTTTGCATGTGCAATGCGATGCGTTTGTGGTTATGCCCAATCACGTTCATGGGGTTTTATTTTTTATCCAAGATGCTCATCCATTGGGTGATAGTAAGCGAAAAGGTGCATTGGGGGCGATTATTGGCTCGTATAAATCGTTTGTGACCAAGCAAATCCACACACAATTCAATAGGATTGATTTAATTTGGTAACGGAATTATCACGAACATATCATCCGTAATCCAGATGAATATGCTGTGTTATCTTCCTACATTCAAGATAATCCACGCCGATGGATGCAAGATGTTCATTATGTGTGATATTGGTTTGTGTTGATGTCAAATATCCTATACAACACCAATTTTGCATAAAATATAATCATTTTTATTGCAGAATGCCGTGAATTTGGATACGATATTCGATAATAATCAGACGGGGCGACACATGTGTTGTCACTACAATCTATTTTCTGCCACATCTAACCATTCATCCAATATGTGACGACCATTATCAGAATTCGCGCCCATCTCTACCGACATCGCCAAACCCAATAGGCTAATTTCTGGCGGAAACCGATCGGCATCTGCCAAGTTTAGGGTCAGGAATGGACAACAAAATAACGCCAATTTGAGGATTTTCTGCCAATCATCGGGCAAAAATCCCGCTTGCTTGACCATTTTCAGGGTTGGGATGAGTACACGCTCAAATTTGCTTTCCAGAAACATCATCCGCACGGGTGGCAAGGCATAATTATAAGTGACATGCCATGTATCGCCTTTCACATTCACATGAATGGGGGTTGTCTCTTTTTTGATGTGCGGAAAATACATCCACATCGCAAACACATTATGAAAAATGGGCTTGGTCAGGTCGAATAGGGGTGGATGCTTGCCTGCGAAGGCGGGGTCAAAATAGAGGAGTGATTTTTCATCACGCCGAAAAAACACATTGCCGTTATGCGCGTCGCCATGTCCGATAATCGTTGGGCGGGGGATAGCGGGGTTTAATAAGCGAATGGCATCCGCCACAAGGTCGTTGATGGTCTCTATAAAGGCTTGTCCGTTGATAACCCATTTCACACGTTTGACATCACCCATGTGGAATGTGCCATGTGGCAGGATTATGGGGGTATTATCGGCATAAAAACGGTCATAGCGACCACCTGTGAGCCGATGATAAAACAACTGGTGAACAGGGGCATCGGGTGTGGGTGTGTGGGCTTCTAGGCTATTTTGATAATAGGTGAATAGGGCATCATCGGCATCGTTTTGTGCCTGCTTGAGTGCCTCATAATCGGTCGTATTCGCACCCATTTCGATGTCCCACGCCACATCAAATACCGATGGGGCGGTGATGACCTCGTATATCAAAAATTGTTGCCCCGTTTTGGTGGTGCTATACAGGGGTTGAATGATAGGATAGCCAATTTCTGCTAATAAACGGGCATTGTAGTATTCATCAATAACCGTATCTTGTTCGGTGTGGGTCTTGAAAAATAATTTATTGCCATCCGTGAGGGTGATAAATCCATTGAAAGAATTGAGCGAAATGGCGAGTGGACGTAATTCTACCGATTGCACAGATAAATCGAATGTCTCGCGGATGAAGGTTATCAGCAAGGATTCGGCTTGGGGCTTGTCGGTGAATTGCAATTGTTGGATGGTTTGTAGAATGTTGGTCATTGTATTGCTCTATTATTTGTGGCTGACATACGCGCTAGGCACTAGTCAGCCAGTACACTAGCGCCTGCTTTATTCATATCATGGCGGACATATATTTAAGGTCATGCCCGCCATACTGTTAAAATCTATAGCCCCAAAATTTCGTTGCGTTTGCGGATTGCAAAGGCATGGGCGGGGAAATCTTCATAATCTGCGAGTATTGCAGTGATGCCTTGCAAACGACCATATCCCTCTTTAGACAGATAGCCAATACCACTGCGTTTGAGGAAATCCCACACACTCACTGATGAAAAACTGCGTGCAAACCCGCCTGTGGGCAAAATCGCATTTAATCCCAAGCAATAATTGGCAACAGGGATTGGGGTCATGTGACCAAGCAGAATTTCGCCAGCATTGCGGATTTTATTCAACACGATAAATGGCTCATCTACCAGCACTTCGAGATGCTCTGGGGCATAATCATTCACAAATTGGATAGATTCCTCTAGGCTATCGGTGACGATAATCCCGCCATAATTTGCCAGCACATTCTCGATGAATTTGCGTCTCCATTCGGGCATTTGGGCGATATATTCGGGTAAAACCGCGAGTGCCTCTTGTGCGACTTTTTCGCTGTGTGTGACCAATGTGGCGGCAGATTCTGCGCCATGCTCGGCTTCTACGAGTAAATCGAGGGCGGCGAGGCGTGGGTCTGCGTTTTCATCACACAAAATAATAGACTCACTGGGACCCGCAGGCAACCCGACATCAATCACACCATATAAAAGGCGTTTGGCGGCAGATACATAACTGCTACCGGGTCCAATCACTTTATCCACTTTGGGGATAGATTGTGTGCCATAGGCAACCGCGGCAATGGCTTGCATCCCTCCGACCACATACACTTCATCCACACCACAAATTTCGGCGGCGACCAGCGATGCCGCATCGGCTTTGCCCTCTGGGGTGGGTGGGGTGACGACAATCACTTTTTCTACACCAGCGACTTTTGCAGGAGTGGCGAGCATGAGCATCACCGATGGGAACGCGCCTTTTCCGCGTGGGACATACAGTGCGACACTGGTCACAGGGGTGATTTTTTCGCCTGCCATGATACCCGGTTGAATTTCGGTGAACCACATGGCTTCTGGCATTTGCTCTTCGTGGAATTTTTTGATATTGGCGTGTGCTTGTTGAATGGCAAAAATGACCTCTGCGCTAATTTGAGCGCGGGCATTGGCAAAATCTTCTGATGTTGCTTTGAGCATATCTGCGGAAAAATTGGGCGCATCAAATTTGCGAGCATAATGAACCACGCCTGCATCGCCTTCTGTGCGAACACGGTCAATCACTTCCTGCGCGGTGGGGATGAGTTCAGAGATGTCTTGTTCGGCACGGCGCATGACTTTGGCGCGGTCTTCTGATGACACATCTTTCCACTTACGAAATTGAATCATCGTTCATCCTTTTGTGATGAGATAACAGTCTTAATGAGATACAGGACGCAACCAATTGCATCCTGTATGGCTTGATACACACTTGCCTAATATGTCTCTAGGCTTCTTGTTTTTGACGTTTGGCAATCATATTAGAGCGACGGCGCACGCCTTCCCAACGGATGCTTGGCACAAGGACATCTTTTTTAGAGTCTATGCGGTCTTTGTATGCCATGAGGTCGTTAATCATAATCCGCATTTCGGCTTTGACATCGTGAGATGGTTTGTAGCCCAAATTGATGAGGTGGTTGCGGTCTGGGTTAAAATAGTGTTCTGCCGCCTCGAAGCGGGGGTTATCGTATTCGGCAATTTCCACAGGGATACCCATTTCATCACCGACTTCTGCCACCATATCTGCCAATTGGAAGATGTTATAGGTCTCTTCAAATTGATTAAATACGCGATATTCGCCGTGTTTAGGCGGGTTTTCGCAGGCAATAGCGAGGCATTGCATGGAATCTCTCAATGGCAAAAAGCCACGTTTTTGATGACCTGCACCGAATAGGGTCAATGGATGACCAATGACGGTTTGGCAACAGAAACGGTTGATGGCTGTGCCGAAACATTCATCAAAATCGAGGCGGGTACGCAGGCGTGGATCTGGATTTTCGCCCATTTCGTCAATGCGTGTGCCAAATACCACGCCTTGCATGATGTCGGTGGCGCGTAATCCCCAAATTTTGCAGGCGTACATAGTATTATTGGAGTCGTGAACTTTGCTCCAGTGGTAAAAACTGGCGGCTTGACGTGGGAAGGGGAGATAGTCTTTGCGCCCTCTAAATTCCACCTCAAAGAAACCTTCTGGAATATCAATATTGGGTGTGCCATATTCGCCCATTGTCCCCAATTTGACCAAGTGCGCCTCTGGGCAGACCTCTTTCATTGCCCACAGAATATTCAGATTGCCGATGACGTTGTTTTGTTGCGTAAATACGGTGTGGTCACGGTCAATCATCGAATAGGGGGCAGAGGGAACTTGACCCAAATGGACGATGGTATCGGGTTTGAATTCTTCAAAGAAATTTTTGGTGAATTCATAATCCATAAAATCACCTTCACGGAAATCCAAGTCTACGCCATAGCGTTCTTTGAAGGCGGAGATACGTTCTTCACGGCTAAAAATGGGGATGGCGCTTTGGCTATTGAGTTCTTCTACCCATTGACGGCGAAGCATGGCATCTGCACCTGCTACGGTATGCCCACGCGCCACCAAATATTGTGCCAATGCCCAACCTAAATAGCCATCTATGCCTGTGATAAAAATTCTCATGGTTTCTCCTAAATAGTTATCGTCACTACGATAAACAACACGTAAAATTGCTTAAAGCTACGACTAATTGAATAATCGTTAGTTTACAAGATGAAAGCCATTATGCTATAGGGTTAAAATTATTAAAATAACCCTCTACCGCCAATAATTCCGCGTTTAGGATGCTACATCCCGCCGCCCCGCGTATGGTGTTATGCGATAATGCGACAAATTTATAGCCCAAAATCGGACATTCGCGCAACCGCCCCACCGATGTTGTCATGCCATTGCCCGCCATGCGGTCACGGCGCGATTGGGGGCGGTCTGCTTGGATGAGATAGGCGACCATCTGTGCGGGTGCGCTTGGCAACGATGGCACAGGATTTGGCGCAATAAACGATTCCCATGCGTGCAAAATATCCGCCTGCCCGACAGTTGATTCAAATCCCACCGAAATTGTCACCAGATGCCCATCTATCACAGGGACACGGGTGCATGTCGCACTCGCCAGAAATTCGGCATGGGCGATGCTTTCGCCTGTGAATCCACCGAGCATTTTGCGCGATTCGTTCTCGGTTTTTTCTTCTTCTCCGCCGATATAAGGGATGACATTATCCATAATATCCAAAGACGATACCCCCGGATGTCCCGCGCCACTGATGGCTTGTTGGCTCACCATGTGGACGTGTTTAATCCCAAAGGGCATGAGGGGTTTGAGCGCCATGACGACAGGCATCACGGTGCAATTGGAATTGGCGATGAGCGCCCCTGTTCCCCAGTGACGATTTTCGCGCTGGACTGCGATGAGTCCGATATGGTCTGCATTGACCTCTGGAAGCAACAACGGCACATCATCCGCCATGCGGTGTGCAGAGGCATTGGTACAGACAATATGCCCTGCATTGGCGAGGTCTGGCTCACGCTCTACGGCGGGTTCTTTTGGCAACGCAGAAAATACGAGTGGCGCATCTATGGGGTCATATAACCCTTTGACCGTTTTCTCACGGATATTTGTCGGAGGCGCACCATCGAGTACCCAATTGGCGACATCACCATATTTTTTGCCTGCGCTACGCTCTGAGCCGATGAGTTCTGTGACTTCAAACCACGGATGATTTTCTAGCAATTGGATAAATCGCTGACCAACAGCGCCCGTTGCGCCTAAAATAGCAACATTCAATTTTTTCATAGTGTTCGTCCTTTTTTATATGCCCACAGATTTGGTGACAACGGCTGGATATGACCCTAACATTTTAATGAAGGATGTTCGTTGCAACAACCGTGCCAATACTTCTTGACAGGGGGTATCTTGCCAATGACCCTCAAAATCGAGGTAAAAAATTGGCTCCCAAGGACGATTTTTGCGGGGGCGCGATTCGAGTTTGGTAAGGTTTAAGCCCCGCTCTGCAAATTCGCCCAGACATTCATAGAGGGCGGCGGGACGATTGCGAACAGCAAATACGATGGATGTCTTGTTATATTCCCCGCGTGGGGGGTCATCATGACCAAGTACGAAAAAGCGAGTGAAGTTGAATGATACATCTTCAATATCAGTTTCTAAGACATCTAATCCATAGAGTTTCCCTGCGAGCAAACTGGCAATTGCACCTGTTTCTGCGATTGGATTTTCTGACAAATTTTTTGCCGCGCCTGCTGTATCATAATCTGGGATGGGGTTTAGTTTATAGCGACGCAAATAGGTCTCACATTGGGCGAGTGCCTGTGGATGTGAGCGCACGACCTTGAGTTGGTCAAATGTTGTCCCTTTTGGGGCGAGTAGGGCATGATGCACATGCAGAATAATCTCTGCCTGAATCCGTAAATCATGGTCTAGGAGTAATTCGTATGCCTGATTTACCGCACCTGCCAACGCATTTTCTACGGGTAATACGCTAAAGTCTACTTGACGATTGGCTATGGCATCTAGTAACTCGCTAAAATTGGGGTATGGTTTAGTGATGACATCTTCCCCAAAATGCTGGCGAATGGCTTGCTCCGAATAGGCACCATGAACACCTTGAAACGCTACCGTAAGGCTCAAAGGACTCTTTCTCCTTAAGAATTGCATGAATAAATGCACCACGCGCAATTGTACAAGGTAATTTGTCTAAGGCAATTGTTGATGTGAGGGCATTTTTATGAGAATGGTGTTATAATGACCTAAACTCAACAATAGGCGCGATAAAATTATGCAAGAAACCAGACAACTCATTTTAGAAATTTTGCACGAAATTGGTGATGGCACAGTGGATGAAATTGTGTGTATCCTCCAAAAACGGCGGGGTGACGACATCACCCCTGTGACGGTTCGTCATCATTTAGGATTGTTGCAACAAGACGATTTTATCAATATTAGTCAACGGCGACATAAAAAATCACCCGGCAGACCACAACATATCTACACCCTTACCGCCAAAGCCTTGCGCTTTTTCCCTAATAATTATCAGAGTTTGGCGGCATTATTGCTCGAACAAATTCAAGATAACTTGCCTCAAAAACAAGTGAATGTCATCTTAGAAGGTGTGGCAGAAAATATGGCGCTTTCTGCTAAAGTGCATGGACTTAATATGCCAGAACGCCTCCAATCGGCGGTGGAATATCTTAACCTGCATGGGTATCAGGCATATTGGGAAAAATCTGATGCAAATGATGGCTATATTTTGCGGACGACCAATTGTCCTTATCATCAGTTAGCGCATACAACCGATGCACTCTGCACAATGGATATGCGCCTTATCGCTTCGATGTTGGGGACAATTCCGCGTGTGATGAGCCGTGTATCGAGTGGCGATAACAGTTGTGCCTATTTTGTGGGTGATGTGATAAAAAGCACTTAATTTTTATGATGGTCATCATTTTTATTGACCATTATCAGAGAATATGTTATTATCGTAAAAGACCGATTTACAATAGAGTGAAAGAGAATTGAGGAAACCTCATGGCAGTGATTGAACAAAACGAAGTACAAATTGGTGCATCGGGTATATCTGATGAAACCGCGCTTGTGGTTACACCCGCCGCGGCGATGACCATCCGCAATTTGCTTGAGCAACGTCAAATTTCCAGCCATGTTTTACGTGTTTTTGTGGCAGGCGGTGGATGCTCTGGCTTGCAATATGGTATGTCATTTGAACCCGCCCCAGAAGCCAACGATACCGTTGTGGCTGTGGATGGTGTGCGTTTGGTTGTAGACCCCACTAGCATGGGGCATTTGTATGGTGCGACCATTGATTTTGTAGATAGCCTGATGGGTGGCGGTTTCCGCATTGATAACCCCAATTCTGGTGGTGGTTGTGGTTGTGGCAAATCGTTCAAAGCCAAAAGTGAAGAAGAATCTGGCACACTCAATAATTCTGGTGGGTGTGGGACTTGCGGTAGCTACTAACCGCCCGCGTTATGATGACGATTTTTGCGCCCATCTGCTCATAGGTGGGCGTTTTGTATTTAGCACAGAGATGATAATTTCATGAAAAAATTCTTACGCCGTTTGCTTTTTTTGCTGGTATTGATTGCTATTGGGGCTTTTGGATTGCGGTTATATGGACAAAACCAAGCCGAATTGGTCAATCAGCAACAACCTCTTATCGTGGATAGAGTGGTGATTGGGGCGGGTGATTTGACCGTCACCGTGAGCGCCACAGGGGGTATCGCCCCGATTCGCCAAGTGCCATTGCTGTTTGAATTGGTTGCGCCTGTTCGTGATGTGATGGTAATCGTAGGGCAGACCGTGACAACAGGTGATATTTTAGCCACCCTAGAGACAACCGATTATGAAACGACATTATTCGATGCCCAAATCGCGCTAGATTTACAACAAATCGCATTTGATGCGCTCACATCCCCTGCGCGAGAAGAAGACATAGCCGTCGCACAAGCCTCTCTGACGGTGGCACAAGCCTCTGTGAACGCCGCCTATAGCACTAGCTTGTCGCAAAATACCACCCAAGAAGCAATTGCCCGTCTGCAAGTGGAATTGGCGGGGAATCAGCTATGGCAGGCACAACTTCAACGGGATGCGGCGCTCACTGCCTCGACATTGCCCCTGATAGACATCAATAATCTGCCACCGCAAATAGTTGATAATGTCCCCGCAGAATTTTTAGATGATGTGGTCAATAATATCAACGGGCTACTGGGTGGTATCACGCCATCGGTGGAAGCCTCACAATTTGATGTGCAATTGAATCAGGTTGGGGGGAGTGTTGCAATTGCACAGTCCAATTATGTCGCCGCCCAAAACCGCACATTGGACTCTAGCGTCCTCAGTAGCTCGCAATTGGCACTTGTGCAGGCACAACAGACATTAGACCGTTTGCTTAATGGCGCAACACCAGATGATGTTGAATTGGCAGAAATAGACTTGCAACGCGCTCGGCTCGCGGTGAATCAGGCAGAATCGTTGCTCAATCGTACCCAACTCCGCGCCCCATTTGATGGTATTATTGCCCAAAATAACCTCACCATAGGCGAATTGTCACCCAATACATTGCCCGCCATACTTATTATGGATGTCAGCAACTTTGTCGTGGATTTGCCCGTAGATGAGACAGATGTGGTGGCTGTGCAAATTGGGCAACGGGTGACATTTACCCTAGATGCCTTGCCAGATGCCGAAATTACGGGTGTGGTAGAACGGGTATCGCTCACGCCGACAAAAATCGGCACACTTGTCACTTATTTGGTGCGTGTACGTGTAGACGAGACTGATGCGCCGATAAAAGTGGGTATGAGTGTCACGGCGCGGATTGCCACCCAAGAACTTTTGGATGTGGTACTTGTCCCAAACCGATATATCCGTATTGACCGCGCTACCCAGAGCGCCTATGTGACCATAGAACGCGCACAAGGTCGGTTTGAAGAGGTGCAAATTGAGATTGGCGCACGCAATGACCGTTTTACCCAAGTGATTGCTGGTGTATTGGTGGGAGATGTTGTGGTTTTATTACCACGCGGGGAATAAAAATGGTGCTAAAATTATTTAAGCGACAAGCTACTCCCGAAATTGAACGCGATGAATTAGGTCGGCGCGCGGTGATTGATATTCGCCATATCACAAAAACCTATCACATGGGTGATGTTGAAGTCAACGCCCTGCGCGGTGTGGATTTGCAGATTTATGAGGGAGAATTTGTTTCGATTATGGGACCCTCTGGCAGTGGCAAAAGTACCCTGATGTATATCTTGGGCGCACTTGACCAACCGACAAGCGGGGCATATTATTTGGATGGTGTGGATGTGAGCAAATTGGATGAGAAACAATTGGCGATTATCCGCAATAAAAAAATCGGGTTTGTCTTTCAGAGTTTTAACTTGCTCAAACGCACGACTGCTTTACGACAGGTGGAATTGCCTCTGATGTATGGCGGGGTACCTGGTCGTACCAAACGGGCAAAAGAGGCACTTGAAGCAGTAGGGTTGGGTAAGCGATTAGACCATCTGCCGAGTGAATTATCGGGTGGTCAGCAACAAAGGGTGGCGATTGCCCGCGCTATTGTGAACGAGCCAGCGATGATTTTAGCCGATGAGCCAACAGGCAATTTGGATAGTCGAAGTGGCACAGAGGTAATGCAGATTTTTCAGACGATGAACCGCGAAAAAGGCATCACAACCATATTTGTGACACATGACCCATGGATTGCACGGCATACCAACCGTGTGATTATGTTGCGTGATGGGGCGGTAGTAGCAGACCGCAAAGTGGCAACCCCGTTGATTGCAGGGGAATCTGAACGACCTTCAGAGGCAGAAGAGCTTGAAGGTGTTTTTCAGGATGTTTATTATGGTGGTGAAAAGGAAGAATACAATTGAGCGAGCAATCACAACATCCATTAAATGGTGATGACCCGATTGAGAACCCGCTACATCAGGCGACTGTGGCGACTGTGGCACGGTTGCGTCAAGTGTTCACAGACCCACAAATCCGCAATTTGTCACGCTTACCATTGCCAGAAATTGAGCGATTGAGCGAGGAACTCGCCCAGACTGTGCCTGCGGGTAATGTCCCTGGTATGATTTTGAACGCATTGGCAAAATTGGATAAGCGCGAAATAAGCCAAAATGAATCGCAAAAATATGTCCAATTGCTCTTTAGGGGGATTCAAACCACAGTCGGGCGCATGGTCTATAGTGCGTTATTTGTGCCTCCTGCGGCGGTTATTCATGGCTATCAACAATTGCTTCGCTTGTCTGGAAAAGATATGAATGCGGCTTTTCCCGATGGCACATGGCAATTCTATTTGGAATTTGCTCTGCGTGAAGATAGCGCCCGCCATACCAATGAGACGATAGGGTTTCATACCCACATGCCCCATTTGCGCCCAGAAGATACACTGGCGGCGTGGCTGATGACCAGTGTGCAATTCCTCAAATTGCTCCCCAGTATTTTGGAGAATGAATGGCGTGAGCGCATCCTCACCAAATTGATGGTCGAATTGGGCAAGGGGCGTGTGCCAGAGGATATTTATTCACGGTGGGAAAAAGTGCGCCCGTTTGGTCGGGAAAAAATTACCGATGAAGATTTTCCGCAATACCGCCGTAAGAAATTTGATGAATTTATTGTGCCATATATTCGTTCATTGGATGAAGTCGCAAAACGCGAATTGGCTATTGCATTCAAGACGGCGGGCGAGCGCGATTTAGCCTCATATCAATATCAATTGTCGTGGTTAGCCAACTTAGAACCCAATAATTACAACGAAATCCGCACACATTATCCTCTTAAAGAAGCCTATATTGGGGTGATTCGTCATGGGCGTTATCATCTCATCCCCATGGAGGTGTTGTTGCGCCCACAGATGGCACACACCGCCGCCCAAACGATTTTACACATGCCCCCACAACCGATGTTACCGATGGTGGATGAGATATTTGTCGTCACACCACGCGCCTTGCATCAGACCCTTTATGAGCAATTAGACCCCTCTACCCAAAAAGAACTGGCGTTGCTCAAAAAAACACCCATTATTATCAACTGGGATGAACGTGATTCTGCCTACCCATTGACATGGATTCGGCGGGGTAAACGGGGATGTGGCGACCATCCACTGACCATCACCAAAACACAGAGTAGTTTTATTTTTGACCAATCGCACATCTTTTTTGATGGAGCGTGGGGCGCGGCTGTCTCTGAGATGATGACCCGCGAGGCGGTGAATTGGGGGATGTATTTTAGCGCGGTGAAGCCACAAAGCGCCCTCGCGCCAAAACTCAATATTCAATCGCTTACGCTCAAGCAAAATTCACAATTTGCCAAACTTGCCCAAAAATCGCGGCTATCCGATGAAACAGGCGCAGAAAATCATGAAGTCAAACTCTCTACCATCCAAAGCCTACGTCAATTATTATTGCAACGGCTTGGGGCGCGGGTGACAGTCAACGATTTGATGATTATCTATAGGGGTTTTCATGCGCTCAATTACAAACCATCGGAGCAGATGAATTATATCCTCAATTTGCTCAAGACTAATCATGACCCACGCCATAAACAGGCGTATAAATTGGCGATGGAGCAACTTCAGGCGCTTGTAGGCAAAAATCCAGCGATGTTATTGCCGATTGATGCTAGTCGGCATAATCCAAAAGAACGGTTATTTCCGACCACCTTCCGCAACCCAATCACCGATTTGCATATATCGCATCAACGCACACTCGATTTGCTCAGAGCCTATTATATGGCATCGCAACGAGACAAAATGACATCGTATCAGCAATTCAATGACCAACGGGCGTATTATCTGCGCGTTATTGGTGGGTTGGGTGAATTATTGGCGCGGTATCGTGAAATTGCGCTGTCTGGAAAAAGTTCTAGCACGGCGGGAATCCAGATGTTGGCGCATGTCCCACCTGTATTGCAAAAATTACTTAATGCGCTCCCAAATCGATTTGATGTATTGAACGAAATTCTCAAAGGGGAAGAAGTTTTCTCCAATTTGGGACGGGTGGCAAAGGGGTCGTCATTACGGCGCTTTATCACCGCCAAAGATGATAATAAGCAAAAAACATTGGCATGGGGCGCTATTACCGATGATATAGGCGTGATTCATTTGAGTCTGCGCGATTTTCGCCCGCATGTGACAGCGTTGCACGATTTGGATTTATACGATTTTGCACAATATATGACCCAAGATTATCTCGATTCTTATGCACATGGGTTAAACACATTTATTGCTGAGTTGATTCAAATTGTTGTGGTGCAGTAGCGAATGGATTTTTCCGAAATTTTTCGTATTGCAGTTAATGCGTTGTTGACCAACCGCTTGCGCTCTGCTCTGACCACACTGGGGATTGTGATTGGGGTGGGGGCGGTTATTGGGCTGGTCAGTTTGGGGCGGGGTGTAGAAGAATTTGTGGCGCAACAATTTAATGCGATTGGCTCAAATTCGCTGATTATCACTGCACAGCGCCCCAGTAGCCCCACACGCACGCGCATTGACCCCCTCACGATGAAACAAGCCAATGACCTCAAAAATCCGCTTATAGCCCCTAATATCCGAGAAGTCGCCCCACAATTCTCCTTTTTTGCGTTGGTATCGGGTGATGTGGGTGGCAGAAATATCACTGCTACTGGGGTTGTCCCACAATTGCCTATTGTCCGAAATTGGAATTTAGTCAGTGGCGATTTTATCTCCCAAGTCGATTTAGACGATAACGCACGGGTGGCGGTATTGGGCGCGGACATGGTCGAAATCCTCTTTGGCGATGCAACTATTGACCCCATTGGTGCCAGTATCCGCATTAATGAGCGTGTTTTTATGGTTATCGGCGTGATGGAATTTGTAGACGGATTTGGTGGGCAAAACGACACTGTGCTTATCCCGATCACCACCGCGCAAACGCGCATGGTTGCCAATGCCCGTGCGCGAGATGGTAGCTATCGGGTGTCATCTATCTATATTCAAGTGATAGCAGAAGAAGCTACTGACCGCGCCAAAACCGAAATATCGGCATACATGGATGAGGCACATGGCATTTTATTTGATGGTGAGCAAGATTATCGTATCAATGACCAAAGCGAATTGCGCGATTTTGTGCTGAATCTAACGCTATTACTTACCCTCTTTTTGAGCCTGATTGCGGGGATTTCGTTGCTGGTGGGTGGCATTGGCATTATGAATATTATGTTGGTATCGGTGACAGAACGCACCCGCGAAATTGGCTTACGCAAGGCGGTTGGCGCACGTGCAGGCGATATTTTGGCGCAATTTCTCATCGAAAGTCTGTTATTGTCGCTGATTGGCGGTGTGTTGGGGATTGGGGTGGGATGGTTGGCATCGCTACTGGGTACGGCACTCATTGACGACATCACCCTAAGCTTATCTGCCGATGCGGTGCTTTTGGCGACCATCGTTAGCACAGGGGTAGGATTGTTTTTTGGGGCGTATCCTGCCAGTCGTGCCGCCCGTATGAAGCCGATAGATGCTCTGCGATTTGAGTAGCCGATGATAATTATCGAAAATATTCGTGTGGCATTGAGTGCGCTCAATGCCAATAAATTACGCTCATTTTTGACGATGATAGGTATCACCATTGGGGTGACATCGGTGATTGTGCTTGTGTCGGTGGGGCAGGCATTGGAATCGTTTGTGATTGCCGGATTCGAGAATATCGGCTCAAATTTAGTGGTGGTATTTGCCCCTCTCGACTCGCCAAACTCCAAATTAATTACATTAGATGAAGTGGCATCACTATCGGATGTGTTTCGTGTGCCAGATGCGTTGTATGTCATGGCACAAGACAATATGAATCGTCAAGTGGTGGCGAATGGTGTTGAATATCTCTCACGGATTGAAGGGGTAGAGGTGTTATATCCCACTATTTTTAATCGGGATGTGGTCGGTGGGCGATTTTTTACCCAAAACGAGGTAGATGGCATTGCGCGTGTCGCTATTTTGGGACAAAAGATGGTAGACCGATTTTTTCCTAGCATATACCCCATTGGTCAAACCATACGGATTGGGGGGGTGCGTTTTACGGTGATTGGGGTGCTATCTACCGAAGGTGGTGAAGGACTCACAACATTTTTAGGTGGGGATGCCGATGATATTATCCTCGTGCCATTGAGTACCGCCCAAACCCGTCTAAGTGGGGAGCGTGTCCTCACAGGGGAACGACCAGTGGATTTTGTGGCGATACAAGCACGAGATAGTGAGAGTGTGAGCGCATCTGCGGAGCAAATCCGCCAAACCTTACGCGAGGAACGGAATATCAGTTTTCGGGATGAGGATAATTTTCAGATTGTGACCCAGAGCGCCATATTAGACACGCTGAATCAAATTACCACACTGCTCACGCTATTTTTATCCTTATTGGCGGGAATTTCGTTGGTGGTGGGTGGTATTGGTATTATGAATATCATGCTGGTGACAGTCACAGAGCGTACCCGTGAAATAGGGCTACGTAAAGCCACTGGTGCAAAAAATAGCGATATTTTGTTGCAATTCCTCACAGAATCTATGACCCTTGCGTTGATAGGCGGTGCTATTGGCATTGGCATCGCCTTTATATTGGCATTTTTAGTCACGGCATTGGTGGCAGATTTAGAGGTATCTATACGGTTTTCGACTATTTTGCTGGTGGTGGCTATTTCTGGGGGAATTGGTATGTTTTTTGGGGCGTATCCTGCTAACCGTGCCTCAAAATTAAACCCAATAGAGGCATTGCGATACGAATAATATAGTATGCTTATGAGGGCATAAAGACTATGCCCTCATAAGCATACTATTGCGTGAATTACCCTGTGATGGGGATAGCATTAATATTGGTGGTACCGGGAATCCGCGCATATTGGGCGATAACCCAGCCTGTTTGTCCGTTATAGGTTACTTGCCACCATGTGCTGGTGCTATTGCGTCCGATGACGGGCAATTGTGTGAAATTGGGGATGGTGAGGATGCGCCCAAACGATTCATCTGGTCCCAGTCGCATATTTACAGAGGCGCTAGTGGTCGCAATCACACCTGTAGGTGAGGTGATATTGGGTGTGCTGGTGATATTTACATAGCGCACATTGACCCAACCAACGATGCCATTCACATTGAGTTGCGCCCAATTGTTATCTGGGCTATAGGCTAAGAGGGTATAGACCTCACCGCCACTAATACGAGTGAGGACAGTAGACCCTGTGGCATTGGGGATATTTCGCACATTGAGCCGTGAGGTATTGACCACCGCAAATAATCCTGTTGGGCTGGTGGTGGGGATATTGGGTGTTGGACTTGCAGAGCCAATAATGCCACCGCTTGAATTGGTGAGCGCAAATTCTAGGAACGCGCCACCAGTGCCTTCTTGATGTTCTACTGTGATGGGGTAGTTGCGCCCGACTGGCACAGTGAAGCTATATGAATAGCGTTGCCCCAAATAGACGTGTAATTCGTTGATGACCAGTTGATTGTCTATATACACACGCACACCATCATCGGCATGAACATCAACCCGATAGTTGCCTGCGGGCAGATATTGGGTGCTTGTCCAACGCACAGAGAAGTTATCGGCATTGACCCCTGCAAGTGGGGCATCATTTCCCCAATTTTTATTGATATTGGTCTCAGTAACCGTGGCGACTGCAGACCCAGTAAAATTGGATGTATTATAGAATGTACCAGTCCAAACGGCTGTTATCCCGCCAGAGGGTGTTGGGATGGGTGTAGGTATACCGCCGATGGTTTGCCACGATAATGCAAACGATGCCGACCCTGTGAGTTCTATATATTCGGCTTGGATACGGTAATAACCGTTGATGGGAAAGTTAAAATCTCCCGTGATAATTTGGTTGGGGCGCAGATTGTCAAATGTGGTTAGAACCTGAATGCCATTGACAAATACACGCCCACCGTCATCGGCAATCATAGTGAAGCGGTATGTACCTGCGGTGAAATAAACATCACCAGAAAAACGTGCCGAGAAATAATCGGCTGGTACGGAAAAATAGGGCGAGCCGATGCCCCAATTAAATGATAATTGGGTATCTTGTCTGGTATAGACCGGCGACCCCAATAGATAGATATTGTTAAAAAACTCCGATGTCCAGACAGTTGTTTGTGCTTGTGCTGGTTTGATACCAATCCCAATGAAGACTGTAAAAAACACCAACACACCTAATATCAATAAGCGTTTCATTATTTTGATCCTTTCTCTGGTGTGAAAATGGTCACACCACTCATTTTATCCTCTATAATTACAGTATATCAAATTGCAAGACTTCGTAACCGACTTTAGACCTACGATGGTCGGTTGTTCAAATGATGATGGAGTGTTAAAATAGCTATTTATGGATGATGATACCCTACCAATTGAATTTCCAGATGAATCATTTGTGTTGCGCTCACGAATATTCGTGATGATTGATGGCGCATTTGTTGTGCGTTGGAGTGATACATTGGTACAAGAACTGGTGAGTGGGCAATATCGTGCCTTTGAAAAAACTGCTTTTGGTGCGCCTATCACCGATTTTGAACTTAAACAGTTGATGACAGCAGGTTTGGTTAAAGGATTTGACCGTGACCACGTGCATTTGAATGCCTTGCCAGACCAATATAAAGAATCGGCGGTTTCGGCTTGGGAACAAGCAAGAAAACGGTCTTATTATCTGAATACGCTGTTTGATAGCACGCATGTCCAAGAGGTGATTCGGTGTCTGGTGGCTATTGGCTTGCAGGACGAATTTTATGTGCGTGTGCGCGATGATTTTGTCATTTTATGGAGTCATCAAGGACGTTCATTTCCAAAATTTGATGATGCAGACAAAGCACGTCAAGCATTATTGACCAAAGCACCACAGATGTTTGAGCAGGCGGTTGTGGCGTTTATTGAAGTGGGTTCTTAAATGGTAACGGTAGTAAAGAGGTGCACATGTCAGACAAAAATGGCACAGAGATACACCCCAAGTTAGCCATCGTACATGATAGTATGTTGGACGGAATTGGACAATTAGCCGATTATTTTGGGTTTAGTAAGGTGATGGGGCAGATTTATGCCGCCTTGCTTCTTAGCCCAGACCCGCTTTCATTAGACGACCTTATGGAACGCCTCACCATTTCTAAAGCCAATGTGAGTATGAATATGCGGACGCTTGAACATATGGGGATGGTGCGTCAGGTATGGTTGCGGGGCAAAAGTGGACGACGCAAATATTATGAAGCCAGCACCGATTTTATTCAGATTATCACCAATATCCTCAGTGGGCGCGAAATGCGGGATGTTGACCGTGCCTTACATGTGATGGATGATAATGTGCAATTGCTGTCCGATGCTTTGCCAAAAATGGATGAATTGGACAAAGAACGCGCCCAATTATACCTAGACCGCATCGCACAATTACAGACACTTTTCAAATTTGCCCAATTGGTGATTACCAGTATCCTCAATCGGGTGGCAGATATGGATTTACGCGACATATCGCGCATTGAAATTGGTTAACATCTTGCTTATAATATACGCACAGTTTGTATCATACACTTGGGGGAGTGGCGGAACTGGCAGACGCGCATGACTTAGGATCATGTCTTTTACGAGGTGAGGGTTCGAGTCCCTCCTTCCCCACTTTTGCCTTAATGGGGGCGCTCACAGAGCGCCTCTATTTTCTGATACAAGATTTATATCCACAACACCTTATTAATGCTACAATAGCCCTAACGTGAACAAAGGAATATGCGTTGAATATCCATAAAGAACATCTCGACAATCAGTTAGTCCGTCTTACCGTGACCATCGAAAAGGAACGACTGGATGATGCCAAACAAAAAGCCTCTCGTAAGGTTGCGAATCAGATACGCATACCCGGTTTTCGTAAAGGCAAAGTTCCCTATCATATCCTTATCAAAAATGGTTTAGAAGGAGAAATCCTTAATCAGGCAGTAGAAAATCTGAGCCAAGACATCTATAAAGAATCACTTTTAGCCAGTTCTGAATTAGAACCCTATGGACCGGGTACTTTTGAAGATTTTAAGCTAGAAGAAGACCAAAGCCCTGTATTTGTCTATACAGTCCCATTGCAACCCGCCGTGAACTTGGGTGATTACCGTGCTACTCGGCGCGAATATACTGCCCCAGAAGTCACCAATGAAATGATCGAGCGCTCGCTCACCAGATTGCAAGAGGACGAAGCTGTCACAGAAGAAAGCACAGAACCTGTGGCATTGGGCAATCGGGTGACAATTGACCTGCATAGTACCTTTGCAGATGACCCTGTACCACTCGAAAAATCGGAAGAAGATGCCGATGAAGATGTCGAGGATGTCCGTCCAACCAAAGGGACACAATTTGCTCATGAACATGGCACACCCATCACATTGAACCCAGAGAATGACCCCATTTTGCCCGGTTTTGCAGAAAAACTGGTCGGTGCAAATGCAGGTGATGAACTAGACTTTGAACTTACCGTGCCAGAAAACGACCCAGAATACCAAGATATTGGTGGGCGTAAGGTGCAATTCAACGTGAGTATCGAGAAGGTCGAAACCGTGACCTTGCCCGAATTGAATGATGAATTTGCCCAAAAAGTGAGCAAAGAAGACCCCGAAGGGGAACTTTCTACATTAGACGAATTAAAATCCAAAATGCGTGATAGCTTAGAAAAGCAACTCAGTCGCCAATCGAAACAAGCCTTTGTCGGCGCGGTGATTGAAGATTTGGCAAAAACAGCCGAAATTACCTTTCCAGATGTCATGCTTGATGACCACGTAGAAGAAATGGTTAATTCGTTTACCAATCGCTTGCAACAACAAGGCGTTGGTTTAGAGATGTACATGCGTGTGACCAACATGACGATGGATGACCTAAAGGTACAATATCGTGAACCCGCCATTGAAGATTTGAAGAAGATGCTGGTTTTGCGTGAGATGGTTGTTCAAGAAAAAATCACCGCTACTGCCGCCGATATTCAAGTTCATATTGATGAGATGCTCAAACCCTTTGGCGATAATCCAGAAATTCATCAACTGTTTGACAACGAATCAACGCGCATTTCTGTGTTAAACGAAGTTCTTCAAGAACGTATCTATGACCGTATTTTTGATATTGCCACTGGCAAAGAATTGCCCGACTTGGCAAAGATTGAAAATGTTGCAGAACTCTCACTAACGGGCGAAAATTCTGAGCCAGAAAATTCGCAATCAGAATCAGCAGAGTAAGTTTTGTTTGGTTATGCGTGTCTGAAATGCTAAACGAAAGGAGAAAGGCGACATTGCCAGGTGGCAATCCGCCGAACAGAATGAATTTTCAAAATGTGATTCCAATGGTTATCGAACAAAGTAGCAGAGGTGAACGTGCCTATGATATTTATTCCCTCTTGCTCAAAAATCGTATTGTATTTATGGGGATGGGTGTCAATGACCAAGTAGCCAACCTCATTGTGGCACAATTGTTATTTCTTGACCAAGAAGATGCCGAAAAGCCGATTCAAATGTATATCAATTCGCCCGGTGGCGTAATTTATTCAGGCTTGGCAATTTATGATACGATGCAAGCGATTAACCCCCCTGTGAGTACCACCGCGATTGGCATCACAGCCAGTTTTGGCACGGTATTATTGGCGGCGGGTGCAAAGGGCAAACGCTATGCACTGCCCAATGCAACGATTCATATGCACCAACCGTTGGGCGGAACACAAGGTCAAGCCTCTGATATTGTCATTCAAGCCAACGAAATTATTCGCCTCAAGCAACTGCTCAATAATGTGTTCGTTAAACACACCGGCAAGCCATTTGAGGTGATTGAACGTGATACTGACCGTGATGTTTATTACAATGCTCACCAAGCAGTAGAATATGGTCTCATTGATGCCGTTTTAGAATTGGATAAAGCAAAAGGAAACTAGACGTGAGTTTACAATCCAATGACCATCGTTGCTCATTTTGTGGGCGCGACCACGAAGATGTAGAGCGCCTGATTGCAGGACCAGATGGTGTGTTTATTTGTAATTATTGTGTGGAACTCTGCTATAACTTGCTTATGGAAGAGGAAAGCACATTTACACAACGCACCGATACGTTTCGTGTGAGTAACCTGTTATCTCCCCGTGAGATTATGGCGCACTTAGATGAGTATGTGGTTGGGCAGATGCACGCCAAACGGGTTTTGAGCGTGGCAGTGTATAACCATTATAAACGTATTCAAAATGAAAAAAGTGCCGATGGCATTGAATTGGATAAAAGCAATATCCTGATGCTTGGTCCAACGGGGAGTGGTAAAACACTCCTCGCCCAAACCCTTGCACGTATTTTGGATGTGCCGTTTTGTATTGCCGATGCCACTGCACTGACCGAAGCGGGTTATGTAGGCGAAGATGTCGAGAATATCTTGCTACGCCTAATTCAAGCCGCCGATGGTGATATTTCGCAGGCAGAAAAAGGCATTATCTATATTGACGAAATTGATAAAATTGCCCGTAAAACCAACGATAACCCCTCTATTACCCGTGATGTATCGGGAGAGGGTGTTCAACAAGCCTTGTTGAAGATTGTCGAAGGTACGCTGGCAAATGTCCCACCACAGGGTGGGCGCAAACATCCACACCAAGAATTTTTGCAGATTGATACACGCAATATTCTGTTTATTTGTGGCGGAACATTCGATGGGATTGCCGACCATATCCGTAAGCGGTTAGGTTCATCCTCTTCGATGGGATTTGGTGTGACATCGGAACGTGCCAAAGACGATTTATCTGGATTGCTCCGCAAAGCGACATCAGAAGACCTGATGCAGTTTGGTGTTATCCCCGAATTAGTCGGACGATTGCCCGTGCTGGTGAGCATTGATTCACTCGACCGTGAAGCATTGATGAAAATTCTGACTCAGCCAAAAAACGCGCTGGTCAAGCAATATAAGCATTTATTGTCGCTGGATAATGTTGATTTGGTCTTTCTTGAATCGGCATTAGGGGCGGCCGCAGACCTCACACTCAAACGTGAGACAGGGGCGCGTGGTTTGCGCTCTATCATCGAAAAAGTGCTACTCGATGTGATGTTCGAGATACCCGGTAAATCAGAAATTCGGCGGGTAGAAATTGATGCAGATGTTATCAATGGGCTGATTCCCCCGCATATCTATAATGCAGAGGGCGAAAAACTCAACTGGTCATCTGACGGCTCTCTAATCCCCGCCGCGTAACCCATAATTAATTACGGGGGCATATATGTTTATGCCCCCGTATCTATATCACCATTCCACGATAAACATCGTATCCCACAATTTGCCAGTCATATACCATGTATCGGTGAGCGGGTCATAGGCGCTCCCATTGAGTACCGCATCGCTATTGGTAAATCCTTCTTCAAAATAATTGACCAATGTCGTCCCATCCAAGCGGGTATTAACCATCCCTGTGGCTTTGTCAATCAGCACTAAATAGGGTGTTTGCCATACATTCGCCACGATAAAATTGTCCCCTGCGGGACATTCTAGCTCATTGAGATTATCAACAGGCAAACCGTCTTGTGTCACAGAAAATGTGCCGATGACATCAAATGTCTGTGGGTCGCGGATGGTGATGACCTCTGAGCCATCGCTCATATACAAAAATTCATCGTCATAACACAATCCCCAGCCTTCACCCTCATAGGCATAGGTATCAATTTGCTCAAAGGTCTCTATATTATAGACAAAGGCGATATTACTGCGCCATGTGATTTGAATGAGGCGATTATCCACCAATGCCAAACCTTCTGCGAAATATTCGGCAGATAAATTGACCTGACGTAGCACATCACCCGTTTGTGGGTCTACTTCGCGTAGGGATGATTGCCCATTTAAGCCTGTACTCTCATAAAATAAGCCGTTGTGATAGACAAGCCCTTGTGTATAGGCATCTGGGGCATGGGGCGCGGTAGATAGGATGGTTACTGGGCGTGTGCTGGTGGGTTGCTGGGGTGATTGAATCGTCACACCTGCAAAATCGTCTGATAGGGCAGTTGCATAGGCGGTTGTGTCACCTTTTAGTGTGTCCAATAAAAAGGCGGTGACAAAATGATTGGTGAGGTCATGCACACGTCCCATATCCCATACATCATCGGAACAGCTATCAAAAAATCCGAATTGAACGGCTTGGTCATTACAGCTATCCACAAAAATATAATGCCCCGCATTGGCAAATTCGATATAGCTGGTGGTGTCTTGGGGTAGCATGGCATAAAATTGTTGTGCATCGCGTTCTGGTGGGGTGGTACTATCGGCGCTCCCCACGATGATAAGTGTCGCTGGATAGGGCGTAGAGGGGTCTATACTGATGATTGGCGCGTTCCAGGGGGCAAGTGCCACGACTGCCTGAATACGCGGGTCTGTGAGGGTATCCCATGCGCCATTTGGTGGGGTGTCGTATCCCCATAATTCTGCTATTTGCGATTCATAATCACCGATAAAGCAGGTATTTCCAAATAAATCGAGATTATCGGTGGTGGTGCAAATAGTTGCCAATTTATCAAAATTCAGTTGTGCGCCACCTGCCATGAGTGCTGTATAGCCCCCAAACGAATGACCCATGACAGCGAGTGCATCCATATTGAGCAATCCAGAAAAATCACCATCGGCATTCATGCTATCTACAAAATCAATTTGGCGCATGACATCTTGTGGGCGATAGGCGAAATTGGCGGGGATATTTTGTAAGAAGCGCTCCCGATTGAGCGCATCGGCAACGGTATTGGTGGGGTGGTCGGCAGAGATGACGATAAAGCCATGACTGGCGAGGTGTTCTGTGAGAAATGTGCTTTGAAAGCGATAACCACTGCTCCCATGCGAAAAAATCACGACAGGGTAGGGTGCGCCATCGGCAAGGGGTAGGACATCGCGCAAGGCACGCCCCGGATACCGCAATATGGACAGGGTATAGCTGGTCTCTTGTGGCAGATTATCGGGATTTTGGGCAGGATACCATATTGTAACGGTCAATGGGCGTGTATCATCTTCTAGCGTAAAATCGCGTGTGCCAACCGCATATTCGCCACGTTGGGCATATGTGGGGGCATCTGGGCGCTGGGCAGATATTGAGACACTCATCCATAACATCATCACAATAACACTAAAACGGGTTAAAAAACGCATCAATTTTTCTCCTAACGGGCTTGCTCTGGAATAATAACTGTGGCAGAATCGCCAACTAATTTCTTAAAGCGTTGGGCATCCATGAGGCTTGCACCATCAGTAGGATACCCCCAATTGCTCGGAATGACCCAACGCGGACGCATGGCATGAACGACTTCCGCCGCTTCTTCTACGGTGAGTGTGCCATCGCCATCTATGGGTAAAATGGCAATATCGGGCTGAATACGACTCATTTCTGGGATTCTTTGGGTATCGCCCGCATAGTAAATATCATAAAAATTGAGCGAGATAATAAAGCCTAATCCGCCTGCTTCTAGGGGATGTTGGGAACTGTTGGGAGAATAAGCAGGAACGGCTTTGATGCTGGCTTTGCCGATGCTGATACTATTCCATTGACGCAAGAGGATTGTCTCTGGCAATTGGTCTACGATGGCGGAATTGCCGATGATTTTGGTCTCTTCTCCGCGCAATTTTTCGATGTCTGGGACAGAAAAATGTTGATGATGTTCATGCCCAATGAGGATGACATCGGGATGAAATACCTTGCGCGTGATGCGCCACGGGTTGATATAGATGAGTGGGTCACTTTGAATGACGAAACTACCATGCCCTAGCCATTGAATATTTTCTATCATAATTTTTGCTGATGGGGTTGTCTTGGATACATGCGCCTAATGTAACGTAGATTGGCGAAGACGACAATAGACAGGTTATGATATGGCTGGTTTCTGATTATTTGCTTATAAACCCTATAAAACATATCTGAGGCAAATTCCAGCAGATGATGAATAACAGGTGTGGTTTTGGCATAAGTCCGCTATAATTAGATTATTCAAGATGTCATCTTGCTAGGAGAAATAACGATGGCAAAATCAACCAATTTTCTGATGCTATTGGGCGTTCTTGCCCTTGTTATGACTGGCTGTCTGCGCGAGACGAACGAAGGCGATGATAGTGTGGCGCTTTTTCCATCACCATCGCCAACGGTGTCTCAGTCTGTGCCATCGTCTGAAGATATTGTGTCTAATCCTGTGGTCGCGCAATCGGTGACTGGGAATCAGGATGCACAATCTGCCCCCAATAACGAAATTTCTTCGTTTAATGGTGTATCTGCACCACAAGATACGGTGCAACAAGAAGTGGTTGTGCCGACTGTCGCCTTAGAGCAATTGCCACCACAACAATCACAGTTGGATGCGGGTGCTACGCCTACATTAGACCCACTCTATGCGCGTGCCACACAAATCATCTTAGAGCCGACCTTCACCGCAATTGCCCAAACGCAAACGGCACAAGCCTTTCAACAACCGTTGCCATCCTTTACGCCAGTTGTTCAAGAGCCACAACAATTTATTCCAACATTCACACCCGCCCCAACTGCGTTTGTATCTGGGACAGATTGTGTGCATGAAGTGGTGCAGGGCGAGAATCTATTTCGCATGTCATTGCGCTATGGGGTGATGGTAAATGATATTGCGCGTGTCAGTGGCATCACCAATATCAATATGATTTTGGTCGGGCAAAAATTGACGATTCCGGGTTGTGGAACAACGGGTGTTCGACCACCACCAACCTCCTTCCCAACCACTGCCTCCAATAATCTCGCGCAAGTTAGCTCGGCTACGACCCCTGTGGCGAGTGCAGGTGGCGTGACACATATTGTCCAACAAGGTCAGACGTTATTTGAAATCTCGTTGCAATATGGTGTTCCTGTGAATAGTATCGCCTCGCGCAATGGCATTAGCAACATCAACCTGATTTATATCAACCAAGAACTTATCATCCCATGAGCGATGATCACTCTCTGATAGAACGAGTCACCGACCGCCAGCCCATTTATAGTGGGCGGGTGGTCAAACTCGATTTGCTCACGGTGCAATTGCCCAATGGCAAAACTAGCCAACGGGAAATTATTACCCATCCGGGTGCCGTGGCAATTGTGGCATTGGATGGCAATCAAAATGTGCTGATGGTGAGGCAATTTCGGCTGGCGGCAAATCGTGCTATGCTCGAAATTCCCGCAGGCACATTAGAACCCAACGAAGCGCCTCTGGTGTGTGCAGAACGAGAATTGCAAGAAGAAACGGGTTATAAACCGCAAAAATTAGTCCCACTCGGTGGCATTTTTGTCGCGCCAGGGTATACCACAGAATATATTCACCTATTTCTTGCGACAGAACTGGTTAAATCGCGCTTAGAGATGGATAGTGACGAATTTATTGAAGTCGAAATAATGCCCCTATCCGAAGCACTCAACAAGATTGATAATGGCGAAATTGACGATGCCAAATCTATCACCGCATTATTGCGTGTCGCGCGGTTGATAAGTGCCTACTAACACCCTTGAGAATGTGGTGAGGCGTTGTTATAATGAATGTTCGCTAAATTAAGACATAACTCGTGCGCCATTTGAGGGCGTATTTTTTTGGATTGAAGGGATAAATCATCGTGAACGAGCTATTGCAATCACTCGCTATGGAAAATCGTGGACACCCACAACTTGCCACTGGCGATACTGTCAAAGTCCATGTTCGTATTGTCGAAGGTGGCAAGGAACGTATTCAGATTTTTCAAGGATTGGTCATTCGTCTGCGTAAAGGCAGTGGTAATGATGCCAATTTCACTGTGCGCCGTATTGCCAGCCATGGGGTAGGGGTAGAACGTACCTTTTTGCTCCATAGCCCTCGTGTAGATAAAATCGAAATTTTGCGCCGTGCCAAAGTGCGTCGCGCTCAATTGTATTATCTGCGCGATTTGCGTGGTAAAGCCGCCCGCTTGAAGGAACGTAGAGACTAATCATATATGCAACCCCTGATTGGCATCACTGGGTCAATTATTGAGCGCAACAATAACCGATACATTTCTGCATACGAGCCAAACGCCAAAGCGATTGTAGAGGCGGGTGGCTTGCCTGTTATTATTCCGTGCGATTTAGACCCACAAGTCCTGCGTGCAATTTATGAACGGATGGATGGTGTTTTATTGCCCGGTGGTGGTGATGTTGCTCCAGAATTTTATGGGGCAGAACAGCACGAAAAAACCGCACTCATCATTCGTGAGCGTGATACAGCAGAAATTCAAATTGCCCAATGGGCGGTCGCTGATGACTTGCCCATTTTTGGTATTTGTCGGGGGCATCAGGTGTTTAATGTGGCATTTGGTGGCACATTATTCCAAGATATTCCCTCAGAAATTCAGACCACTTATGTGCATGACATTGAGACGGGTATGCCTCGTAGCACCTTGTTGCACGATGTCAAAATTGCCCCAAAAAGCAAATTAGCACAAATATTAAAGACCGAGCAGGTGCAGGTGAATAGCCTTCATCATCAGGCGGTGATGAAAGTCGCGCCAGCGTTGCAAGTGACGGCATACGCCCCAGATGGCATCATCGAAGCCTCAGAAATGCCCGATAAACGCTTTGTACTCACGGTACAATGGCATCCAGAAGATTTGCAGGATATGGCACAAATGCGCGATTTATTCAAAGCATTTGTAGATGCCGCCCGTGAAAAATTATCTGCGAATGGACGATGAACGGTAAAATCGGCGTATTTGATTCGGGTGTGGGTGGACTATCGGTATTGCGCGAAATTCACCGATTGTTCCCACACATCCCCACCGTTTATTGTGCAGACCAAAAGCATGTCCCCTATGGACCAAGACCCCATACCGAAATTTATGGATTTGTGCGCCAAATCACCGACTTTTTGATTGAACAAGGCGCAGAAGTCATTGTATTGGCGTGCCATGCGGGAAGCGCCGCCGCGTTATATCCGCTCAGAGAAGCCTATCCCCATATTCCGTTTGTAGGGATTGAACCCGCCGTCAAACCCGCCGTGAATGCCACAAAAACAGGCGTGATTGGGGTTTTGACCACGCAGGCAACCGCAGATGGATTGTTGTATCGCAAAGTGTTGAATCAATTCGCACGCGATGCCCATGTCATCACCCAGATTGCACCGCGTTTGGTGACATTGGTCGAATCTGGTGAATTTTCCACCGAAGCGGGTACGGGGGTGATTCGGGAATATATCACACCATTGCTTGAACAAGGCGCAGACCAATTGGTGCTGGCATGTACGCATTTCCCGTTTTTAGCCGATGAGATTACCCGCATCACAGGCGATGCTGTCACATTGGTAGACCCCGGATTATCGGTTGCCAAGCAAGTTGGGCGCGTATTGCCCGAAAATTTTACCCCTGCCAGAACTCCGCACACCTATTTCACCACAGGCGATATAAATACCTTTCAGCAGGCACTCAAACTATTGATAGGTGTTGATACCCCCGCACATTTACTCACTATAAGCGACTCACATCTAATCGGTTAACGATAACCTGTTGCTAGGCGTACTGCCTGTCCTCTTATTTATCAATCATGTTTGTATCGGCATCTATATCGGTGACACTCTCGGTCAGTGGTGCGGTTTTGGGAACTTTTGTCATTTCTGATGTTTGTACGGCTTTTTCTGCGACTGGTCCCTCAAATGATAGCACGCGCTTGGTGCCTTCTTGAATGGTCACGGGGAGCAGGATATTAAAAGTTGCACCAGGGAATGTCTCCATGCTGTGTGCTTCGCTTTCTGCCCAAATTTTACCGCCATGACCTTCAATCACGCCTCGCGCAATGGTCAAGCCTAAGCCTGGACCCGCGCCCAAAAATTTGTATGCCCCTGTAGAATGGAGCGAGGGGTCATAGGCGCGGAAAAATTTCTTGAATATCATCTCTAGGTTTTTCTTGTCTATACCCACACCCGTATCACGGATTTGAATTAATACACGGTCAACATCATCATCAGATGAGGCAGATTGCAATGATGCAACGATATCAATGCGTCCGCTATCGGGGGTAAATTTGATGGAATTGACAATCACATTGCGGAAGGCTTGCACCAACCGTTGTAAATCGGCGGGGAAGGTGGGCAATCCGCGTAGACCACGCGCCGATAAAGTGAGTTTGCGTTGTTTAATTGCGTCTGTGAGGGGTTCTATCGCCATTTTAATCAATGCCTCTGGTGAGGTTTGCGTAAAGCGTAAATCCATCGCATCCACATCGAGCTGGCTCACATCCAACATGGCAGAAATGAGTTCTTCCATGCGTTCTGTGGCTTTTCGTAAATTACCCACGAGGGTGGCTGTTTGGTCTTGGTCGAGCATACCCTGTTCGTTGAGTGCGTCAATAATATCGGTATACCCGCGAATTTGTGCCAGAGGGGTGCGGAGTTCATGGCTGGCAATCGTCACAAAATCGGTTTTTACCGCGTCCATGCGTTCAAGCTGTTCATTGGCATTTTTGAGGGTGCTGTTGAGCGAGCGCATACTTTTATTGAGATGTTGCAAATCTTCTACCAACCGCGCATTACGTAGGGCGATGCCTGTTTGTTGGGCGAGGGTAGAGAGCAAGACCATATCCGATGGCATAAAGGCGGTGTCGTTGATTTTTGGTCCAAATCCCAAAATGCCGATGAGTGTTTGGTCTAGTGTGACTGGGGCATAGGCGCTCATCTGAATTTCGCGGAAGAATTGGCGCTCATGTGCGGGAATATTGCGATATTCTGGGGCGAATTCAATATCAAATTGGGTAATCGGTTGGCGGTCTTTTGCTAATATCAGATACAGTGGACTATTCAATGAAATTTTGCCCGTTTTATGGTCATTGGGGCTGTTATGCTGGCGTACCAATAAGTCTATGGCATCAATGGATGTATTGCTAAGAAGGATGAGGCAACACCCTCGCACGCGCAAGAGTTCCATCAGGGTAGTCGTAGTAGAGGGGATGAGCGATTCTAGCTCAACCATTTCTGCCACCAAATGGCTATATTCGCGGGTGATTTTGGCATTATCTTGAAGGTTGCGGGCGGTGATTTTTTCGATAACCCATTGTGCCAATTGGCTTAGGGGGATATAGAGCATAGCGACAATCAGCGCCAACACGCCCATTATCACAATTCCCTCTGGATTGGCTTGTAGCCCGCCCCATACCGCTAGATATAACGCGCCAAGTGTGAGCGATGCACCGATAGCGAGTACAGTTAATATGCGTAGCGTGATAAGCAATGATGTACGAATATCGAATAGTCGGTGTTTGGTGAGGGCATAGAGGGTAGATATGACACTGACAAGGCTAAAGAGGATACTTAATCCCGCAAGATTATCACTTCCGCCACTGGCGGCGATGAGCGCAAATAGCATGGGTGCAGATGCCATCACCCAAAATAGCGCCCGATTTGCCACTTCTGGCAGGCGTGCTTTATAAAACCGATAAAACGAAATTCCTGTGAGAATCGCACTCAAGATGGTTGCACCGACCAATATCGCCCATAGGGTGATAGACGGGGTGGCGAACAGCGCATCTAGCCAACTGACTGGGGGGAGTAGGGGGTTGGGGTCTATGATGCCACCAACGATAATTACAGTTAACCAAAGCGCCCCCAATATCAGCCATCGCCCCTGTGACGATTGTTGCGCCGATTGGAGGGTGTCTTTGAGGATAATATCGCCAAAAGCGATAAAGGCGGCAGAAAATGCCAGTGTCGTGAAAAATATCCGACTAAAACGGTCTGCGATGATAAAATCTTGTGGCAACAGATAAGTCCCAATTGCCACAACGCATAACAGGGTGGTGATAAATAACCCTTGTGCAAGCACGCCTTCTAATTTGAAGCGCAAACGGGCAATCACCAACAGCCCTAAATGGATGCCTATGGCAAAAATGATTAAAAGCGGTAGGATAGAACTCATCTGAAAAATGTCCTTTAAGTATGTGCCGATGCACAAGCCCTATTTTAGAATATAATATGTTCCCTTTTTAGACCCGATTTTGACAATTAAGCCTCTTTCGACCATATCCACTAAATCGAGTCGTAATGTTTCGGCAGAAACACTCTCGCAGATGTTCCGATATTCACGGTTGGTAATAGAGCCATTTTTCTTGATATAGTCGAGCGCCAGATTTTGCCGATGATTGGGTTCTCTGTTCATCTCGGTGGCATATCCCGCCTTAAATTGCTTTTCACGGGTATTATACAACGTGACAGCAAAACTATGAGGATGTGCATCAAAATCGGGTGGGTGATGTCCCGATTGCTTCATCACTTCCATCATGCGGTCAATGCCTAAGCCGAGTTCTTCGATATACCCCCACTGAAACAAGCCATTTACCATGCGTGGATTACGGCTAAAATGTTCATCTTTGATATTTTCGATGGTGATGAACGCGGGCAAACTACCGGGCGAAATAACCTCTAGGCGGTCTGAATACATGCGAATTTCGATACGGCGTCCTTTTAGCCGATAATCACGGTGGCAAATGGCATTGACGATGGCTTCACGTACCGCAAATTGGGGATATTCATACGTTTCTTCGCGCTCTAATCCCTTTACCACCGCGCTCACCGCCATCTCGCTCCAAATCAGATTCCAAGCACTTTCGATGAGACGGGGAATGGGTCCGGTGATTTCTTCTCGGCGAATATACCCCGCAAGCCCACTTTCACCACGCGGTGTCTTGCCCAAAAATTTGGCAAAGACCACGCTCGATTGGGGTATCCATTGCTGTGGATATTCGCAAAATAACAACACACCACAGACGGTTGGCTTTCCTTCTGCATTGAGTGCGCCAATCTCTTGTAGTAATTCATCGGTTGTGCCTGTATGGATGCGTTTGGTGCGTTCTGCGCGTTTTTCTAAATACGCATCCACCATCTTTTTACTAAAATGCTCTTTGGCGATGTTGGGAATGGTTTCTGATTCATAATCACCACTGCTTTTGGCACTCACCAGACGGGCAATTTCTTCACCACCTAAAGGGCGATTTTTTGCGCCACTGCGGATGAGGACACGTCCATCGGATAGGGCATGTAATTCTGGGCTTCTGGGAATTTTGAGGGCATATAATTTGTGGTCTGCGGGAATTTCACGGACAGAATCCCCCCAATTGAGCGTATCGAGTTCTTCCCATGTGCCAACGACAACGGCAGGGCTAAAATGTTCTTCTGCCTCTTGCAAGGCTCTGGCAAGTGCCTCTGCATCAAATTTTCTGGGTGCATAATCCCCATTTTCTTGTAGACCAATGACCAAAATACCACCTTCGCTATTGGAGAAGGCAACGATGGTCTCTGCAATATGCTTGGCATCAATTTTTTCGATGAACGCCACTCGTGCGCCTTGCCCTGTGGTGATGAGGTCGGGATATATCATCAGGTTATCTTTGGATTATGCCGATACTTCTTTACTATTTTAACATAATTTGCCCATTCGCACATCAATTTGACGGGCGACTTGTTAGGAAATAGATGCCAAATAGTAATGAGAGGAGGGTCGGCGGTACGCAAACAGAGGCAATAATGCGTGGAAAGTCACTCATGCCCATATTACCTAAAATCACCCATAGCAAAATGAATAGTCCAATGGCAACCGCGCCTATCACTGCACCTGTAAGCCCAATGCGCGAAATGGATTTTTTATCAATGGGGTTGGGTGGAGGGGTATCGCTCATAAAGTATCCCTTGTCAGTTGAATAGCAGATAGGCTTTCATCTTAGCAAGTTTTAGACCTCTATCAAGCCTAAAATGGCAGAAATTTAGCTGGCGAGGGGTGTGGAGGAAATATGGTCTATGATGCGTTTGAGGTTGCCTTTATGCCGACTTATTTCGGCTTGGGTGCGTGCTTCTAATTCGGCATCGGGTTGAATATGCAGGGTTATATCCTGAGAGACAACACGGCGCAGGACGGGTTTCATCTCTTGTGTGTCTGATAGGCTACTGCTAGAGATTTGTTCGATGGGCTGATGAAGGGGCATAAGGAGTTGCCGATAGCTAACACGGAGGCGATACGCACGTATATAGGTCAATAGGGCGGTGATGAACCATAACCCGCTATAGACCAGCCCTATGAATAATCCAATATTGCTAATCTCATTTGCCATAACCAAAAATGCCCAATCCCTTCATCTTCTATTGTAGTGGAAGGGTGGCTCATTTCTCAATTTGAGGGGTGTACGAAGTTTGTTGGGATGTGGTTTGATGGGGGAATTGCCCCCATCATCACCCCTCAATAACGAGCAGGGTTATTGATTGTGCAGGCAGATAAACTACGCCATCTGTGACCGCTTCTGACCATGATAGTTCTTCTGCGAGATGGGTTTCATCGAATAACCAATACTGACCATCGGATAGTGTGAGGTCACTATTTTGAATCGTCAATGGGCGCGTTACTGCATTATCATATAAATTGGTGATAATCACGGTAAGCGTACCATCTTCGCGTTGGGCGGCAGTGATGATGACATTGGCATCATCAGTTCCCGACACAATGCTGATAGTCCCAAACTGTTGATAGAGTTGATAGACATAATAGGTGGGGCGCAATTCATACCGCGCCAATATGCCATGTCCGCCCAATTGGTCACTGGTTTGCAGATTAAAAAAGGCGACCATATCTACTTGGTTGTTGATTAATGTACCCAAGACAGCGCTCCACCAAATGGCGTTGAAACGCGAATCTGGTGTGGCTTCTGAACCAATATTAGAACTCCAATGGGAGTTTACTTCTGTGATGGCAATGGGTAAATCTTCACCCGTTTCATCGCGCACCATTTGACGTAAATTGGCGATGATGTCATTCCATGTATGGGCATCTTGGCGCAATTCTTCGATGGTGGTGGGGGCATTGCCACTTGGAAATGGATAGCGATGTACCGCAACGATGTCTATCATATCACCATTGGCGCGTAAAAATTCACGCAGAAAGTCATGCGCTCTGGCGAGACCCTCGTAACTATCTACACCCGTAAATTGTGATGTATCGGGTCCAATGAGGGTAATGGTGGGGTCTATTGCCAGCATTGCATCGGCAATGGCTCGCCAATCGAGGTTGTGCTGTTCGGTGGTGTAGTCATTGAATAAATTAGGTTCGTTGCCAATGCTCCAATACTGCACACCATAACCTTTTGTGATATTTACATATTCGACCATTTCTGCCGCTTGTTCGGGCGTGCCACCCTCTAACCGAACACTGATACTTGGCTCGGTGTTGAGTTGCCGACATAGCGCGATGAACTGGTCTAGTTGTAGTTTTTGAATATTATGGGTATCGCCCACACGACCACCCGGAAAGCGCAAATAGCGGATGCCAGAGGCTTGTGCGGCGGAGTATAAATCAAAGGGAACGACATTCAACAAGCCATAATTTGCCCCATAGACATAGGGCGAAATTTCGCCATTGGGTTGTGCCATATCTACCCATAGCCACGATGTTTCATCTGCATGAAGCGGGGCTATGGATAGAAGTATGGCACATAGTATGAGGATGAGTGTCATCAACCGTTTTTGCATAAGGTTATTTATCCACGCCTGTAATCACGACACCACGCATAAAGAAGCGTTGTGCAAACAAGAATAGCAATACGGGTCCAATGAGTCCGAGTAACATGGAACTTTGGATGAGATGTGGCTTAACATCATAAATATAATTAAACCGTTGAATACCCACTGCAATCGGTTGCAAATCATTTTTGCCCAATAGGTAGATGAGGGGCATAAAATAGTCATTCCACGCAAATACCAAGTGGAAAATTGCTACAGCAACAATCACGGGTAATGATTGTGGGACAATCACCGATATCAAAATCCGTAGCGGACCTGCACCATCAATCATGGCGGCTTCATCGAGTTCTTTTGGCAATGTGAGGAAATATTGGCGCAACAAGAATACGTTATACGCATTGGCAAAGAAGTGGGGGACGATGAGTGGTAGCCATGCTGTAAAACCAACCGCCCGTGGACCTGTCCAGCCGATGGCAGAGAAGAAGCCATAAGTTGGCACGAGTGTCACCTGACTGGGGAGGATGATGGTGCTAACCAACACCAAAAATAATGCCCGTTTACGCGGAATAGGGAAGCGTGCAAAGGCATAGGCAACGCATGTGGAGGAGAGGAGTGTTCCTATCATCCCCAAAACGGCAATGGCGATGGTATTGCGAATCATCACAGGGAAATTGGTTTGAGTATTTTCCCAAACGGCGCTTATATTTTCCAACAGATGAATTTCAAGCACCTGTATGGTTTTTAGGTCGCGCCAATTGCCTTCCCAAATGATAATTTCATCTGGTGCATCTGGGTTTATAAATTCATTTTGGGCGTTTGCACCACGTTTGAGGGTTAAGCCTGCTAATATTTGTATTTCACCGTCTATAGGGACTTCTAATAATGGCAAGTCACTGCCGTTATAGGTGAAGGTTTGTGGGGTATAGGGCAAAACCATCCCTGCTTTGATTTGCGGTTCACTTTTCGATGCAGTGACTATCGCATAGGCAAAGGGGGTCAGGAAGCCGATAAGCAAGATGATAGCAAACAAGGTAACGGATGCGTGCATCGTCAACTTTTTGAGTTGTAGCGCATAGAGTGGTGATGTATTGATATAACTTTCATAAGAGGCTGTTTGAGGTTGTGTCGCCATTAGGCTTTCTCCCCGCTTCCATAATAAACCCAATACCGCGCTGTTGCGAATAAGAAGAGTGTGATTCCCATCGCCATAACAAACATAACCCATGCTAATGTCGAGCCGTAACCCATATTTTGTTGAGCGAAGGCATTTTTATAGAGATGAATATTATAGAACAGCGTTGCATTTCCGGGGTCGCCTGTGCCATCTTTGAGGATGTAGGGGACTTCAAAATAACGGAAAATGCCAATCACCGACAAAACGAGATTATAAAACACCACAGGAGAAATCATGGGGAAGGTGATACGCCGAAAGATGGTGAATCCGCCTGCGCCATCTACTCGTGCCGCTTCATATAATTCGGTTGGGACACCCTGCATACTAGCCAGCATGATGAGCATAGCGTTTCCGACACCCCAAATACCAATAATATTTAAGGCGGGGTAGATGAGGTTAATATCAAACAACCAATTGGGCTTGCCCAGCCCCAAATCTGACAAAATACGATTGAGCCAGCCAGAATCGGTATTGAGTACGCCACCCCAAATGTAGGCAGAAGATACCACAGGTACAATATAGGGCATATAGAAAAGTGTGCGGAAAAGTGGTCTGCCAATGAGATGTTTTGAATTGAGTAATGCCGCCAAACCAATAGGGACAATTAATGATAGTGGTAAGGCGATAAGTGCAAATTTGAAGGTTGACATAAGCGCAGGTCCAAGTAACGGGTCTTGCGCTAGATATTTATAATTGGCAAAGTCATTAAAATAGACGTTGTTCATATCACTGAGTCTGAAATTGAGGAATGAGAATATCAGTGAGGCAATCATCGGCAAAATGGTAAAACAGACTAGACCAATAATCCAAGGCGATAGGAAAATCCATCCCCAAATTTGTTGGCGACGGTGAAGCGAAAACTCTTTCCCCTTAGGTGTGGCTTGAGGTGATGAATTTGACTGTGCAATTTCCATAGATAATCCTCTAAATTGGCAGTAGTTAGAGCAGTAATTAGGAATGAAGGGTAGGGCAGTTTGCCTACCCTTCATAGTTAAGATGTGTGTATATTGCTTATTCTTCGTTGAAGATAATGTCTAAGTCGGCAACCAAGGTGGCGAGTTCTGCGGCAACGTCGAGGTCAGGTGTGCTTTCGACAAGGCTTTGGAATGCACCAATACGGTCTTTGGCTTTGAGGTAGTTAGGCATGTTATATTCGTGGTTGGGGCTATCGGCATAAGCCAAGCTGTCGATTGCGACTTGCCAATTCACGCCTTGTGTGAAGTTTTCATCCAAAGTAGCAAAGAAGCCTTCTGTGTCTTCTGCACGAGCGGGCATACCACCATAAACCAAGAGTAATTCGTTTGAGGCTTCACCAATGAGGTAGGTCAACACTTCAAACCCAGCCAATTGTTGTTCCATTGACATATCGCTAGAAGTACGCATTAGGCGGAAGCTATCACCGTGCAATTTAGCGGTGGTGATACCATCGAAGGAAGGCATGATTGCCAAATCCCAGTCGTTGATTTCGCCAACACAGCAGGTATACCACAGGTGGGTGTGAGCCATTGCAACGCGCCCAGAGGAGAAAGCATTACCATTGGCAAGCAAATCGCTACCAGCTTGTGACGCATTGGGGATAAATTTGTCTGTCCAGATACCATTGTAGTACCAATTGAAGGCGTTAGTCCATGCTTCTGGCAAGGTGGCGTTACCTTCAGCGTCTACCAAAGAGGTAGCACCAAACATGGTAGAGATACCACGCGCTTCGTTCCATTGTGAGACAAAGCCCCATTGTTCAATGGTTTCGCCATCAAATTCTGCCATAGTTGCATCGTTACCGTTGGCATCTACGGTCATGTACATTGCCAAATCGCGCAATGCCGCCATGTCCCATTCAACTTCGTTACCATTTACATCGGTATAAAGTTCGCCGTATGCTTGTGGGGGGTAGGGTGCGCCAGCTTCATCGAACAAGCCTTTGCGGAAATAAATGAACGATGGGAATGTAGCGAATGGCAACCCAATCAGACCTTGTTCGGAATCACGGAATGCTTCCACAGAGGCAGGGCTAAATTGGCTGATGTCATAATCACTGGCTTCGATGAGGGGGTCCAAATTGAGGTAATTGCCAGCGAAAGCGTTAGAACCGTCTGCACCGACTGGTCCAACGATGCCAGGTGCTTGACCGGTGGCAATCAGGGTGGCGAGCGTATCATAGGCAACGTTGTTGTCTACGATTTGGAGTTGCAATTCAATGGATTCTTGCGAGGCATTGAAGGCTTCTACAACGGCGTTTTGAGCCTCAACTTGTTCTGCTTGTCCACCGGCGCCCAAACCAACATACCAAACGACAACGATACGGTCTTGAGCCATAGCTGGGATGATGCCGATAATGAGCATCATGGCGCTCACGAGAATAGCTAAACGTGCTAATTTTTTAGACATAGTACCCTTCCTCTCTGAAAGAGATAAGTAATTTATTAGACTATCTGACATTTTTTGTTGTTTAGCGTTATGATGTAATTTGCAATTCAGCGTAGACAACCTCCTTGTTGCTCATTTAGAAACGTTGGGTGATTGAAGCACCGCATGTTTCACGGATAACTAAATGGGTTGGTAACAGCGCATGGCGGACACCATCGCTGATTCCCTCTATCTGGTCGAGCAACAAGTGAGTAACCTGCGCTCCTTTTGTGTGGATGGGCTGATGAATCGTGGTGAGATTACTGCGTTCTGATGCGGGTAAATCGTCAAAGCCGATAATGGCAATGTCGCCCGGTACACGCACTCCCAATTCATCTAATGCTTTCAAAGCCCCTAGTGCCATTTGGTCATTGGCACAAAACACAGCGTCCACATGCGCTTTTAACAAGGTTTGCATTCCTCTATAACCCGATTTGCTCTCAAAGTTGCCCTCTGCTACAAATTCTTCATTATAGGGAATGCCCAGTTCTGCCATCGCTTGTTGATAGCCCTCTAGTCGTTTGATGCCATCTATATTATTCAATGCCCCTGTGATATGCCCAATTCTGCGCCGACCTTGTTTATAGAGGTGCTTGGTGGCAAGTATGGCGGCGGCTTGGTTATCTACTGTGACAAAATTAATCCTGTCTGCCCACCGTCCGGGATGTTCGACCATCGCCATTGGGATGCCTGTTGCTAAAAGGCGGGGGATAAATGGATTATTTTGCTCTGGAGATGCCAGTAATACGCCGTCCATCAGGTGGTTTTTTAGAATACGTTCATAGAAGCGTTCTTCATCGGTGCTAGATTCTTGAATCCACAATAACATGGCATAATTGCGCTGATTTGCCGCTTGCGCGACACCGTTTAGAAGGGTCGGAAAGTAAAATTGGTCATCAAAAACGGTTGCTAGGCTTTGAGGAATAACCACACCGATGATATTGGTGCGCCCAGTTGCCAAAATACGCCCGCGCAAATTGGGGCTATAACCCAATTTTTCAATCACGTTTTGTACGCGCTGGCGGGTTTCTTCGCTCACATAGGCTTCATTGTTGATGACCCGCGAAACAGTTGCCCTAGAAACGCCTGCTTCTTTGGCAATGTCTTCTAAATTCAGGTCTTTCGCCTTTTGTTGCGATGGTAAGTTTGGCTTTAGCTTAGACATAACACTCTTTAAAAGATAATAAAATAACCATTTTTACTTTTTTATGAGAACGCTCTCTGAGAACGCTCTCAGACGTATACTAACGCAACCGAAGAGAGTTGTCAAGGAATTGGTGGGGGCAATTTTATGAATTGATTAAATTGGTTTTATGAAAACGTTACCATAGCGAGGAGACGAAAAATTCTGCTGGGAGACCTGGATTCGAACCAAGATTGACGGAGTCAGAATCCGTAGTTTTACCCTTAAACTATCTCCCAAAGAGGTCACGATAGTGTAGCAGAAATTTTAATGTGAGAAAAGGTAAAATCTTGGTAAAGGGGTAGATGAGGCGCATTATATTGTGTGCCTCATTATCTACGAGGATGGTTATGCCAGCAGGTCAATCGCAATTTTGATGCGTTTGAGCGATTCTTCTTTACCGAATATTTCCATTGTTTCAAATGTCGGTGTAGAGATGCTCTGCCCAGTCACCGCCACACGCAACACGCCAAAAACTTGGCTATTATTGAGGCTTAAATCACTCACCAGACCTGTGCCAATCGCCAATAGGTTGGCTGTCAGAAATTCGGCTTCTGGCACAGCAGAATAACGGTCATACGAGGCATCTAATAATGCTTTTGTCCCCGCTTTATCCATCTTTTTGGGGATGAGCATTTCGGGAGTGGGTGGGGCGAATGTCTCATGGAAGAAAAATCCTGCTAAATCCACAATATCATTGAGGCTTTTGATGCGTTCCCGCACCAACGGCATAATTTTGAGCAGACGGTCAACATTAACCTCTAAGCCCGCATTTTCTAATATAGGGCGTAGGCGCTTGGCGAGGTCGTCCATAGATAGTTTTTCGCGGATATAGACCCCATTCATCCAATCCAGCTTTTCAATCGGGAAGGCGCTATTGGCAGGATTCACGGTATTAATATCAAAACGCTCAATGGCTTCTTGAATGGTAAAAACTTCGCGCTCATCGCCAAAATTCCAGCCGATATTCACCATAAAATTGAGCATGGCTTCTGGCAAATATCCGGCATCTTTATATTCTTTTGCTAGCACCAAAATCTTTTTGCCATCGGCATTAAATGCCTCAAACCGTTTGCTCATTTTGCCCTGCCCATTCGGATTGAGTAATACGGGCAAGTGAGCATAGAGGGGTTTTTCCCAGCCAAACGCATCCCACAAAATGAGATGGAGTGGCAGAGAGGGTAGCCATTCATTGGCGCGGGTGACATGGCTAATCTCCATGAAATGGTCATCTATCACATTGGCGAGATGATAGGTGGGGAAGCCATCGGTTTTGAGTATCACGGCATCTTGCAGGGTATTGTTGTCAAATACCACCTCACCACGAATGAGGTCATGACCGACTGTTTGCCCATCCAAAGGCACTTTGAGGCGGATGGTGAATGTTTTTCCGTCTGCCAAATTTTGCTCTATTTCCTCTTTGGATAGAGTACGGCATAGGCGGTCATACCCATGTGGCTCTTTACGGGCTTTTTTCTCGTTATTAACTTGTTCAAGGCGTTCTGATGAGCAGAAACACCGATAGGCTTTGTCGTTATCTAATAACCACTGCGCCCATTTTTGATAGAGGGGTAGCCGTTCCGATTGGACATAGGGACCGAATCCGCCAGCTTTATCGGGTCCTTCGTCATAATCTATACCAAGCCATGAGAGGGCATCGGTGATGAGTTCAATAGACCCCTCTACAAAGCGTTTTTGGTCGGTATCTTCAATGCGGAGGATAAATTTTCCGCCATGATGCCGTGCCAATAACCAGCTAAAGAGAGCAGTACGTACCCCGCCAATATGAAGCGGTCCAGTGGGGCTAGGTGCGAAACGAGTCCGCACAGTTTTTTGTGTCAAAATGATACTCCTGTGTGTGGATAGTCTAGTTTATATTTTATGCGAAACGACGACGGCGCACAACAACACTTTGAACGAGTCCGATGCCAATGAGAATAGACATCAGTGATGTGCCACCAGAACTAACGAGCGGAAGCGTGAGACCTGTTACGGGTAATATGCCAACATTCATGCCGATTGCGGTCACACTCTGAAAGAAAATTGTGGCGGCGACACCATAACAAATCATGCTCCCCAGAGGGTCTGCAGCGAGACGGGCGGCGCGTAAAATGCGCCAGATGACCACACCCATGATGATGATAACAATTGTCCCACCTACCAAGCCAAATTCTTCTGCTATGACGCAAAAAATAAAGTCGGTATGGCGTACCCGCAAAAAGCGGTATTGGGTTTGTGTGCCGTTGCCATAGCCTTTGCCAAATAAACCGCCAGACCCAATGGCGATGGCGGCTTGACGAATATTATACCGCGACCCGAATCTATCTTCACCAGTATCTGGGGTGATGAAGTTGGTGATACGTTCTCTCTGATAGGGTAGCATGACAGACCACAGTATGGGAAAACTGACTATCGCAATGAATAATCCCATGCCGATATGCTTAATCCGAAGCCCTGCCGCCCATGCCAATGTGAACCATAATACACTAAAGACGATGACCGTCCCCAAATCGGGCTGAATGAAGATGAGTCCAATGGGTACAGCGACATGAATGAGCGAGCCAAAGACTGTTTTTATGCTATCCATTTTGTGATAACGATTAGAAAAATGATACCCTAATGTGATGATGATAAGTAGCTTGGCTATTTCTGCGGGTTGAATGAGGATGCCAATATTGAGCCAGCTCTTTGACCCACCATCGCCTTCTTGCCCAAAGAGTAATACCATGATGAGGATGCCCACCATGAACAAATAGAGCCATAGATGGATACTTCCCAATAGGCGATAATCAATATAGGTCATCAACAACAACAAAATTGTGCCAATCACCATAAATTGAATTTGACTAGGGACACGATTGATTAAATCGGGATCGGTTGCGCCATTGGTGGCGCTCCGAATCATGATAATGCCAAAGACGACCAGTACGAGTGTTGCAATGAGCAACACATAATCAAATTGTCGCCAAATATTGGTTGTACGCATAACAATACCATCACATCTCTAACCAAACAACACTCAGCGTATTATAAACCAACCCCTTATGATGTGAAGGGTTATGCCCAAAGACCGTTAGGCAGTCGGTGGGTTTTCTGATGAGTCATCGGTCTTGATATGATTTTTGGGGTCGTCCTCTTCGTCTGCTTTATCTATGCCCTCCACACTCTGAAAGAAGGGTATTTCTGCAATCAGCAGGTTGTGATTGCGGTCTCCGCGTTGGGTGAGGGCAATCTCTACACTATCACTGGCAATAGCAACATATTTCGAGATGACCGCCAAAATTTCGGCTTTCATCTCTTGTAGGCGCTCTGGTGAGAGATTGATGCGGTCATGCACCAAAATGAGTTGCAAACGCTCTTTGGCTTTTTGGGCGCTCGATAGGTCTTTGTTTTTGCCACGCATTCTATCAAATAATCCGGACATCGCCGTTACCCTTTTGGCTCGCGGGAAGGTTGCCCGCCGAACAATCTGTTAATTCGTTGAAAAAATCCGCCTGCGGATTCTAATTGCATAAATGGCACAGTTTCTCCTGCTATTCTGCGAGAAATATTCATATAGGCTGTGCCTGCTTTGGAATGGACATGCAAAACAATTGGCACACCTGTATTGGATGCAGGGATAACTTGTTCATCTTCTGGCACGATACCAAGAATGGGGATACTGAGAACATCATTGACATCTGCCACCGACATCATCTCGCCCCGCCGAATCATGTCTATTCTGACGCGATTTAAGATAAGTTGAACTGGGATTTTTGTCCCAGCAGGGCGGGGCGCATTGTTTGCTTCCGCATTGAGTTGCTTGATACTCGCCTCGACCAAACCGATGACCCTATCGGCATCGCGCACAGCCGAAACTTCGGCATTGGTGACGACAATCACTTGGTCGGCGGCGGCAATAGCATTACGGAAGCCACGCTCAATACCTGCAGGAGAATCTATGAGGACAAAATCAAATTCATCGCGCAAGGAATTGGCGATTTGAATCATGTTGGCGGGGCTAACCGCCGTTTTATCCCGTTTTTGGGCGGCGGGAATGAGATATAAATCTGGAAATTGTTTGTGCTTAATCATTGCTTGGCGCAATTTACAATTGCCTTCGATGACATCTACCAAATCGTAGACTACCCGACTTTCTAAGCCGAGAATAATATCAAGGTTACGTAACCCAATATCGGTATCTATGACCACGACTTTTTTGCCCAATTTTGCCAAACCTAAGCCCAAATTGGCGGTTGTGGTGGTCTTGCCAACGCCCCCTTTGCCAGAGGTGATGGTGATGACTGTTGCCCCCATATAAAAATCCTTTCTGCCAGCGTTTAGCCGTTCCAACTTTCGACATTAATTTGATGATGGCGGATGAATGCCATCTCTGGTTTGACCTTGCGACGTTTGTCTGGCGGAGATGTGACGATATAGCCCGCAATTCGCAACTGATTGGGTTGCAAATCGAGCGCACAGATGACTGCTTGCTCATCGCCATGAGCGCCCGCATGGACATTGCCACGAATTTTCCCCCAGACAAAAATATCGCCACCAGCCACAATTTCTGCACCCGGATTCACATCGCCATAGACCACCACATGCCCTGCACTATAAATAGAACGCCCTGCGCGAACAGTATTACGAACCAGAATCCCTTGTGTACCATCCTCTGGTGAGGGCAATTGGGCAGATTCTTCTGCGTTTTCGTCTATTAGGGCTTGTATCCGCAAATCGAGTGCATCGGCGGCATCTATGGTGGTTTTGCTGGCACTCACGATGAGCCCGATGGTCAATCCACGCCGTTCTATCAGGGCTTTTAAGCCACTAAGTTCATGTTTTGGAACGGGGCGCTCTCCAAGTTCGATGATGAGATTTGCCCCCTTAAAAAAGGCACTTTTCTCATCTATCCGACTTGCCAATTCCCCTGTAATAGTCAGCCATTCGTCAGTAGGGCTTAGGGCGATGACCACCCCATCTTTGCCCCCTTTAATTGAGACAATTTCTTCGCGCATACCATCCACTCGCTTTATTGCGACAATTTATATATAAGCATAGCGTTTTTTTTAAGATGTGCTATCTTTTAGGACATATTGCTCAGTAGATTAATCAATAAATAGACTGGCAACGACAAAAATATGCCCCCTATAATGAATCTGCTATTTGCCGATAGACCTGTATGGAATTTGCTTAACCACTCCCCAAACGAATACATGGCGTAAGCAAGCCAAATCATCTGAATGATGAAGATAGGCATAATGAGGACTGCGCGGTCTCCGCCAAAATAGATGAGTCCAAACAAGACATGCGTGGCATAGGCAACCATCAACACCAACCCCAAAACAGGATACCAGCGAGCCATTCGCGCCAACCCCAACACACTCAAAATTGCCCCAATGATGGTGAATTGCGAGATGCTCATGCCCACCAAATTGAGCCACCGTACCCCTTCACGCCAGCCATCAGCAATGAGATATGGAATAGTTAGTTTTGTTTGATGTGCGATGCGTGATGACGACAGCCATAAATCGGGGTTGATATAGGTGTTTATGATGCCATATACCCCAAGTCCGAGTAATGCGACCACGATGCCCCAATACCATAGGGGGATACGGGTTTGTGATAGCCACAGCCCTAGCGCCACCGCAGGCAATATCAACACAAAAAGCGGGTCATTGATAATGCCGATGGCGAGGATAATCAGGATGCCCATATATTGTTGAGGCATGATGGGCGTAGCGGGTTTTTCATCGGGACGCGGATTGCTTTGGAATAGGGCTTCCATCAACAAAAAGAGCAACCATGCTGTCATCAGTGATGTGAGGCGCAAGCTACGCGATGTGCCTATTTGACTCCAAAAAATCACCGCAAAGACCAATACTCCCACACCCAACGCCAAATAGGGGCGCTTGAGGAAGAAGATAACCACAAGGCTAATGATGCCCGCGATAATCATTGCCAAAACAACGGTTGCTGGCACAAAACTGGTTGCACCACCCGTTTGTGACCAAAAGGCGGGTGCGAGTGCCAGTGAGATGCCCCCTAAAAAGGCGATGATTGCCCCAAATCGGCGCATGGTGAGGCTTGCCCCCATAATTACCAATGTCAACCCACTGGCACGGACGAATGGGGTTTGCCCGATGGTGATAAAAATCCCCCAAATAATTCCACCTGCGAGGAGCGCAGGCAACCAATACACAAGCATCATCCGATAGGATGGAGTGGATATTTGCACGCCGCTAAGACTTTTCATGGAGGGGTGATTGCCAATTGGTTTGCTGGTTGGTTTTCACGTTCATTTTTGAGCCGATAATAGGCTTCTATAGTACGTACCGCCACAGGGAGGGCGTTGGATGAGCCTTCGATACCGTTATAGATGAATGCCACCACCAAAATCTCTGGGTTTTCGTAGGGTGTATACGCAGTAAACCACGCATGGGCGGGCCAAGCCCCCGGATTACACAGGCCTAATGGTCCTGCGATGTCATCACAATACTCGGCTGTGCCTGTTTTACCTGCCACTTCAATATAAGGCAGATTTGCACCTTTCGCCGTCCCTAATTCACGGATAACGGCTTCTCTCATGCCTTCACGAACAACCTCCAAATTGCTGGAACTGAGGAAGGCTGGCACAAATCGGCTATCAAAACGCAATGGGTCACAAATCCGCCCATTAAAAACGTAGTTGAGGGGGATATGAATCCGATAATCACGGATGTCGTCAACTTCGAGTGCGGGGTTAACATCTACCTGTCCGACATAATTTTCGGAATCGCATCGTAGCGGATTATAGAATGGGCTATCAAATTCACACAGGCAGGCGAGACTATTTTCGCCCCGAATAATCATATCCTCTAGCTGAAGCAGATAAATAGACCCATCTGGGTTGGCATAATCTAAATTGACAGTACGCAACACTTTTGGCTCAAATGGTACTGTGATATTGCGTTCTGCGTCCACAAAGTCACGAATGACGGTGGGTTGATATAGCACACCATCATTGACCAATGTCGAAACTGACATCATGAGCTGTAGCGGGGTAACATTGACATATCCCTGACCAAAGGCGGCATTATAGGTATCGCCCGTAGACCAATTTTCGCCCCGTGTAATACGTTTCCATGTGGGGTCTGGCATTCTGCCTGCCAATTCACCGGGCAATTCTAATCCCAGTTCAGACCCAATGCCGAGTGCGGTGGCATATCGTACAAGGTTATTGATGCCTAACCCGCCACGACGCAAGAGGGCTTCTGACACGGCAGGGAAGTTTCCGCCCCCAACCTGATAAAAATATACATTACAGCTATAGGCAATGGCATCTACCATGTTAACAAAGGCGTGTCCGCCAATATTTCGCGCCCAACACACAAAACGCTGGTCTTGTGCGCGGTCATTGGGGGCATAAAAATTTTGGACGAGCAAATCGCCACCATCAAAAAGCCCTGTGCCAGCATCAATAATATCTTCTTCGAGAACAGCGGCGGCGGTGATGAGCTTCCATGCTGACCCTGGTGGATAAAGTGACCCAATGGCTTGGTTGAGCAGGGGGTTACGATTGCGCTCTAGTAGTTCCAGATAATACTCAACATCAATACTGCGGGCAAAACGCGAATTATCGTAATTGGGATAGCTAACCATCGCCAATATTTCGCCCGTATTGGGATTCATGACCATCACGACACCGGCTTCGGTGACGATGCGACCTTCTCTTTCGTTGATGGTGGCAACTTGGTCAATTAGGGCTTGTTGGGCGGCACGTTGCAACTCAACATCTATGGTGAGACGAATATTTTGCCCGGCAACAGGTTCTACTCGTTCCACAATGGCTTGTTCTTGACCTGCCACATCCACTTCGCGCACAATACGCCCTCGTTGCCCAGAGAGGAGTGTCTCTAAAAAGCGTTCTAATCCATCATAGCCAATGCGGTCAAAGGCGGGGTCATAACCCTGTTCAATCAATGCCAATTGTTGCTCTGGTGGGATAGGACCCATGTAACCGATGATATGGGATGTGACATCGGCACTCGGATATTGGCGTACCGCACCGACTAGGACATCTACACCCGGTAGATTGTAACTATCTTCCATAATCTGAAGCGCCACCTCTAATGGCACATCTTGGGCAATGGGTACAGGGCGGAAGGGCGCAATACCCGCCCCAATGCCAACCAATTCTTCGATACTACGCACATTGCGTCCACTGGCATTGGCAATGGCGCGGGTGGGCGGAACGCCTGTGAGTGCGGAGAGTCTGGTATAAATTATTAATTCTTCTTGGCGGTCTGCTGGCAAATTGGCGGGTGTGATACGTACTACATAAGCGGGAACGTTACGTGCAAGGGTTTGGTCATATCTATCGAAAATAACGCCTCTATCGGCGGGTAATGGGAGCGAATTAAAACGGTTATCATCGGCGGCAATTTGGGCATTTGTGCCATCAATAATCTGCATCTGATACATTCGTAGGGTAAAAATGATGAAGGTTGCCACCATCACCCCTTGAAAAAGGGTTAATCGCCACCCCTGAAAGGGCATGAGTCTGTTTTTCACACGTTTACCTCAACACTACCTAGTCGGTTTACTGCTCACTTCTGGAACAACACGCCGTTGAATCCGCCGTATAATCCAATACAGGGGCAATATGAACACTAAATTATAGAAGATGGTAGGCGCAACCACATAGCCCAAACTTAACCCCCAATCCACCGAATACCCTGTGATGGTGAGGATAATCATGATGCTCAATTGCTGAAAAAATGTCCCTATTAATACCGAGCCGATGAGTAAAACAAACCCAATGCGATAGACCTGTTGACCAATGCCACTGATGATGAAAACGGTGATGACGATGCCAAATGTGGATGTGCCGAGTGGGGCATAAGACATTAAATCCAATGAAATACCCCCCACAAATGCCCAGATAACACTGCTATCGAGTTCGACATTGATAGACCATGCTAATACAATCAGATAGACTAAATCTGGGCTACCACCTAATAAGCGGATTTGGGGCATAAAGGTGGCTTGTAAGAGTGCCGCCACGATGAGGATAGGAAAGCTCAGAAAATTGCCCATAGGTATTTTTTTAGGGGGTGGTTTCGGTATCGAAAACAGAAATATCAATCGGTACAAAATTGGTGATGACCAGCACAAATTCTAGGGTATCGAAATTCACCAAACTACGAACATCTGCCTCTTGATTGAGTTCAAACTCAAATTGGCGCACACTGGTCACTTGTCCAATGACAATATCAGGCGGAAAATTGCCCCCCAACCCCGATGTGAGGACGACATCGCCCACTTCTACCGCCGTTTCGAGAGGAATAAGCCCCATCCGCAAACTGCCTGTGAGCCGTCCTTGTACAGTGCCTTGTGCGCGGGATGTTTGAAGGCGTGCGCTCACGCTACTGCTAGGGTCGCTGATGAGCAATACCCGCGAGGCGAGGGCGGTCACATCAATAATACGCCCCACTAAACCTTGCTTGGTGACGACTGGCATTCCCGTTGTCACACCATCGCGTGCGCCTTTGTTGATGATGATGGTACGAATCAGGTTATTTTGGTCATAGCCAATGACTTCGGCGGTGAGTGTTTCTTGGTTTTGCACCGCCGATACATAGTCGAGTAATTCGGCTAATCGTTCTGCATCACTGGCAATTTCACGTAATTCCACTAATTCGGCTTGTGACCGTGCGAGGGCTTCTTCGAGTTGGGCATTACGTTCTTGCAACGACTGTACATCACTAAAATTGCTAAAGAGGTTGTTAATCCCTTGTGCGCTTTGGTTAAAAAAGGTACTAACAAACTGCAATGGTGTGCTAAGAATGTTTTCTACTCCGCCCAGTTGACCGCCGATACTACCAAATATTAAACCGACACATACCAAAAGGCAGAGTAGAAAGAAAAAAACTCGATTAGAACGCCAACCACGTCTCACAAAATCACCTGCTTAGTGTGCATCAATGCCATGTACTACCGCGTTCAATGCCCACCAGCAAGCGACGTAGGTTGTTGTAATCCTCCAAAATCCGACTTGCCCCTCTGGCAACGGCGGTCATGGGGTCTTCTGCGACCCATACACGGATATTGAGTTCATCGGCAAGTCGTGAGGCAAGCCCTTTAAGTTGGCTTCCGCCACCTGCCAAACAAATGCCACTTTCCATCAAATCGGCAACAAGTTCCGGTGGGGTGTCGTCTAGTGCATCTTTTATGGTGTCTATGATGATATTCACAGACCCTGCGATGGCATCACGAATTTCGACAGAACTGACCTCGACCTTGTTGGGCAAGCCAGTCACCAAATTGCGCCCACTCACAGGGGTGGTGCGTTCTTGGGGGAGGGCATAGGCAGAGCCTATATCCATTTTTACCCGTTCTGCGGTGGGTTCACCAATGAGTAGGTTATGCTTATTTCGCATGTGTTGTACAATATCTTCATCGAGTTCATCACCCGCGACACGGATGGAACGGCTGATGACGATGCCACCGAGCGAGAAAATGGCAATTTCGGTTGTACCACCGCCAATATCAATTATCATGCTCCCGCGTGTTTCGGTCACAGGCAAGCCTGCACCAATGGCGGCGGCGACTGGTTCTTCTACCAAATAAACAACCCGTGCGCCTGCGTTATAGGCGGCATCGTATACCGCCCGTTTTTCCACTTCGGTGACACCACTCGGAATTCCGATGACGACACGCGGACGCGGTACAGGCACCCATGTATGTTCATGCGCTTTGCGGATGAGGTGGGTGAGCATGGCAGCTGTAATATCTGGGTCGCTAATAACACCATCTCGCAAGGGACGCACGATGATAATCTCTTTAGGATTTTTGCTCCACATCTCTTTGGCACGCGCCCCAACTTCGCGCGGAATGCCCGTTTTGCGCTCTGTAGCGACAAAAGATGGTTCATTGATGACGATGCCTTTTCCGCGCACGCTCACCAATGTATTGGCAGTTCCTAAATCAATCCCTATATCTAGGGAGAATAATCCAAAAAAATAATCAAATGGACTTAACACACACTGCTCCTAACGGCATAAAGTCGCCTTGCAGGTCAGTTGAGGATTATATCATAGCATTGGCAATGAAAGAAATAACACATTTGATACACGCAAAACTCACAGCCCTTATACGCGACCACCAGCTATTTTCCCCACACGAAAAAATGGTGATTGGGGTATCTGGTGGCACAGATTCACTGGCACTTGCACATATATTAGCGGATTTGCACCCAAAACTGCAAATACAAATTCATATTGCCACCTTTAATCATGGCTTGCGACCACGGGCAGAAGCAGAAACCTATCTTGTGCAACAATTTGCAGACAGTTTAAGTATACCATGTACTGTTGGGCGTGGGGATGTATTGGCATTGCAACAGGCAGAAAAATTGAGCCTAGAAGAAGCCGCTCGCAAAGCCCGCTATCAGTTTTTGGCAGATGTCGCCCAAACAGTTGGCGCAAAAACGATTGTGACAGCACACCACCAAGATGACCAAGCCGAGACTGTCTTATTTCATTTGGCGCGTGGGACAGGTGGGGCAGGGGCGGTTGGGATGCGATTGGTTGCTCCATTCCCATTATCTAATTCCCCAGAATTACGCCTTGTGCGCCCCTTGTTGACCATCACACGGGCAGAATTAGAGATATATTGCCAAGAAAACGGGTTAATCCCGGTGGATGACGAATCAAATGCCGATGTCACGCTCACACGTAATGCCATCCGCCACCAAGTGATGCCCCTATTGCAGAGAATTAATCCACAAGTCGCAGGGGCATTATCGCGGTTTGCCCAAATTTATGCCGATGAACAAGATGTCCTACAACATATCTTTGAACAGACAATTTTATCGCATGTAAATTTTGTAGATGGGCGATTTTTTATTCCCCGAAATTTGTTTATTCAGTGGCATATTGCTTTTCAACGGAAAATTTTACATCATCTGCTCGCCATTGCCGATGTGACCTATGACCAAATTGCTCATGCCATTAAAGTGGCACATATGGGCAAAAATGGTGCAATAGCACAATTCCCCAAAGGATGGCAATTGCGCGTGATATATGATGATTTGGTGCTGGAAAATAGGTCTTTGTCACCCACATTTCCCAATGACATCCCATTATTGCCACAAAATACCGCGATTTTGCTGGATTTTTCGCAAATATACGATTTTGGTCACTGGCAATTTCAGATGATTCACCCACCAGATAAACAGGCTTCTACAAAATTGTATATTCCCAATGAATCGCGGGTGATATTGCGAACACGCCTCCCAAAAGACCGTTTTGCGCCATTGGGAATGAACGGCTCGCATGTAACGATTAAAGACTGGATGATTAACCGCAAAATCCCGCAGGCATTACGCGCCCATATCCCGCTTTTAGTGGTAGATGACCAAATTGCGATGATTTTGTGGGGAGAGAATTTTGTCGCACACATCTTTGCTATAATTGGTGACAATAAGGCAATATGGGACATTTTTATTAATGTTGTCACTAATAAAACAGGCTAGTTTTGTTTTAGACCTATTGAAAAGTCCGCAAAAATAGTCTATTATTGAGAAATAATTGGTAAAGCATAAAGAGCTAAAGGATAGCGCCATGACCAACACAATCAGCGTCACACAAGAATTGGCTTATGTTTTGGTTGTTGATGACGAGGGGGCGAACCGCTATTCTGTCAGCAAGACGTTACAAAAAGTGGGTTATATGGTCAGTGAAGCCGCCAATGGGGAAGAGGCATTAGAGATGATTTCTCGCCAAACCTTTGATGTGGTATTGACCGATATTCGGATGCCAGGTCTTGATGGCATAGAATTATTGCGCCGTATTCGTGAGCAATCTCCAGAGGTGATTGTTATCCTCATGACGGCTTATGCCACTTTGGGGAATGCCGTAGAAGCCTTGCGTTTGGGCGCACACGACTATCTGATTAAACCTAGTTCCAGCGCCGATATTCGCCAGAGTGTGGCACGCGGTGTTGAACGCGCCCGCAATCTTAAACGCAGACGTAACTTGCTTGATGCGATTAAAAGCGATGTTTTTGAGCTAACGGTCACAGAAGTTTCTTTGCCCCCCGACGATGATGATGATGACGAGAGTAACCCCATTGAAGGGGGAGATATTTTGAGCGATGGGGCAAATGCCAGTATGCAACTGGGTCCCTTATTGCTATACCCCAAACGTTATCAGATTTCGATGGACGAAAAAGAAATAGACCTCACACCCACCGAATTTGATTTGCTCCTCTATTTGGCGGCGCATCGTGGGCGGGTGGTGACATGCAGTGAATTAGTGCGCGAAGTGCGTGGCTATGGCATTGACGAAATTGAGGCGCGTGAGGTGATTCGCCCGCATGTGAGTAATTTGCGTCGCAAACTAAAAGAAGCCAGTACCGAAGCCGATTTAATTGTGAATGTGCGCGGGATTGGCTATCGCTTGAGCGAAAAAGCGGGTGAATCTGCACCATCTGAATAATAGGGGTATTGTCTGCATGATTTCTATCAATCCATGCACAGCATATTATGAGTGTGGATTGATATTTTATTTGAGGAGGGCGCGTGCGTCCAGCAATTATCATCACCCTATTGGCACTTTTTTTAGGCATTATCGGCTTTTTTACCTATCCATTCATCCATGCACAAGCCTTATGCACCGAAACCACAGGACGCACAGAACGTTCCAATTATTATGCGGGTATTATCGAAACACAGATGGTATACACCGTCTACCTGCCCCCGTGTTATGACCAAACCACCATCCATTATCCTGTTTTATACCTCATGCACGGCTCAAATGATGATGATAATCATTGGATACGCTTGGGATTGCAGACCTATTTGGATCAGGCGATTACATCTGGTTTAGTACCGCCGATGATTGTCGTGTTGCCATTTGGCAATTGGATTGCCAATGAAAATCGGTTTGGACTCGATTCATGGGGAAATGTCTTTTTAGACCAGCTCATGCCATTGGCAGAAAGCACCTATCGCATAGATGCCCGCAAAGAATCGCGTGCCATTGGCGGAATTTCCAGAGGCGGATTTTGGGCATATCAGATAGGTTTGCGCCGTCCCGATTTATTTAATTCAATTGGTGGGCATAGTGCTTTTTTTGACCGTCTTCATGCCCCACCAGAAGCCAATCCACTGGACTTAGCCCTAACTGCCCCGAATATCGAAACAATGCGCTTATGGCTCGATAGAGGCGCAGACGATTATGCCTATCCGGGTTTGGATATTATGGATGAACGCCTTACCCAACGCGGTGTGCCATACACCTATATCATTCATCCGATAGGTGAGCATAATAACACCTATTGGTCGGCGCATGTGATGGAATATGTCCAATTTTATGCCGATAGCATCGCTAGTCAGCCATCCGCAGAGACCACCCCTAGCGCCGATTTGGGGATATTGCCCGCGCAACCCGCGTTATTTGTCACCAATACCCCCAGAGCGCCAGAAATAAATCCCCTTGTAGATGAATTTGGCGGTATGACGTTATTTTTGCCTGTGGTGGCATTTGTGAGTACCCAGAGCAATATCGAAAATTCGCGCCTTGTGACCATACAATCGGGATTATTGGATAGCACTTTCATCGTTAGTGATGTGGTGGCGGGGCAATTGGCATCGTTGGGGGTGGAATTGCCCGTTGGCACACAAATTGTCTCCGCCGATAGCCTGTATAACACCCTTTGGCGTGATGCCCGTTTATTCACATTATTGCCATTTGACCAAATCACCCCGCGCTATCGAGTGTTGATGGTGGACGAAATTCACCCCATAGACCAACTAGAGGGGTATCCATTCGTGTTTGAAAATGTCCCGATGCCCAATTTTTATCCAGATCGACTCACACGGGTATTGATGACGGGTGTGACAGCGCTCACCCGCGAAACAACCACCGCATTAGACACCAATGGGGTAGATTGGGCAGTATCTGCGATATTGCCGTATGTTCAACAGGCCGATTATCTGCATATCAGCAATGAGGTGTCGTTTGTGGACGATTGTCCGCGTGTGGGGATGAGTTCTTTTAGTTTTTGTAGCAAACCGACCCATTTTGAGGTGTTGCAATTATTGGGCGCAGACATCATCGAATTGACGGGCAACCATAACAACGATTATGGCTATGAACCGTATAAACAGACCCTCGATTGGTATGTCGAAAATGGGATGTCTGTTATTGGTGGTGGTCACACCGTCACAGAGGCACAAACCCCGCTTATTTTGGAGCATGGGGGCAACCGCATTGGCATGTTGGCGTGTAATTGGGTGGGACCCTATTATGCGTTGGTGAATGATAATCCCAATTTACTGGGTGGAATACGACCCGGTGCGGCAGATTGCAATGGGGGATGGTTACGTGAGGCGATTCCGCAACTAGCACAGACGGTAGATGTGGTGATTGTTACGGTGCAATATCTGGAATTGGAACAATATCAACCAAGCGCACAGCAACGGAATGATTTTCGGTCATTGGCGCAATTGGGTGCGGATGTGGTCATTGGCACACAGGCACATTTTCCCCAATCAATGGAGTTTTTTCCTGTGGATAATTCCCAAGAGGCATTTATTCATTATGGACTGGGGAACTTTTTATTTGACCAAGAATTTTTTGCGGGTAAACGGGCATTTATAGACCAGTTATTCATCTATGAAGGGCGCTTGCAGTTTGTTGATTTATACCCTATCCTAATCGAAGGGCAGGGACAACCACGCCCTATGACTGCCGATGAACGGCTCAACTTTTTATATCTGCTCCTCATCCAAAACGGGAGTTCTTCGCCATGACACTTTTCAAAAAATACGGTATATTTGCCCTCATTGGGATTGTTTTAACGGGTGCAATTGTTATTGCCTTTGCGCCACCTACGCATTTTATATTTGGATTGGCATATCAAATTAAACGGCTTTTGGCGCTGTTTTTGGGTGCAGTCTATCCATTGGTCATCCGCCTTATCGAATTTACGCCACTGCTTGTTCTTGTGATAGGGGTGTTGTTCACGGCGTTGTTGTGGGTGATATGGCGGGTCTGGCGGATGCGCCGTTATCCATTGCTCATCCTCATCACTGCATTGATAGGCGTGAATATCGTCTTTTTTGGCACGATTCAATTTTTAGAGGTGGGACGGCTCACTGAACCGATAACGTTGTGTGAAGATTATTATGCCACTGCACAAACGGGTTTTCAGGTGATTCGCTACCCCATCGAAACCCGCCTGCGTGATGATGCACAGACCTTTATCTTGCTCACAACCGATGGCGGGGCATCGTGGCGACAAATTTTTGCGGCGTATGCAGTGAATCCACAAATTATTGGGTGTGCTAATATTGCGGCGGGATTCAATGAAGATGATACATGGTCGGTTGTGATAGAGGTGCGTCGGGGTGATACATTTGAAAACGACATTATCCGCTATAGCACAACAGATGGTGGCAACACCTTTGAGAGACAAACCCCATGAAGCACTATATTTTCATCCTATTTATTTTGTTTGTGGTAATGATCCCGTTTTCAACGGCACAGACCGACCCCATCGCCCAACGCCTTTCACAAATGACCCTTCAGCAAAAAGTAGGGCAGATGTTTATGGTTCATACCTATGGCGATGGACTCAGTTTTGTGGGGCGCGATTTGCTCCAGACATGGCAACCTGCGGGTGTGGTGATATTTGGTAGTAATATTGGCACTCCAGCCGAAACAACGACCCTTGTTAATGCGTATCAACAAGCAATTACTGATGCCGGTGGTGTGCCGTTATTCGTCTCTACCGACCAAGAAAGTGGGTGGATTATGCGGATGCGCGAGGGGTTCACAGAACTCCCCCCGATTTCGTTGCTAACTGCCACCAATAGCCCAGATTTGGTGTGGCGTATGGGCGAAGCGATGGCGAGTGAAATTAGCGCCGTTGGTGTGAATATGAATCTTGCGCCTGTCGCCGATTTGGATACCAACCCGGCGAATCCTGTGATTGGTAGACGTTCACCAGGGGGTAACCCGCGACTGGTGGGGCAGATGCTCGAAAATTATATTGGTGGGATGCAATCGCGTGGGGTGATGGCGACAGTGAAGCACTTCCCTGGACATGGCGATACATCCGAAGATTCGCATATTTACCTGCCCACCATTCATCATAGCCGTGAATTTTTGCGCCAAAGAGAACTTGTCCCATTCATTTCGGCTATCAATGCCGATGTTGCGGCGGTGATGGTCGCGCATATTTGGTTTACAGCGTTTGATGCCGAAGAATTGCCCGCTACGCTATCCTATAATGTGGTCACAGGGTTATTGCGTGACGACTTGGGCTATGATGGTATTATCATGACCGATGCGATGGATATGAACGCAATTACTAACCGGTATGACCCGAATGAATCGGCAATACAGGCAATTTTGGCAGGTGTGGATTTGGTGGTCTATGGCACAGGGTTTAGCGAAGCGCGTCAACAGGGGGCGATGCAAGCCGTTTTGGATGCGGTGCTAAACGGGGGGATTGATGAGGCGCGGATAGATGAATCGGTGTATCGGATTTTATCGGCAAAGGCGCGGTATGGTCTGCTCACATGGCAACCCCTCCTGCCAGATGATGCCCAAGCGCGGATTGATTCTGCCCAAACTGCCACATTGCTCCCCCAAGTATTTGATGCAGGGGTGACTGTGGCGTATGATAATGCCGATAGATTACCAGTTGCCGATGATGCGCGTATTGCGATTGTCTACCCTGGTCAACGGACGCTCATCGCGCGTGAGTGTGGGCAATATCACCCCGCCATCCAGTGGTTGCCCGTGAGCAATTTCCCTACGAGTGATGAAGTGGAATCTGCGGTGGCGGTTGCGCGGCGTGTGGATACGGTGGTGGTGTTTACGCGCAATGCAAATGAAAATCCCGCACTGGTGACATTAGCCCGTGCCTTACCACCCGAAAAGACGGTGGCGGTGGCATTATATTCGCCGTATGATGCGGTCTTGTTTCCACAAATAGGCAGTTATATCATCACCTATGGACCTCAAGACGATGGCATACGGGCAGTTTGCAAGCTGTTATTTGGTGTTATTCCACAAAATGGACAACTCGCAATCACACTGACCCCATCACCACGTCCATAAACCGACTTGCGATAGAGTGAAATTCACGTTAACTTTATAGACAGATAGATTTTCAAGAATAGATGGTGAGACTATGGGGACAATCAACCCAGATTTGCTTTCAAAGGATGTGGTTGCAACGATGAACTCTGCAACCAATTTCAAAAAACAATTCCGCAAAGATACAATCATGCCCGAATTGTTGCTATTGGCATTGTTGCGTCAAGAAAATACCGCCGCTAAGCGGTTATTAGAAATCTTTAAGACCAATCGCGGTGTGGATTTAGAACGGCTAGAAAAACAAGTGGAACTCGCTATTGAAAGTCGGCGTGACCAAAGTGGTAATTTAGATTTTGTGGCGCAGGGCAACCAAACCGTATCGCTTTCGCGCCAGACCATTATCCTCATTGATGATGCCCTCAGCCTTGCCAATTCGCAGGATGAGGTGCGGGTAGATACCGACCATGTACTCATGGTACTTAGCGAAAGTGCCATGAGTACCAGTGGGATTTTGCGTCAACATGGTATCACGCCCAAAGCCATACAAGATATTTTGAGCGATTATAGCAGTATCCGTCGTCGTCCCGATGGTACAACGCAAGATTTTGTGGCAGATGCCAAAGCGGGTACATTACGGGCAGTGTATTTCCGCGAGGATTTGTTGCGTTATATCATCAATATTATCTCGCAATCGGTCAAACGGCATGTCATCCTTGTGGGACCCGATGGTGTCGGCAAGCGTACTTTGGCATATAGTTTGGCACTCCTCATGGCAGAAGGCAAAGGTCCCGTTGGTCTGAGTAATTTGGTGCAGATAGATGAATCAGCATTGCTAGACAACGACCAAAAAGCGGTGCGGGCGGGTATGAGCAAAGCCAGTGGTGGGGTGCTGTTTATCCCCCACATTCATCGGTTTTTTGGTGGACCCATCAAGGCAGAATTTTCTAAAGCCACGCCGATGATTCAAAAAGCCTTTTTATCGGATAACCCGGTTATCATCGCATCCACCACTGAATTGGAATATAACCAACGTTTGGCGGGGATGAGCGCGATTAGCGAAAATAGCCATATTGTGCGCGTGCCAGAGCCTTCTATCGAAGAAACAGTGGAAATGCTCAGTATTCGCAAGCCTCATCTGGAAGCCGATTATGGCATCGAGATTGTGCCAGAGGCATTATCGCTCGCGGCACGCCTTGCGAAACGCTATATGTCGAGTGTGCCACTGCCCCTCAGTGCAGAGCAATTGCTCCACCGTACTGCCGCGATGGTCAATATGAGCAAACAAGAAAATTTGGCTTTTAAGCCAGAAGTGCGTGACAATATTCTTGATGTTGCGGATATTACATTTACTGCCAGCCAAATGACAGGCATCCCTGTGAATAAATTGGGTGAGGATGAACGTTTGCGGTATGCCAATATGGATGACCACCTCAAAGAACGGATTATTGGGCAAGATTTGGCAGTCACAGCCGTTAGCCGTGCCATTAAGACGGCGCGTGTGGGCTTAAAAGATTCTAAACGTCCCATTGGCGCATTTTTGTTTTTAGGTCCAACGGGTGTTGGTAAATCTGAACTTGCAAAGGCGCTGGCGGAATTTATGTTTGGCACAGAAGATGCCATGTTGCCGTTGGATATGTCCGAATTTAAGGATGAATCGAGTCTGAATCGTCTGATTGGATCGCCTAGTGGGTATGTGGATAGCGAGGCAGGCGGGCAATTAACCGAGCGTGTGCGTCAACAACCTTATATCATTGTGCTATTTGATGAAGTGGAAAAAGCCCACCCGCGTATTATGGATATTTTGCTACAAGTGATAGAAGAGGGTCGCTTGACTGATGGGCGGGGTAATACCACCAATTTTAGCGAGACGGTTATTATTCTCACCAGCAATTTGGGGTCATACGTTTTGGCTGTCCCAGAAATTGATGATGATATTCGTGAAGAAGCAATGGAAGATGTGCGCTCATGGTTCAGACCCGAATTTCTCAACCGTCTGGATGAAGTAATTATGTTCAATGCGCTAAACGAACAAAATCTGGGCAAAATTTTGCGCCTCATGCTCAAAAAAGAAAATCAGATGGCGACAGAACGTGGCTTAAAACTCACATTTACCGACAAAGCTATTGATTGGATGATGGGGCAGAACGATGAACCAGAATATGGGGCGCGTCCCTTGCGCCGTATTATCCGCCGTAGTGTGCGTGAGCCACTCGCCGATTTTCTGCTCAAGACCAACCCACCTATAGGGACAGATGTAGTGATTGATTCCGCCAGTGTGGATGATGTGACACTCATCTTTAAGGCATTATACGATGGCAAAGAAGTGGTGATAGGATAACCTGCGTGGATGATAATAACCCCAAAACAGAGATGAACCGCCCTTTTCCAAAACGCCCAGAGGACGGATATTCGGCTTGGCAAGCGACAATGGGGTATATTAGCATTCATCATAGCCCAGATGCGTTGCTTCAAGTGGAGGTATATCCTAAAGGTGATGGCATTGCATGGCGGGCATCTGTGTCTTGGGGGGGCAATGAGGAAGCGATACAAGATAGTTCTGCTTTGCCCAATGTATTGCGTGATTTGTGGGTATTGGTGGAGCGCAATCATCAGATTTTTCATTCTCTTGTAGATGCTTTACGCCGTCCACAGGGGTATAAAGACCACGAATGGTTTGATGAATTGACCCTCGATATTTTGCACCGCCTCACATATACCACCCAAAGCGTTTTTAAGGATGATTGGCGGATTTTATGGGTGTATCAAGCCTCCGAAATACCCGAAATACGTGTACAAATGCGGATGCTTGCCGCCAATATGACCCGTCATGCCAGTGGTCATGGGGCGAGTGTGTTGGATGCTGGACGTGAATTATTTCGTAATGCCGCCATCGTTTATAAGGCACAGTTAGATTTTAATGATGAGTAGAGGAGATTTTTCGATGACATTTGACCCATCTGTATTTAGAAAATATGATATTCGTGGCATGGTACAAGGTAATCCGCCACAAATCACACCCGATTTGGCGCGTGCCGTTGGCAAGGCATTGGGGACATATCTCCCACAACAATTTGGCACAGACCGCGTGTTTGTGGGTTGCGATAACCGCGCTACATCCGCACCGCTTAAATCTGCCATGATAGAAGGATTGCTCTCTACGGGGATGAATGTCACCGATATTGGGCAAGTCCTCACCCCCACCACCTATTTTGCTTGTGCGACTTATGGCGAAAAAGGCGGTGGCGTGATGATTACTGGTAGCCACCTCGACACCCGTTATAACGGTATCAAAATGGCATTTGACACATTGGCACTCGCTGGTGAGCAGATTCAAGAATTGCTCACTATTATCCAAAACAATGCGTTTGTGATGGGGCAAGGCTCATTTGAGACCGATTTGGATATGATAAATAAGCATATGACAAAAATCGGCAGTATGGTGTCGTTCAAAAAGCCGTTGACCGTTGTTTTGGATGCGGGGAATGGCTTATCTGGTTCGTATGTGCCTGCTGTATTAGAAAAACTTGGCGCAACGGTGCATGGGCTATTTTTGGAATCTGACGGCACATACCCGAATCATCTACCCAACCCAGAAGACCCAGAAATGACCAAAGACCTCGAAGCAAAAGTCGTTGAACTTGGCGCAGATTTGGGCTTGGCATTTGATGGTGATAGTGACCGTTGCGGGTTCATAGATAATCGTGGGCATCATATTGCGGCAGACCGCCTATTGGCATTGTTGGCGCGAGATTTATTGAGCCGTCATCCGGGTTCTTATGTGGTATTTGATGTCAAAGCCTCACAAGCCTTGCCCGATGAAATTAAAAAATATGGTGGCAAGCCATATATGTGGAAATCTGGGCATAGCCTGATGAAACAAAAAATGCACGAATTGGGCGCACTACTCGGTGGGGAAGTCAGTGGGCATTTATTTGTGGGCGAAAATTATTATGGGTTTGATGATGCTCCCCTTGTGGCGCTCAAAACACTCGAAATTATCTCCCAAAGCGATAAGACCATTGCCGAGATTTTTGATGAAATCCCTAAATTGGTCGCCACACCAGAAATTATCCTCGATGCACCGGATAATGTCAAATTTGGCATCATCGAAGAAATTGCCGCAGAATTGGCCAAAGATTATGAGATGATTACGGTAGATGGGGCACGTGCGGTATTTGAGCATGGTTGGGGATTAGTGCGTGCCAGCAATACCCAACCCGCTATCACATTGCGTTTTGAAGCCTATGAAGTGTCACAAATTATTGAATATATGGGACGGTTTAAGGCATTGCTAGATACACATCCAGAAATTAATCAGGATAAACTTATCGCCCAAATTGCAAAATTCTCGGAGTAAAAATGTCGGAACATTTTAAGACGATTTATAATTCTCGTGCAGAAAGTTATGACCAACTTGTTTCACGGGAAGATTATCTGGGCAACATCACCAATGCGTTGCTGACCATCCGCCATGTTGCCACCAGTGAAGTGGTCGAATTTGGTGCAGGTACAGGACGGCTCACCCGTTGGTTTGCCTCACAAGCCAAGCGTACAGTGGCGTTTGAACTATATCCGCACATGATAGAATGGTTGGCAACACGTCTGGAGCATCCCGCCATTTATGCCATTGCCGATAATCATGCCTTGCCTGTCGCCAGTGAATCTGCCGATTTGGTGATAGAGGGGTGGTCGTTTGGACATGCCATTAGCTGGTATCCAGATACGTGGCGTGACCATATTCAGCACATGCTCACCGAGATGCGCCGTATTGCGCGTCCCAATGGCACGATGATTCTCATCGAAACACTCGGCACGGGGTTCACTGTGCCAACCCCGCCATCAGAAGAATTGGCAGAATTTTATGCTCAGCTCAAAGAAACTGGCTTTGTGCGCCGTTGGGTGCGAAGTGATTATCGGTTTGAATCGGTAGAAGAAGCCGAAACACTCACCCGCTTTTTCTTTGGTGATGAGCTTGCAGATCGTGTACATGATTATCGGCTTTTAATTGTCCCCGAATGTACGGGGATATGGTGGAAGCATGTCTAATCCTTCATCACCCGATGAAGTTGTCAATCAAAGTGGGTATGGCATAAAATTTGCCATACCTCTTTTTTTGTTGGTGGGAATTTTGCTCATTGGGGCGCTCATGCGTTTTTATCAGCTCCCCGCCATGACGGATATGCTAGCACCTGATGAAGCTGGTTATGGGTTGGATGCACTATCACTGCTCCAAAATCCGCGCCTCACCCCATTTTTCCCCGCGAATTATGGCAGGGAAGGTGGGTGGATGTATTGGTTGGCGGGGTGGTTTACACTTCTTGGCACGACCTCTAGCACCATGCGAATCGCGTCTGCTATGATTGGTTTGCTCACGGTGGCGGGGACATATCGGCTGGCGCGGGAATTGCTTGGTAAACAACAAGCCCTATGGGTGGCATGTGTCATCGCTATTTTTTACTGGCATGTGCATTTTAGCCATTTAGCATTTCGTGCCATCACGTTTCCGTTGATGGGAACACTCACATTCGCATTTTTGTGGAAGGCATTTGGTAGCCATCAGCGCAAATTTTGGTTGATAGCGGGATTATTTTTGGGAATGACCCTCTATACCTATTTTTCGGCGCGAATATGGATGGTGTATGCGGGATTGACCCTTGTGGGATTTTATCTGTATGACCGCCGTTTGTGGCGCAATATCGTATGGTGTGCGTTGGTTGCGGGGGTGGTTTGTATCCCTATGTTTGCCTATTGGGTTGCTTATCCCGATTTGGCATTTCAACGATTTTCTGGCGTGACAATTGGTGGCATAGATGAATTTATAACCAACATTGGGGAATGGTTGCGGATGTGGACAATTGAGGGGGATTGGTTTGAGCATCATAATGTGCCATATCGTCCTGTTTTGGATACACCAATGACCATTTTGGCGGTGATTGGCGCGGGTGGCTTGCTCATTCACACATGGCGTAAAGGTGCTTTTGTGTGGACTGTCGGATTATTAGGCATATCGGCAGTGGGAATTTTGACCACGCACGCCAATAGCCTCATCCGCAATATCGGTGTGGTGATTCCTGCCTCGCTCATCATTGGTTATGGCGCATGGACACTACAGCGTATGAGCAAAAAATGGCGGATTGGGGTGATTGCCCCTGTGATTTTACTTTGGTGGGCGGGAATCAATAGCCTCATGACATTTAATCAATGGCTAGATGTCCCTGCGCTATATACCCGCATGGAACAGCATATCGGACGCGGGACAGCGTATTTACGGATGAATACCCCGCCAGATGCACGCCTGTATTTTTCGCCATTTTCATCGGCACACCCTGTTTTGCAATTTCGTAGCGAATCGCTTATCCCGCGTATTATTAACGGGCAAGATGCTACCGTCTGCCAAATGATTCCAGATGCGCCACAAGCATGGTATTTTAGCGTGATTCAGTGGGATGCAGATTTTGAATCGCGCCTATCCCAATGGGGTGATGTGCAGAAAATTTATGATGAGCCAGACTATTCCCGCTATGCGATTTATACCCTCACACCAAATTTATCGGCTATCACATCGGCAGAGGTAATTCCGTTTGGGGATAGGCTAGAATTGCGCTTGCTATCGGATATTCCGCCTGTTATCAACAAAAATACACCTTTCACCATCACATTGGCAATGCGTCGTATTGGGGATATTCCAGACCCATTCGATATATACACATTATTTGTCCATGCGTATGATGCGCCCCTCACCGAAAATGTGACCCTGCGGGCGCAAGTGGATTCCCCACTATGCCAAACGACACCGCCATTCGATTGGCGTGATGATGAATGGGCAATCCAAACCTTTACATTGGCTTTTCCGTCAGATTTATCGGTTGGGCAATATCAGTTGGCGATGGGGATATATGTGCAACCGAGTTTTGTACGCCTGCCCATACACCCATCTGGTGATAGCTTTTTATTGCCTGTTATTAGCTTAGAGGAGTAATTTTTATGCGTGTTGGCATTTTAGGTGGTGGTCAGTTGGCGCAAATGTTGACCCAATCGGCGGTGTCGTTGGGGATTGAAACAGCGATATTTGAGCAAATTGCCGATACACCCGCATCACGGCTCACACAACATCAGGTGGTGGGGCGTTGGACAGATGACTCTGCCATTGTCATGTTTGGGGCGATGTGTGACCTTATCACACTAGAAAATGAATTTGTAGATGCAGGGGTATTGCGCCAATTTGAGGCGATGAAACTACCTGTTTATCCATCGTCAAAGACATTGGATTTGATTCAAGATAAATTGACCCAAAAAATGACCATGATACAGCATCATATCCCATTGCCGATATTTTCCCCACTCGATACATCCACGACAGCACAACATTTTGGCGAGGCGTATGGCTACCCTTTTTTGCTCAAGGCACGGCGCAATAGTTATGATGGTTATGGCAATGCGACCATTCATAACGCAGATGACATACAACCCCATTGGGAACGTCTATCACAAGGGGATAGGGCGCTCATGGCGGAGGTGTTTGTGCCATTTAGACACGAATTAGCCGTGATGGTGGTGCGTGGGCGCGATGGTGAGACCCGTGTGTATCCCGTGGTAGAGACGGTGCAAAAAAATCATGTGTGTCATGTGGTGCGTGCGCCAGCGAATTTTTCGCCAGAGATACTAGCCCGCGCCAGTGATATTGCCACCCAAGCAGTCACGGCGATTGATGGGGTGGGGGTGTTTGGCGTAGAACTGTTTTTATGTGCCGATGGAACAATTTTATTCAACGAAATTGCACCCCGTCCCCATAATTCTGGGCATTATACGATAGAGGGGTGTGTGACATCACAGTTTGAAAATCATCTACGGGCGGTGGCAGGTTTGCCACTCGGTGCGGTGGATTTACGCGCCCCTGCGGTGGTGATGGTGAATTTGCTCGGCACACGCGATAGCACGACCAACGCTGATACGTTGGCAAAAGTCCTCCAACACGATAGGGCGCATGTGCATGTATATGGCAAGCGTCAAATCCGCAAGGGGCGCAAAATGGGACATATCACCGTTTTGGCGGATACGATAGCAGAGGCGGAACAAATTGCGGTGAGCGCGGCATCACAATTTGATATTTGAGGAGTATCTATATGGCAAAAATTGGCATTATTATGGGCAGTGACAGCGATTTGCCCACGTTACAAGGGGCGATTGATGTATGCAAAGAATTTGATGTGCCATACGAGGTGCGGGTGACATCGGCGCATCGGACACCCGATGATATGGCACACTATGGCAAAACGGCGCATGAACGCGGTATTTTGGTGATTATTGCGGGGGCGGGTGGTGCGGCACATTTGCCCGGTATGGTTGCGGCATATAGCCCATTGCCCGTGATTGGTGTGCCAGTACACAGCAAATCGCTCAATGGGCTAGATTCACTGCTGTCCATCGTGCAGATGCCTGCGGGTGTGCCTGTGGCGACTGTGGCGATTGGCGGGGGGAAAAATGCGGGCTTGCTGGCGATTCAGATTTTAGCCACGCACGATAGTGTGTTGTTGGAAAAAGTCATCGCCTACAAAAACCGTATTGCCGATGAATCCCGCGCCAAAAATGATACCCTATCGTTTTAAGCGCGAGACGATGATGCTATGGGTGGAATCGAAACAAAATAGGATAAATCCCTGCAAGACGATCCCCCACCCATTACCCTTTTGATAATCATCGCCAGCGCGTTTTGCCCAACGATAACCACCGAGCATGTATAGCCAATTCAGGGGAGTGTTGATGAGCAGAATACGGCGTAAGTTACGTGCTTCGCCACGCATTACCGTGTCATCATACGGGTCTGGTAAACTGTCGATACGCTTATTTGTACCAATTTTGCCAATGAGCGCGATGCCAATATTAATCACTGCCCATGCAACGGCTTGTGTGCCAAATCCGCGCCAAAACGGATTTTTGTTTTTCATCAATTGGCGACCGAATTCTAAATTCACCAAATTGATGTTCATCAGCCGACCTGTGAGGGTGCGGTTAAATTCCCAAATATCAGACATAGATTACCCTCGTTTAAGCCAACGGGCTTTGAATTTATAATAGCCATTTCGTAGTGGTGCAGGCAGACGATTTTCGCTCTCTTTTGCCATGACGAGCGTCACGCCAAAGGTCAATAATACATTGGTGATGAAGAAAAAGAAAAATTCCTCAAATGGCAAATTTGGGATGACATCCACACCGATAGTTTTTTCTGGATTGATGCCCCATGTGCCTTCACCGATAGACAACGAATCACTCACCCCCAAATAGGCGGTGGATGCCAAAATTGTGGTGAGAATTGCCTTGCGGTTGCGCCACATAATATCCCCACCAAACGCCGTTTGCAACATCACAGGGGGCAATGCCCACGCCATGATGAGGCTTTGGTAGGTGTTTTTTGGTTTGCCCTCAAACATTTTGCGGAGTGATGCCAACCATAGCACCCCTAATGCCCCTGTCGCCAATAAACGCGGTTTGGGGTCTTGTGAATAGGGCGCATCGGATGGGGGCATACGGCGCATGACATATTGCAAAAAAGACCCTGTGAGAAGGGGTTGCAACACAAAAAAGGTGTATTCTTCAATTGGGACCCAAGCCAAGCGCAAACCTGTGACCAATTTGGGGTCATAACCCCATACTTTGGTCGCCACCAGATAATTATCCCAGATGGTCGTATAGGTCAATGCCACCGCAGAATGTCCGATGAGGGCTTTTTCTGCATCCCAACTGGTGAGCGCTTCGGGTAAATTTTTATTTTTTTGGTTATCTCGCCAAATAAGCCAACGAATGATGAGCAAGGGTATAACAACAAACCGTGCTAAAAAGCCAAAGTAGGTCATAAATCCTCTTCTATGATGCGCGTGTATTGCGAATCCGCCACCAAATGCGCGGAATCCGTGAGACTTTGCCGAGTGTGCTAATATGTGAACGACGGTCAAAGACACGATAGTCGTTTGCCTCTATATTGGTCAAAATGGCTTTATACAATTCTGCCGCCGCACCTATCGCCAGCCGACCATCGGGATTAAGCATGGCAATACCTTGCCATGAGTCTTGATAGAGTTTGCGGTTGCGGTCAATCTGAAAACGCATAAATTTGCGCCATTTATCATCTAGGATATGGGTATCGAAACGGGTTTCATCCAAGCCAAAGGCTGTGAGTTCATCTTGTGGCAAATACAACCGACCACCTCGCCAATCTTCGCCAACATCACGCAGAATATTGGTGATTTGCAAGGCTACCCCCAATTTTACCGCATAGGGGATGGCTTCTTCATTGGTGAATCCGATGATGTGCATCGCCATAAGCCCTACTGTAGAGGCGACTCCATACGAATATTCTGCCAATTCATCAAATGTGGCATAACGGGTCTTAGCGAGGTCTTGCTTGACCCCATCAATCAATTGGGTGGCATATCCACTGGGAACATTAAATTTTGACCGCGCATCTGCCCATGCCAATGCCACGAGGTCATCGTGGGGTGGATTGGCGGCTTCGATGCGTTCACGCCATGCCTCAAGGTCTGTGCCACGACGACTAGCATCGTCATTTTTGTCAATAATATCATCTGTCACACGACAAAAAGCGTATAGCGCCCGCACCGCTTGCCGTTTTTCTGGGGGTAATAAACCAGAAGCAATATAGAAGGTGCGACTATGAATTTTTGTCACATCACTACAATGCTTATAGGCATGTTTGAGCGCAAGGTCATCGGCTTTAATATGTGGCATAGGAAGGGCATTTTGCAAGGCTTCTTCTGCCCATGTCACTAGCCGATATTCCCATGTGTGTTGAAATTGCAACGTCATTGGTTACTCTCTTTGTGTGTGGAGCATCTCTTAGTACCTCTGAATTATTAAGAGACTGCCATAGATTTGGATGAATTAGCAATGAGAAGGTTATGAGAGGCTCTGTATTTGACAATGAATATGAGATGATTTCAGGGATTATAAATTTAATTCTTCGCCAATACCTTTATCATAATGGAGATAAACACTTTCTGCAACTGATTGGGCTGATAGGGCATAATCTGGCATATTGAAAGGGACATTAACCCAGAAGGGGGTATTCACGGCGGGCGGACGTACCAATGTCACCTTGAGTTTGCGTTGTTCTTTTCTGAGGATACTTACATAAGAGGCAAGTGCGCTCTTAGCCGATGTATAGGCGCTCATGCGTGGTAGGATGATTTTTTCTGGATATGCCCCAATAAACATGAGGTGTCCATCTTTGTTCATGAGGTCTAAACCCGCACGGGTGGCATAAAATGCCCCATGCAGGTTGATATTAAAGGTTGATTGCCAATCTTCTAATGGCATTTTTTCGATAAGATTCGCTTTGATACCCCCAATGGCATAAACCATCAGGTCTATGCCATCTGCTTGTCTGGCTATCAGGCTCACTGCTTGGTCAAATGAGGCGGGGTCGTTGGCATCACAGGTGAAATGACCATCGGCAATGGCGGGGATTTTTGATTCATCCCGCGCCACGCCAAAGACAGACCAGCCTTTATTTTTTAGGAGTGTTGTGATGGCACTTCCCATCCCACCCGATGCGCCCCAGATTAATGCGTAAGGCATAGATATTTTCCTTATCTCACAGCCACGACTAAATCATCTATTTCTGGATGGTCGGCTATATGGTCACTATAATAGGCAAAAATAACTTTGCCCTCTGGATTGACGATGAATGTCCCTGGCATCATTTGAACATTGCCAGAGGGAATACCGCCAAAATTGCCTTTTAGAGCATTTTTGAGCGCAATTTTACCGGTTTCTGGGTTTGCTACTTGCTTGCCAGTGGCATCACGCAGTCCATACACGCGGTGGGCGCTATCGCCACCCGCTTCTGGGACAAGACAGATGAGGCTGGGTGCAAGTTTTGGGCAATAACGGGCGGCATGTTTTGCCTCGCCAATGCCGATGCTCACGACTTGTAAATTGGCTTCGATAAGTTTGTCTTTATGTAGCTCCAACTGAGCTAACCAATCGCGGCAGAACAGTCAGCCAAAGTGACGCAAAAAGGTGATAACCGTGTTGCCTTTTGCCCAAATATCTGATAACAAGGCGGGTTTTTCTTCGCTATTGATGAGTTCTAAATTTGGGGCATTATCCCCCACAGTGAGTCTTTCGGTCATGAATTTTTCCTATTCTGAATAAACGGTTGCTAAAAATGCGATTACATCTGTGTTAAATTGCTCAGTGGCTTCTTCCATCGCCATGTGTCCCACATTGGGATAGGTAATGAATTGTGATTGTGAGAAGAACGCATGAATGGCTTCACCACGCGCCATTGGCACCCATGTATCTTCTTCACCCCAAATGATGAGGATGGGCTTATCGAATTGGGCAAATGCCTCAAAATCCATTGGCATACCGCCTTCACGCGCTTGAAATAACGAGATGAGTCCCGCTTCCCAATTTTCGACCAATAGCACCCGTGAATAGCCGTCTCTGATGTCTTGGGTGACTTCAAACGAGGGGTGATATGCCCCTGCGAGGATGCCAAAGAAGCGTTCTGGTGTCAGAAACAAGCGCACAAGATTGCGCGAGGCGGGTGAATTGGGGTCTAGGTTTGATGCCATTTCTGCGATGCCACCAATGGGTGAGCCACCGCCACTTGGGGCAGGGGTGCTTTCTGGATTGGTAGATGGAACAGCCACCGCACCCGCCACAAATACTACCGCATCTACTCGTTCTGGATAATTCGCCACGACAAATGAACTGACCCCGCCACCCGCACTATGCCCGATGAATGTCGCTGTTTCGATATTGAGTGCGTCCATGAGGGCAATGGCTTGGTCGGCTTGGGTAGATGCCGATAAATCCAGATTAGCCGTTTTATCGGATAAGCCAAATGGTGGACGGTCATAGGCAATCACCCGATAGTCTGCCTCTACCAACGCATCCATATTATCGCGCCATGTAAAAGTAGACCCGCCAAACCCGTGTAATAACATCACCACAGGGGCAGATTCATCTCCGCGTGCGATATAATAAAATTCGATGCCATCTAGTGTGATAAATGCACCATCCGGGTCGGCTAGGTCTTGTGCGGGAAATGTGTCTTGGGCAATGATATTGCTCACGGTTAATAAACAAAAAACAGTCATTAGCAAAAATAATTTTTTCATTGTGTATCCTCTTTTTTTAATTGTGCATGTGCTTCAAGTGCTATTTTACGCGCAATATCGTGTTCGACAATAGGTGCAGGGTAGCCTTTTGGTGGATTGGGCATGGTATGGGGTGCATGAATATATTTATCTGGCACATCGGCAAGTTCTGGTAGCCAGTGGCGGATAAAGTCGCCAGAGGGGTCAAATTTCTCTGATTGGGTGACAGGATTAAAGATACGGAAAAATGGCTGTGCATCTGTGCCTGTGCCTGCCGACCATTGCCAGCCGCCATTATTAGCGGCGGTATCGCCATCGAGGAGGTGTTGCATAAAAAACTGCTCACCGAGTCGCCAGTCTATCAATAAATCTTTGGTCAAAAAACTGGCTACAATCATCCGCGCACGGTTGTGCATCCAACCTGTTGTGACTAATTGGCGCATGGAGGCATCTACTACAGGATAGCCTGTGCGCCCTTCACACCACGCCAAAAATGCCTCTTGGTCATCTGCCCATCGCATCGCATCAAATTTTTGATTGAAACTACCTGTTTTGACGTGTGGAAAATGCCAGAGGATGTGTGTATAAAATTCATGCCAAATAATTTCATCCACAAAAACACCGACCGAATCGTGTTTTTCTGTGGATGGTGTGGCTTCATAAGCGAGTCGAGATGCCCAATAAATTTCGCGTGTGGAGACCAATCCAAAGCGGATATAAGGGGATAAAAAACTGGTCTGCGTTTTTGGATTATTATGTGGATTGCCTAGCATATTTCGTCCATCGGCATACGCATATATGGCGCGGTGCATGAAATTTGTGAGGCGATTTTGCCCTTCTGTAGATGTCGCAAGGGGAATTTCCACATCATGCACACGTATTTCTGGAAAGCGTGCAGACGGGAACTGGCTAGTATCAAAAAAGTGTTGTGGGGAGAGGGATATATCTACGCATGGCAATTTTTCTAATTTGCGCCATTTATTCTTGAATGGGGTGAATACGGTGTATGGTTTTCCCGCATCGGTGGCGATGGTGTGGGGCGGAACGAGCAAACGGTCATGACTGAGGTGAATGGCGATATTCAATGATTGGCTAAGGGCTTCATCACGCTGGCGGGCATAAGGGGTGTAATCTATGCCATAAAATAATGCCGTTGCGCCTGTTTTTGTGATGATGTCCCCCAAAATATCGGCGGGATTGCCATGTTGGATGAGTAAATTTCCGCCAACTGCTTGTAGGTCATCGTGCAGAGCTTGGATTGCACCCAACATAAATTCTAAGCGGGCGTGGCTTATGCGTTTGCTATTTAGGATAGCGGGGTCAAAGATGAATAGCGGGATAATTGGTAACCCTGTTTGCATGGCATTATGCAATGGCAGATGGTCATGTAGGCGCAAATCTCGCCGAAACCATACGATGACAGGAGCGGATGTCATGATTGCACCTCATGGGCGATGAGCGATGCTTGATTGTGGCGGATGGGCATAACACGTTGAACATCTTGTGCGACACGAATCGCGCCCAAGCTCACGCCTGCAGTGGATTGTCCGGGAAAAATCGAATCTCCCACCAGCCGAATATTGGCGATGCCTGTGCGCGGACTCCGTGCCTTAAATAGCGATGTCTGCGGAAAACCGCCCACCATGCCCATGTGCCTATCGGTATAAAACTGATAGGTGACGGGTGTCCCCGGTAGGGTTAGGGTGAGGTGATCTTGAAAATTGGGCAAAATGCGCTCTATTTGCGCGAGGATTTTTTTTGTATAGACCTCTTTTTGGGCATAATAGGCGCTTTCATCGGTCTTGAGTAATTCCCACCATTGGCTGACATTGGTATGTGTCGTGATGGTCATGGCGCGTTGCCCCACAGGTGCGCGGGATGTGTCCCATGTGGGTGATAGGGACATAAAAATACTCTTGGTCTCGCCCAACGGACTGGTCATATCGGCAATCAGTTGGTGATGGTCTGGAAATCCGTCTGATATGGCAGAGGCATCTACGCCCACATGCAATACAAACGCACCCCATCCCAATTTGCGGTGTGTGGATTCGCGTTTGAGTCCACGCGAGCTATTTTCACCGAGCAATTCGTTCACATCCCATGGGGTGGTGTTGGCGATGATAAAATCGGCATCGAAAAAAGTTTGCTCTTTGCCTTTGCGCCCTTTTTGTGTCCAGACCCCGACTGCCCGCCCGCCTTTCATCTCAATTTTGGTCACACGATGCTTGTAGTGGATGCTCCCACCGAGTGATTCGAGTTTTTCTATCAATGTATCGGCAACGCCACCGATGCCTGTTTCGATGTGATACACGCCTTGTCGCGCCAAATCTAACGCAGTTGCGCCATATAGCGCATTGACATGACGGGTGGTCGTTTGGGCAGAGATGAGCAATTGGGCATCTAAAAATCGGGCAAATTCGTCATTTTTATGGAGTCCGTGCCAGCGCAACCAATCGTATACGGTGCTAAAGGCAAACGGGATAATTTGCAAATCTCGCGGAAAATTTTTGATGCCCACTTTGACCAATTGTGCCACTTCTGCCACGCTACGGGGTGGAAAGGGCAAACCCTGTGCCGATAGTGACCACGCAATAGAGGCGATGCGAGTTTGTTGCTCCCAAAACTTTTTTGTTTCTGGGAATTTTTTTAGCACATCGGTATTATCGGCGGTGAGGGCGATTGACCTATTGGGCAAATGTGTCACCCATGCGGGGTCATGTGCTTTGACGCGCCATGTGAGGTCGAGCATATCACCGACAAGGGCGTGCGGTCCGTTGGGCTGAAAGCCACCGACCACTGTCGCGCCAGATTCAAACCGAAATCCCTTGTGCGTGAAGGTGCTGGCACATCCGCCTGCATACGACTGCGCTTCTAGGACGGTGACACTATAGCCTGCTTGTTGGAGCAATGCGGCGGTGGTTAATCCACCAACACCTGCACCAATGACAATGATTTTGTTTGGCATATATTATTTTCTGAAAATTTTGAACGATACGAATATAGCTCCTATGATAATGTGAAAAAATGAGCAAGGGGTTATTTTTTGCTTAAGGCACGTTTGGTCTGCATGTGCCGATAGAAAAATAAGAAGCGTAACGGGATGCCATCGAACATCAGACGGGTCAAAATTCCCCGAATCCCACTCTTATGTCCGAGTGTCACCCTATCAGTGAGCGATACTCCGCCTTTAACTGTTTCAAAAATGTGTTCATGTCGCCAATAGCCCATGGGTCCATCTATCATCACATCGGCAAAAGATGTTTCGATGGGACCCGTCTCGTGACGGGCGTGCCAACGAATGGGGATAACCGCAAACCACAAAGTAAATTTGAGGTCGCCTTCGGTGAGCGATTTTATCCATTCGCCATTGATTTGCACAAAGAGGGGTGGGGGGGTGAGCTTTGGCAGGGCTTTGGGTGAAGAGTGAAAAGCGAGCATGTCTGTCATGGTGGTATTTATCACACTGCGCTTTTCGTAGACATGGGTTTTGATAGATGTAGAATTCATAATGGATGTTCCTTTACATTTAGACATGGATGTGTTCAAATTATGCTCTGATAATCTGCAAAAGAGTTCATTTTCTGATGAACATTTCATGAGTAGGATTGATGATAAAAAACCAACTAGCACACCCCACCCCGCCATCCGCCACCATTACCCGCGTGGATGTGTGGCATAATACGCTTCATAGTCAACATTTGCCAGACAGTGACAAAATTGTCATCCCATCTCGATTATTTTTCTTACAGGGGGATTTAGGCGAAGCAGATTTGCACACCATCTGCACGCAACTCCTCACAGACCCTGTTACCGAATCTTTTTCTATCAATGCCCCCTATAGCCCACTCAACATGACCCATAGCCTCGATATAACCCTCCAAGCAGGTGTCACAGACCCCGCCGCCGAAAGTTTATCGCGTGCGGTGCGCGTCTTGGGTATTGATGGATTAGAACGGGTGGCGACAGGGACACGATTTGTTTTTGTGGATAAATTTGCCGATGATGACCTCATGCGCCTCGCGCAGTCCCATTTTTCTAACCCACTTATTCAACGCTATGCCATAGATGACCCTATCACTCCGCCATTTGTGCCTGTGCAGGCGGTGGATGACACGGTAGAAACTGTCCTCCTCAAAGATGCTGATGATGTCGAATTGATGAAAATTAGCACGGAACGTCGTTTATCGCTGGATATTAACGAAATGAAGGCGATACGGGCTTATTTTGTGGATATTGACCGTGACCCCACCGATGCCGAGCTGGAAATGTTGGCACAGACATGGAGCGAACATTGTGTGCATAAGACATTTAAGGCGCATATCACCTATACCGGTCCCGCACCCGATGCGCCAGCCGATAGCCCATCGGTCACCCAAACGATAGACGGATTGCTCAAGACTTATTTGCGGTCTGCGACTGACCAACTCAATAAAGATTGGGTATATTCTGCTTTTGTAGATAACGCAGGCATTATCAAATTTGACGACACCTATGATGTGGCTTTCAAAGTAGAGACCCATAACCGTCCATCGGCATTAGAACCGTTTGGTGGGGCAAATACGGGGTCTGGTGGGGTGATTCGGGATGTGTTGGGTGTATCTGCCCGTCCGATTGCCAACACCGACATTTTGTTTTTTGGCACGCCCGATTTGCCCATGAGCCAATTGCCCGATAATGTCATTCATCCGCGCAAAGTGGCGAGTGGTGTGGTGGCAGGTATCGAAGATTATGGCAATAAAATGGGTATCCCCACAGTGAACGGTGCGATTTTTTATCACGATAAATACACGGCTAACCCATTGGTATTTTGTGGATGTTTGGGTATTTTGCCTCATGGGTCACATCGCAATGTGGCAGAAGCGGGTGATTATATTGTGGTGATTGGTGGGCGCACCGGGCGCGATGGTCTGCGTGGTGCAACATTTAGCAGTATGGAGATGGATAACACCACTGCCACTCTGTCTGGTGGGGCGGTGCAGATTGGGCATCCGATTCACGAAAAGCAAGTGCAAGAGGTGGTCTTGCGGGCGCGTGATGCGGGTTTGTATACCGCCATTACCGATTGCGGGGCGGGTGGCTTGTCATCGGCAGTGGGCGAAATGGGCGCAGAACTTGGCGCAACGGTGCAACTCGCAGATGTCCCCCTCAAATATGCGGGATTGCGCCCGTGGGAAATTTGGCTCAGTGAGGCGCAAGAACGCATGGTGCTGGCAGTGAAACCACAAGATTGGGACGCATTTAAGGCGATTAGCGATGGTCAAGATGTTGAAGCGGTGGTTATCGGCACATTTTCCCCCACAGGATGGCTTACTCTGTATTATGGTGAAAAACTTGTGGGTGATATGACGATGGATTTTCTGCATACGGGCATCCCACGCCGTCAATTACAAGCTGTGTGGGAATCTGCACCAGTCAATAATACGGTTGGTGAGTCGTTTAACGATAACCCTACCGACATCCTGCTCAGATTGCTGAATATGCCGTCTATCCGCAGTAAAGAGGATGTTATCCGAAAATATGACCATGAGGTTGGCAGTGGCACAGCGATTAAGCCATTGGTCGGGGTGGATAACCATGCCCCAAGCGATGCCGCTGTGATTGCCCCGTTAGATACTATCCGTGCGGGGAGCAAAAAGGCGGTGGCGCTATCTAATGGGTTTAATCCGCTATATGGTGAAATTGACCCGTATGCGATGGCATGGGCATCGGTAGATGAAGCCATGCGGAATATTGTGGCGGTGGGAGCAGACCCCGACCAAGTGGCAATACTCGACAATTTTTCGTGGGGGAATACGCAATTGCCCGATAGATTGGGCGGATTAGTACGTTGTTTGCAGGGGTGCTATTCGGCATCATTGGCATACGGCACGCCGTTTGTCAGTGGCAAAGATAGCCTGAATAACGAATATGTGGGCGAGGATGGTCAACGTCACGCCATTCCGGGAACATTGGTTATTTCGGCGGTAGGAATTGTGCCAGATGTGGAAAAAACCTGCACAATGGACTTAAAAAATGCTGATAATCGGTTGTTTCTTATTGGTCAGACATGGCAGGAATTTGGCGGAAGCCATTATGCCTTATTATATGGGCAACATGGCGGAACTGCCCCGCAACCGGCCAAAAACCCGCTTGCGACACTGAGACAATTGCATGTGGCAATTCAAAATAGATGGATTGAATCATGCCATGACCTGAGCGAAGGCGGATTAGCGGTGGCACTTGCGGAAATGTGCATTGGTGGACGTTTGGGCGCAGATGTGACAGTGGCAGAGGCGTGGATGCTATTTTCTGAATCGCTCACACGCTTTATCATCGAAGTGAAACCCGAATATCGTTCTGCTGTTGAATCTCATTTTGCCGATTGTTCACTAAATTATTTGGGTGTGGTCATACACAAGCCAGAATTGCGTATGACTATCGGTGAAAGTGTTCATACCATCTCTGTAGAGGCGTTAGAAGGGGCTTGGCGTGGTGTATCAGAAAAATTACCCGCCCAACACCAACAACCGCGTATAGCACAAAAATCGGCGCAACCTTTTTCACGTACTGCATCGGCAAAAACGGGCAAACCCAAAGTGCTATTGCTCCATGCCAATGGCACAAACCGCGATAGAGATGCGTTATTGGCATGTGAATTGGCGGGGGGCGACCCCGAAATTATCCATATCAACGAAATTATACATGGCAATAAGCGCCTGCTAGATTATCACATGCTTATTATCCCTGGTGGGTTTTCTTATGGTGATGATTTGGGCGCGGGCGTGTTGTGGTCGTTGGATTTGCGCGAACAATTTGGCGATACCCTCACGCAATTTGTGGATGAAGGTCGTCCCGTTTTGGGGATATGCAACGGTTTTCAGACATTGGTCAAGACGGGTATTTTGCCGTATGCGACCTCTCCGCGTGATGTGACACTGACCTATAACGAACAAGGTCGGTTTGAATGTCGGTGGGTGTATCTCAAAGTAAATTCATATAGTCAATGTCTATTCACACAAGGGATAGATGACCTGCTCTATGTGCCGATAGCACATGGTGAGGGACGCGTGATGGCGCGTGATGAAGCCACACTCAATCGTCTGTGGGATGATGGACTAGCGACACTCACCTATGTGGATGGGCAGGGCAATCCTGCGCCGTATCCGTATAACCCCAATGGGGCGATGGCGGATATTGCAGGGTTATGTAACGCACAAGGCAATGTCTTTGGACTCATGCCTCATCCAGAAAATCATATTTTTGCATGGCAACATCCACGCTTTGGACGGAATGAGGTGGGTATGACGGGCTTACGCATCTTCCAGAATGGGATTAAATATGCCTAATAACCACACGATGAATATGCGCGGACGGCATGTATGCCGTCCCTATAACCGAAATAAGATGGTGATTGTAGGGACACGCTATAGCGTGTCCTCAATTGGAAAGGATGAATAAATTGTCTTTTTCGCATGAGACATTTTTAAGCCCGTTCACATGGCGCTATGGCAGTGAATCCATGCGGGTGGTGTGGTCAGATGCCCATAAACGCCGTTTGTGGCGCAAGGTATGGGTGGCATTAGCACAAGCACAGGTCAAAGCGGGATTTGTGACCGATGAGCAAGTCGGGGAACTCCGCGCACATCAAGATGCGGTGGATATAGACCGCGCCCATGCGATTGAGGCAGAAATTCAACATGACCTCATGGCAGAATTACGTGTTTTTGCCGAACAAGCCCCCAATGCGGGCGGTATCATCCATCTTGGCGCGACTAGTATGGATATAGAAGATAATGCCGATGCCATACGGCTCAAAGAGGCGCTCACGCTGATTATTGGGCAAACCGAAAAAGTGCTATCGCTCCTCGCAGATATGATAGATGCCCATGCCGACCATGTGTGTATGGCGTTCACGCATTTGCAACCCGCAGAACCCACCACAATTGGGTATCGGCTGGCGAATTATGCCCAAGATTTGCTGGCAGATTATGGTGCGCTCAAACGGGTCACTGTCGATTTGCGCGGAAAAGGCTTTAAGGGGGCGGTGGGGACTGCCGCCTCTTATGACGAATTATTGCACGATACCGCACTCACACCCGATATGATGGAAGCCGATATTATGCAATCGTTGGGGTTAGACCCGTTCCTAATTGCCCACCAAACTTATCCTCGTCGTCAAGATTGGGATGTGATGAATAGTCTGGCAAGCATCGCTATGACGCTGTATCGGTTGGCGTTTGATGTGCGCTTGTTGCAATCGCCACCCTTTGGTGAATGGGCCGAGCCGTTTGGCTCGAAGCAGGTGGGGTCATCTGCGATGCCATTTAAGCGTAACCCCATTAATGCCGAAAATATAGATAGTTTGGCACGATATGTGGCGACATTGCCCCGTGTGGCGTGGGATAATGCCGCCCATTCCTTGCTAGAACGCACATTAGACGACTCTGCCAATCGGCGGATTATTTTGGCAGAGGGGTTTTTAGCGACAGACGAAATCTTATCACGGGCATATAAAATCCTCAAAAATTTGCGGATAGATGACTTTGGAATCCGTAAAAATGTCGAGATATACGGCGTATTTGCCGCCACAGAACGCCTCCTCATGAAAGCATCTAAGCGGGGGGGGAATCGTCAAGAGTTACATGAGGTCATTCGTGAGCGTAGTTTGCAGGCGTGGGATGCGATTCGTAAAGGGGAACAAAATCCCCTCAAAGATTTGCTCATGGCGGATGAACGGATTTTGCTTTTCATCCAAAAAGAAGAAATCCCAGAATTATTAGATGCGGGGGCGCATGTGGGGACAGCGCCAAAACGCGCCAAATATATGGCGATACGTATCCGCGAAGCCGTGAATGGGGGCGCATGATGGTGACACTCGACCAATTGCAATTGGCAATTCCTCATGCGTTGGATGGTGTTACATTGGATGGTGTGGGGGATAAAATCAGTGGCAAGGTGCGCGATAGTTATGCACTAGGCGATAAGCGTATTCTCATCACCACAGACCGTATATCGGCATTTGACCGTGTATTGGGACTCATTCCGTATAAAGGGCAGGTGTTGAATCAACTGAGCCTATGGTGGTTTGAGCAAACCCGCGATATTGTGGCAAATCATGTGATAGATGCGCCCGATGTGAATGTCACGGTTGCCAGAGAAGCGGTTTCGTTGCCTGTAGAGGTGGTTGTGCGCGGGCATTTGACAGGTGTCACCAGCACATCTATGTGGACGATGTATGCCAATGGAGAACGCACCCCATACGGCATAACATTGCCTGATGGCATGAAAAAAAATGACCGTCTGCCAACACCTGTTATCACGCCTACTACCAAAGCCGCCGATGGCGGACATGATGAACGGCTTACCCGTGATGACATTATTGACCAGCAAATTGTCCCCACCGCATTATGGGAGCAAATTGAGCAGGTCGCGCTGGCATTATTTGCGCGTGGGCAACAATTGTCGCATGAGGCGGGTCTGATTTTGGTGGATACCAAGTATGAATTTGGCACGATTAATGGGCAATTGACGTTGATAGATGAAATCCATACGCCCGATTCGAGTCGGTATTGGGTAAAATTGAGTTATGCGGATAGCCCCATTAACCCAGAGCATTTTGATAAAGAATATTTGCGCCTATGGTTTGCAGAACGGGGCTATAAGGGCGAGGGCATACCGCCTGTGATGCCAGATGAATTTATCGCACAGGTGGCACATCGGTATATCCGTGCGTATGAGCAATTGACCAAACGGGCGTTTGTGATGGGCGATATGCCGATTGCAGAACGCATCAAAAAAAATATGCAGGCATATTTTGAGAGATAGTGGGCGCGAATATATACGCCATTGGCATCACCATAACAACACCCATCGTTTAATCACAAAAAAAGAGGCAACCACAAACTATGCACCAATCTGATTTAATCATGCCGTATGATGACGATAAACCCAAAGAAGAATGTGGCGTTTTTGGTATCTATGCGCGTAGCCGTGATGTCGCACGGCTCACCTTTTTTGCCCTATATGCGTTACAACATCGGGGTCAGGAGGGCGCGGGCATTGTCACCAGTGATGGTCAAGTCGCATATGTTCATAAGGGCATGGGGCTGGTCTCGCAAGTTTTTGATGAGGAGCATCTCAAACCATTAGAGGGGCATATCGCCATTGGGCATAATCGGTATTCAACCACTGGTGGGGTGGGGTTACGAAATACATCCCCCTATCTGATTGAATCTATAGATGGTCCGTTGGGCGTGTCACATAATGGTAATTTGACCAATACACTCCAACTCCGCCAGATGTTGCTCAAGCGTGGGGTGGGGTTATCATCCACCACGGATAGCGAAGTGATTACACAAATGCTCGCCGCTCCCCCAGAAACATGGCTCGATGGCGATTATTTGGATATTGATGGCGATTATCTCGATTTGTGGCAACATCGTATTAAAGCGATGATGCAAATGGCAGAAGGAGCGTATTCGCTCACCATTCTCACGCGCAATGCCATTTATGGGGTGCGTGATAATTTGGGATTGCGTCCGTTGTGCTTAGGCAAATTGGGCGATGATGGCTATGTATTGGCATCGGAATCATGCGCCCTATCCACCATCGGCGCGGAATTTATCCGTGAGATTGAACCCGGTGAAATTGTCCGCATTGATGATAATGGTGTTCAGTCCATTGTGGGCAAGCAATCACAAAAACGTGCCATGTGTATTTTTGAATATGTGTATTTTGCCCGTCCAGATAGCCAACTGGAGGGTCAATATGTTCATAATGTGCGCCAACGGTTGGGACGACAACTCGCTATCGAATCGCCTGTGGATGCCGATATTGTGGTTGGTGTGCCAGACTCTGCCACCCCCGCGGCGATTGGCTATGCGTTGGAATCGGGCTTGCCATATACCGAAGGGTTGACCAAAAACCGTTATATTGGGCGGACATTTATTCAACCAGATGACCAACTCCGCAAAAATAGTGTGCATCTCAAATATAACCCACTGGTGCAAAATCTGGAGGGTAAGCGGATTGTCTTGGTGGATGATTCGATTGTGCGTGGCAATACATCGGGTCCATTGGTGAAATTATTGCGCGATGGCGGGGCAAAAGAGGTGCATGTGCGCGTATCATCGCCACCTGTGCGCCATCCATGCTTTATGGGGATTGATATGGCGACCTATAACCAACTGATTGCCTATAAGCACTCCATAGACGAAATTTGTCGGCAAATTGGTGCGGATAGCCTCGCGTATCTTAGCACAGAGGGATTATCTAAAGCGGTTATGGAAGGTGTGCAAGAACGCAATGGCGCGGGGCATTGCAATGCGTGTTTTTCTGGTGAATATCCTGTCGCTATCCCCTCATGGTTATTTGAGGAACAAGAAGGGCGTGTGGCGATATTGGGCGCATGGGGACGGTCTAAATAATGAGTAAAGCGCGTGTATTGATTATTGGCAATGGAGGGCGTGAACACGCCCTCGCATGGTCACTGAAAAAATCGGCTCATGTGGGTGAAATTGTCATTGCATCGGGTAATGCAGGCACAGCGCAATTTGGGCAAAATGTCGCTATAGCGCCAGAAAATATTCCTGCATTGGTCGCATTTGCCCGTGACAATCCGTTTGATATGGTGGTCGTGGGACCAGAAGTGCCACTATCAATGGGCTTGACCGATGAATTGCAAAAATTGGGCTTGCGCGTGTTTGGACCCATGAAAGCATCGGCACAAATTGAATCATCCAAAGCCTTTGCCAAACAAATCATGATAGAAAAAAACATCCCCACCGCCCAATATGCCGAATTTGCTGATGAAGCCTCTGCACGGGCATATCTCCAGACATGCCAACATCCTGTGGTGGTCAAAGCCGATGGATTGGCGGCGGGTAAGGGTGTGGTGGTATGTGATAATCTGGCACAGGCAGAAGAGGCGCTCAATTTTATCGTCCATACGGGCGGATTTGGAACGGCATCGGATAAAATTATCATTGAAGAACGTCTCTATGGGGTAGAAGCCTCTGTACTGGCATTTTGTGATGGCAAAACGGTCTCGCTAATGCCCCCTGCGCGTGACCATAAACGGGCGTTAGACGGTGATAATGGCGCGAATACGGGTGGGATGGGCGCATTTGCCCCGATAGCCGATTTATCTCCCGATGATTTGGCACATATCGAAAAAACCATCATGCAACCGATGTTGGATGCGTTGGCAGAACGTAGCACGCCATTTGTGGGGATACTTTATGCGGGACTGATACTCACAGCAGACGGGGAAAAGGTGTTGGAATATAATGCGCGGTTTGGCGACCCAGAAACACAGGTGATTTTGCCCCTGCTAGACACCGATTTATATGAGATTTTGACCGTGTGCATTGATGGATGCTTATCTGACCTTACCGTTCGCTGGAAAAATGCCTTTTGTGCGACAGTGGTGCTGGCATCGGGTGGGTATCCTGCGAGTTATCCCAAAGGATTGCCGATAACAGGCTTGGATAGAGTATCTGGTGATGTGATGATATTCCACGCAGGGACATCGCATAGTCAGCAGGAAATAATAACATCTGGTGGGCGGGTGCTGACGGTGTCTGCGATTGGCGACACGCTCAAATCTGCGTTGGATGTGGCGTATGCCAATATTGCACATATCCACTTTGATAAAATGCACTATCGCAATGATATTGGACGCACCGCAGGAGGGCTACTATGACCAATAACACCTACGCATCGGCAGGTGTGGATATATCCGCAGGACAAAAAGCCGTTGACCTGATGAAAGAAGCTATTCGTGCTACTTATACGCCACAGGTATTATCGGACACGGGTAATTTTGGCGGATTATTTGCGGTGGATGCGCTCAAAAACTTGGTGTCACCGATATTAGTCGCCTCTACTGATGGTGTTGGCACAAAGACGATGGTTGCCTCTAAGATGAATCAGTGGGGTACGATTGGGCAAGATTTGGTCAATCATTGTGTGAATGATATTTTGGTACAAGGTGCGATACCCCTATTTTTTCTGGATTATGTCGCCTCATCAAAATTGCATCCAGAACAAATTGCGATGATTGTTAATGGATGTGCTGTGGCGTGTCTTGGGGTGGGGTGTGCCTTACTCGGTGGTGAGACGGCAGAAATGCCCGGTGTATATCGGGATGGTGAGGTGGATTTGGCGGGGACAATTGTCGGCGTGGTAGATAAACCCCGTCTGCTAGATGGCTCACGCATCCGTGAGGGTGATGTGGTGCTGGCGCTGGCATCTACGGGATTGCACACGAATGGGTATTCATTGGCGCGTAAAGTGCTGGCAGAGTTGGATTGGACTGTGCCACAAGCAGAACTCGGTGGGCAATCTATCGGTGAGGCGCTACTTGCGGTGCATCGTCCGTATTTGCGCGAGATACAAACCCTGTGGGCGGGTAATGTGGATGTGCGCGGATTGGCACATATCACAGGTGGGGGGATTGTGGATAATTTTCCTCGTATTTTCCCAGACGGGATTTCTGCCATAATCAATCGTGGTTCATGGTATGAATTACCCATTTTTGGTAGGATTCAGCGCGTGGGCAATATCCCCGATGACGAAATGTTTCATGTATTTAATATGGGATTGGGGATGTTGGTGGTGATTCCACCCGACCAACAAGAAAAAGCACAGGCATTATTGCCAGAACTCACTCGCGTGGGCGATATGGTGGCGGGTGGTGGCGAGGTATCTATTCGATGAAAAAATTGGTGGTGCTGGTTTCTGGTAGCGGGACAAATCTGCAAGCCATCATGGATGCGATTGGGGTTGGGTATCTGAAAGCCGAGATTATGCTGGTGGTGAGCAATCGCAAGGATGCGTATGGGCTGGTGCGGGCAGAAAACGCAGGGATTCCCACCCTATATTTTCCGCTCAAGACCTATAAGGATGCGGGCAAAGACCGTCCTGAATATGATGCCGATTTAGCTGAGAAAATCAAACCATACACCCCAGATTTAATCGTGTTGGCGGGTTGGATGCACATTTTATCACCCGTATTTTTAGACCAATTCCCCAAACGAGTGATTAACCTTCACCCCGCCTTGCCCAATTATTTCATTGGCACAAATGCCATTGAACGGGCATTTGATGCGTATCAGAAGGGGATGATTGATGAAACGGGGTGCATGGTGCATTATGTCATCCCGCAAGTGGATAGGGGGGAAGTCATCGGTACGGTGGTCGTGCCGATTTATCCCGATGATGATTTGCCAACATTAGAAACACGGATACACGATGCCGAACACAAATTGTTGGTCATGTGCATTATCAACGTTATCATCCACGACAATCATTGATTTGAGTTTGGAGCGTTTGCGCCTCGTGGTCAGGATTTTGCGAAAAAATCACACTACGCGAGGCGTTGATAATTAAGCCTAAACCATTTTTTGCCACGCCATAGCGTATCACCCCTGCCAAATCACCGCCTTGTGCGCCGATTCCAGGGATGAGCAGTGGCACATCGCCAATAACATCGCGCAAGCCGTCTAATTCTTGTGGATAGGTCGCGCCCATGACCAACATACAATTATTATGTGTATTCCAACCCGTAGCAATACGCTCCGCAACCACCCGCCAAAGCGGCTTATCGCCAACGGTCAAATTCTGAAATTCCCCCGATTGCGGGTTAGATGTGCGACAGAGGATGATAGACACCTTATCGGTACGTTCCAAAAAGGGCATAAGTGCTTCTTTGCCCAAATAGGGGTGTAGGGTGATGGCATCGAATCCAAGTTCATCGAAAATAGCGCGGACATAACCTGTGTTGGTGTTGCCAATATCGGCGCGTTTGGCATCGCATATCGTGAAAATATCGGGATGATGCGTGTGCAGATAATCCATCGTCTGCGCCAATGCGTCCCAACCCTTTGCCCCTTGTGCCTCATAAAATGCCATATTCGGCTTATAGGCACATACATAGGGATGGGTTTGGTCAATAATCCACTGATTAAATGCAAATTGTGATGAAAAATGTGCGGGGATATGGGCGGTATCGCTATCGAGTCCCACACATAGTAATGAATTTATTGCTTTGGCGCGTGCTTCGTATTTTGCAATGCCACTCATTATAATCCTTGCCTGTTTGCCCAACCATGTGGGTCTGATAACCAATCTGTTATAAGATTTGCGGTCTGTTCAGTTACTAAGCCGAGTTCTTGCGCTTCTGCTAAAATAACGGGGAAGGTGGTGAGGGTATGCAAGGTCATATTTGCCTCACTAAAGGCGGTTTTTGCCTCTGGAAAGTTATAACTCACAATCGCAACACACTCAGTCACGGTTGCCCCGCTATCCCGTAAGGATGTCACGCCAGATAAACTGCTTCCGCCAGTAGTAATCATGTCCTCCACCAACAAAACCCGTTTTCCCGATACATCCCCGCCTTCTACCCGATTTTTTAGCCCGTGTTCTTTTTCTTCTTTGCGGACATAAACCGATGGCGCTTTGAGCTGATAGGCAAGCACGGCACTATGGGGTATTCCGCCTGTGGCGATGCCTGCGATGACATCAAACGGCTCACAATTGTGTTTGGCAACATGGATAAATTGGGCGATGACTTTTTCCCATGTGGCGGTGTAATAGGGGATGATACGGTTATCCACATACACGGGCGATAAAATGCCCGATTTGAAGCGGATAGGCGCATTCGGTGTGAATTTGACTGCGCCGATTGTGACTAAATCGGATGCGATTTGTTGCGATAGATTTTTCATGTGTCTATTTTATCCTCTAATTCGCTTAGAATATGCGCCGCCATGAGGGGGGTCTTGAATATCATCCCCGACCAATATTGCACGGCGGTTATGCCTTTTTTCTGGAACGCATAATAACTGATAGGGTCTTGTACCCCGCCACATCCGACCACATCCACCGCATAGCCGTGTGTGATTTTTTCTGCCATGAGCAACCCCGCCACCCGCACCGCATGGTCGTGCAATTTTCCGCCACCCACACCTGCCATCACAGACGGATTATCGGGAGAGGGCATAGCGATAGTGTTGGTGGCAATCACGGCGCTCACGCCTTCATCGGCAAAAACCCGCATGAGGACACGATACTGTTTATCGGATAGGGTGGGGCTAATTTTTACCCATAGGGGAATTGTCCCGCCGACTTCATACGTCAATAAATCCAAAATAGCACGACATAAATCACGGGTTTTAGATTCGGTTTGGTGCGATGATGGGTCATCCTCTGTATTTGGACAACTTAAATTGAGTGTGAACCATGTAGGACGCACCCCTCTGGTGATGAAGGCGCTTATTGCCTCCAAAATCTCGGTTTTTTCTTGATGTGGGTCATTTACACTGGGGGATGGCGCGATGTTGATGCCAAATAGCGTAGGTAAATCGGATTTATGACTCGCCAGAAATGCCGATGCACCGATTGCTCCCGGATTTTTGAGTCCTACACGATTTTGGGTGGAATGAGTGGGTATATCGCGCCATATCACCGTGCCACTATTGCCCATGCGCGGGTGGCGAGTGAATGACCCCATCTCTACTGCACCCACAAGGTTGGGCATGGTACGCCATCCAGGGATAATATTTTTTTTGCGACCAGTGATGAGTGCATCGGCTTCTGCCTCGAATCCGTGACCTTTCACAAACCCCGCCGCGAGGATGAACGGGTGTGGTAAATCCACCCCGCCAATGGTCACAGGATATGACTTAAACGATGATTGGTGCAATCGCTTGATGGCAGTTTGTGCGATAGCATTCTTATCCAATTGGGTTAGCACGCGCAAAATATCTTCATGGGCATCTTGCGCCGATTTGCCAAATAGTAGCGGCTTGGTCAATTGATAGCCAAATTTGCCCGTGTGCAAAAGAGTGTTACTGAGCCAATTAGCCATATAAATTCACCCCAAAACCAGCATTTACCAGTATTTTTTCGCCATCATAGACCTGTGTGCCACGAATCCATGTCTGGCGGACGATTCCATGTAGGCGCATCCCCTCAAATGGTGACCATCCGACAAGGCTATGCAAATGCTCGCGGGTTAATACACGGGAATCATCCATATCTACCACGCAATAGGTCTCTGGTGGGCAGGTGAGTCCCCAAATTTTACGCGGATTATTGGCGACCAAATCCACTACTTTTTCCAGCGATATGCGCCCTTCATGGACAGCGGTGAGCATGAGTGGGAGTGTGGTTTCGAGTCCTGTCACCCCATAGGGCGGATTATCGGATGATTTTTCGGTGAGTGAGTGTGGGGCGTGGTCAGATTCGACCACATCAATCACACCATCGGCAATTCCGCGCCATAGGGCATCTTGGTCGGCTTGGGTTTTGAGGGTGGGTTTCATCCATGCCAAGGCACCCAAACGGTCAACATCATTTTCGGTCAAAAATAGGTGATGTGGACTCACCCCGCAGGTAATCGGTAAGCCGTCTGCTTTGGCGTGGCGTATGAGTTCCACCTCATAGGCAGTACACACATGGACGATGTGCGTGGGTTTGCGATATTTTCGCACTAGCGCGATGATTTGGGCGCATGTCTCATTTTCGGCGTGGTTGGCAAAGATTTTGCCACTGTCCCAATGGGCATAATGCCCATCACGGACAGCAGCGTCCTCTACCAATAAATGCCCTGTGGTGTCGTTGTTGAACATTTTTATGCCACATACATCGGTAAATATCTGGGGATATTCCGCCCAATTGCCTGTGGATGAGGCACAAAAATACACCCCCCAATCACATACGGCTTGGGCGCGGATTTCGCCCAGTTTTTGGTCTAGGCTCGCACGGGTGAGGGTTGGTGGGGTTGTGTTGGGCATATCCATCACCGCCCAATAACCGCCCGCCACCGCCGCGCAGGTCTCTGAATAAAATGTGCCTTTATGCGCCCATTCCATCCCGCGCAGATGCACATGCGGGTCTACCATACCATGAATGACGATTTGGCTCATATAGCTGCCCCTAAGACCATCGCCATGAGCGCCATCCGCACAAACATGCCGTTTTCCATCTGTTGGAAATATACGGAACGCGGATTTTGGTCGAGTATGTCATGGTCGTGAGGTGTTCCCATTTCATGTTTGCGTGGGAGCGGGTGCATGAGGATGACATCGCGCTTGGCTTGGTTGAGGACGGCAGGGGTCATGATAAAATTATCCCGAATGGCTTCGTAATCGGCTTTGCGGGCAAAACGTTCTTCTTGAATACGTGTCCAATATAGCACATCGGTCTCGCCTAGCACTTCGTATAAATCGGTGGTCTCGTGGACGGTAATACCGTGCTTGATGATAAAATCCAATACCGTGTCGGGGATACGGAGCGATGGTGGTGATACAAGGCATAGCTTGGTATTTTGTGCGCCCCACAAGCTAATGAGCTTGGCGAGTGAATGAACCGTGCGCCCATAGAGCAAATCGCCCACGAGGGTGATGGTGAGGTTATCGGGTCCGTTTTTGAGGTCGGTGATGGTGAATAAATCCAGTAAGGCTTGGGTGGGATGTTCGCCTGCACCATCGCCCCCGCTAATGACGGTGGTGGGGATGGTGATGCGCTCATTGAGACGGTCTAAGTAATAGGCGGCTTCGTAGGATGAGCCGATATGCGGGTGGCGAATGACGATAATATCGGCATAACAGCCTGCGGCACGTACCGTATCCGCCAGATTTTCGCCTTTATACACTGATGAAAATTGTACACCATTGCTGGCAGACACCACAGACCCGCCCAAACGACGCATTGCCGCCTGAAAAGACATATCTGTACGGGTACTCGACTCAAAAAAAAGGGATGCCATCAAGCGTCCCTCACATAACTTCACTAATTCGCGGTCATGAGCAACAATTCGCCCGCGTAATGCTTTGGTGACTTCATAGAGCATATCCAAATCTTGCCGATGGAATTGTTCTACGCTGATAATATGTTTGCCTTTGAAATTGCCATTGATAGCAGGTGGTTGATAGAGATGCAAAAATTGTTCGGTTTGACGAATGGCGGTTATGACGGGGCTATCGGTCATACTAAAAATTCTCCTTATGTGTGATTGCGCCCTATTATAGCGGTTGGCAGTCACAAGTTAAATATGCCATAATAGCGACAAAGGCTATTTAAGAAATTTTCATCACCAGAAGGATGTGTTATTGTGGAAATTAAAACGATTATCAAGCCCATTATAGAGACCGATTGCGATACGATATTGACCTTTTTGGCAGAACGCAATGCAGGGTTTGGTGGTGCGACTGATGCACTAGATAAGGCGCTTAACGGGGCGGTGCAGGAATTAATTGATGCGGGCGATTTTGCAGGCAAAAATGGTCAGATTGCCGTGATTTATCCGCGTGGGGTTATTTCTGCCAAGCGCATTGTGCTGGTGGGGTTGGGCAAGCCAGAGCAATTTTCGCCAGTGGTGTTGCGCCGTGCCGTTGCCACAGGCATTGTTCATGCGCGGAAAATCAAAGCCAAGCGCGTGGCAACAGTTTTGGTGCGTGGTGGTGGCGATAAAGCCATTTCGTTACGCGATTCTGCCCAAGCAGTGGCAGAAGGTGCGGTGATGGGGTTGTATACCTATCGCGGACAAAAAAGTGATACGACTCCCCAAGATGAAATTGATGCACTAGAGATATTGGTATTTGCTGAAAGCGATTTATCCGAAGCACAAAACGGTGTGGCGCGTGGCAAAGCATACGGTGATGGCGCGGTGATGGCGCGGAATTTGGTCAATATGCCCCCCAACATTTGCACCCCTGCGTATTTGGCAGAACGCGCTGTAGAGATGGCAAATAGCAAAAAATTGCGCGTGGAAATTTTGGAAGAAGGACAAATGCGGGCGCTCAAAATGGGCGCATTGCTCGGTGTGGCACAAGGGAGTGCCAATTTGCCCCGTTTTATCATCTTAGAACACAACCATGATAAAGCGGGAAGCGTCCCCACAGTGGTTTTGGTGGGGAAGGGTGTCACATTTGATACCGGCGGGTATAGTATCAAAACGGCAGAAGGCATGATTGGCATGAAAGCCGATATGGGCGGTGGCGGGGCGGTGATTAGTGCCATGGGCATTATTGCCGATTTAGACCTGCCATTGCATGTGGTGGGGATTGTGCCTGCAGTAGAGAACATGATTAGCGAAAAAGCCTATCGCCCGCAAGATGTCTTGACCGCCAGTAATGGCAAGACCATCGAAATTATCAGCACCGATGCCGAAGGTCGGCTCATTTTGGCGGATGCGCTGGTGTATGCCAAACGGTATAAACCAGCGGCGGTGGTGGATATTGCCACGCTTACAGGCTCATGCGTGATTGCATTGGGCAAGGCAGCGGCGGGCTTGTTTGCGATTGATAATGAGGTGTCTGCGATACTATCCCAAGCGGGTGATTTTACTGATGAACGGGTGTGGCGCTTGCCGTTGTATCCCGAATATGACAAGGCGATTGAATCGGATACCGCTGACATGAAAAATAGCGGTGGGGCAAAAAATGGTGTGGGAACATCCGCCGCATTCCTCAAACAATTTGTGGATTATCCTGTTTGGGCGCATGTGGACATGGCGGGGACAATGTTGGATGCCGAAGGCAACCCGACTATTCCGACCAAAGGCGCGACAGGTTATGGCGCACGGCTATTGGCATATTTCGTTGAACTTTGGGCGCAGAAATCATCTTAAGGAGGCTTTCATGGAAATTTTAGGCATAGATATTGGTGGTTCTGGCATTAAAGGGGCAATTGTAGATACGTTACGCGGGGTGTTTATCACTGACCGTCACCGTATTGATACCCCAGACCCGTCTACACCCGATGCTGTGGCGGTGGTTGTGCGCGAATTGGTAGAACATTTTGCTTGGAAAGGTGCGGTAGGGTGTACATTTCCTGCTATAGTGAAGCGGGGGGTGGTGTATAGTGCGGCGAATGTGGACAAGGGATGGATTGGCACAGATGCACAGGCACTTTTTTATGAGGCGACTGGCTTGCCATTTTGGGTATTAAACGATGCCGATGCCGCAGGGTTGGCAGAGATGGCATTTGGCGCGGGGCGTGATAATCGCGGAATTGTTATGGCGCTCACCTTTGGCACAGGTATTGGTAGTGCTATTTTTGTGAATCAGACCCTTGTGCCAAATACGGAACTAGGGCATTTAGAAATTCGCGGTAAGGATGCAGAACGCCGTTCCTCTGATGCCACCCGTAAACGTAAAGATTTATCGTGGGAAGAATGGGCAGACCGTGTGAATGAATACCTCGCCCATGTCGAATTTTTATTCTCACCAGATTTGATTATTTTTGGTGGTGGTGTGAGCAAACGGCATGAAGAATTTTTTTATCTGCTCAACACCAATGCAGACCTTGTTCCCGCACAAACATTGAACGATGCGGGGATTATTGGGGCGGCATTGGCGGCACGCCAGCAGGTGGCTTCGTAGATTATCAGTGAAAGGGTGCAACTGTTCAATTGTACCCTTGTTGTGTTTTATTCTACGAAATAGACTTTATCGCCTGCTTGGATGGTGGGTGTTTCTGCGGGGTTATCTAAATAGACATAAAATCCGCGCATCCCATTGGATAAAAATTGCAGATGGTCTTCTAATTCATCACCATCGAGTTCATCGTTTTTGGTCAGATAACGGGTGAATGGACGGCATGGGGGAATCCCTTTGCCAACGGTGAGGGTGGTTTTTTCGCCGTTGGTGCTACTTTCAATGACAATCGTTGCGCCGTCTTTTATGGTATTGACATCGAAATTTCCTGCATCGTCAATGATGATATTTTCGCCTGCAATACCCAATGTTGCCGTGTCTCCAAAGCGATTTTTCATCTCATTGTATAAAAAGGTGAAGGCAATCGAAATCCCATTGTGGCTATTATGGCGGGTGTTGGGATGATTGGCATGATGAGCATCTACCAAATAACCACCATCGGCTGTTTTGCCAATGATGCCATGTGGGGTGAGTTGCACGGCATCTACGGCAAAAAGCGGATTTGGTTGATAGATTTGGTTGGGTTTTTCGCCAATTTTAAGGCGGTCACGCTGAATTTGTGTGAGTGTGATTGTGCCAAGTAATTTCATTATATCCCCTTCGGATAAATTAACTATTGGGGGCAAAACTGCCCCATTGCCGATTAAAATAAACGAGTGGTGCTTTATCTGATGCGCCGTATGCCGATATGACTTCTCCGATGAAAATGGTATGGTCGCCACTGTCTATGGTCTGGTACTTTTTGCAATCGAGCCATGCCGATACATTGGGCAGAATGGGTGAGCCTAAATTGGTGGTGGTATACCCCACATGAGCAAATCTGTCCTCAATTTCGGGGCGCATCCCCGCAAAAATCTGCGCGATTTCTGTTTGCGTGTTATTCAAAATATTCACCGCAAAAACATCGCTTTGGATCAATACCTCGTGGGTATAGAGTTTTTTTGCGACACATATCAAAATGAGGTAGGGGTCCATGCTCACACTGGTGAATGATGAGGCGGTCATGCCTTTGAGTGTGCCATCGGGGAGGCGGGTGGTGATAACAGTTACGCCACTTGCCCATTGTGTCATCGCTTGCTTAAACGTTTGTGGGTCTATCGCCATATTTATCCATCCTAATTTGCTTCACTATTGTAGCAGAAATACACCTTTATTCATAATATGGCGTTATGTGGTTTATTTGGTTTTGGGTTATAATAATGCCGTTGAAATTATTTCAAATAAAGGATTAGTTATGACGATAAAACGTCCGATGCAAGTGGATGATTTATATCAAATTATCACCACAGAAGACCCACACATTAGCCCAGATGGACAATGGGTGGCATATGTGCGTATGACGGTGGATAAAACAGATAATGGCTATAAACGAAATATCTGGTTAAGCCCAGTGACGGGTGGCATACCCCGCCAAATTACCCGTTCTGGCAAAGATTTTCAACCGAGATGGTCGCCAGATGGGTCACAATTGGCATTTGTCTCGGCACGCGATGGCAAACCACAAGTTTATATTTTGCCAATGGGCATTGGTGGCGAAGCACGCGCCCTCACCAGTCAACCCAATGGAGCAACATCACCAGAGTGGTCGCCAGATGGGTCTTATATGGCATTTTTGAGTGCCATGAACGAAGAAGAACGTGCCAATGAGGGCGCAGAAGATACCCCACCATCAGATAAGCATGAGGGAAAAGCCCGCAAAGAACGCAAGGATGAATTGGAACGCAAAAAATCTGACCCTATGACAATGGTCAAAATTCCGTATCGGGTGGGGACGAGTTATCTGACCGACCGCCATGAGCAAATTTATATTATTGGCATGGGTGATGATGAGGCAAAATCTCGCCGTTTGACCAATTTATCTGCTAATCATGAAGCCCCGCAATGGTCACATGATGGTCAGTTTGTTTATACAACCCATCAAGTGGATTTGAGCCAAGATGAACCCTATCGTGACAGCGCGATTTATCGCATTGATGTGACGACTGGTGAAGAAACACGCCTCACCAACGATGACCTATTCACCAATTTTTCCCCGATTGCTTCGCCAGATGGTATGTGGTTGGCGCATATACGTTATCCCATGAGCGCCAGAAAGAGTATTTTGCAATCCAATGCGCGTATCACGATTATGCCCGTGGCGGGTGGGGATAGCATAGACATCAATATAGATATAGACCGTTCAGAATTGGGGTCTGTCTGGTCGCATGATGGCAAGCATCTTATTTTCTCGCTGGAAAATGATGGCTTTACCCCTATTTATGCTTTTAATATGGCAGAGAAAGCAATTTCACAAGTGACCGCTGGTAATTTTAAGCTCACACAATTTGATGTAAGTATTACAGGTGATGTGGTCTTTTGCGCGGGTACGCCCATAAATCCTGTTGAAGTGATGGTGTTTGGTGCAGAATCACAGACGATTCAACCTATCACGACATTTAATGCGACATGGCTCAAAGAGATTATCATCCAAGAGACGGTTGAGATGTGGTTTGATTCACCTTCTGGCGAAAAAATACAAGGATGGTATTTGTTGCCTGTTGGGTATAAAGAGGGTCAGCAATATCCGTTAGTGGTGAATATTCACGGTGGACCGCATGTGATGTGGAGCGCCAGCGAACCGTCAATGTTCCATGAATGGCAATTTCAGGCGACAAACGGGTATGTGGTCTTTTATTGCAACCCACGCGGGGCGGGTGGCTATGGCGAAAAATTCCAACAGGCGATTTTACGCTCATGGGGTATACCTGCTTATGATGATGTGATGGCAGGTGTGGATGCGGTTATTCAAAAAGGGTTTGTGGATACCCAACGCATGGCGGTGACAGGCGGGTCTTATGGGGGGTATATGACCACATGGGTGGTTGGGCATACAGACCGATTTGTGTGCGCCGTTTCGCAACGTGGCGTGTATAATCTGATTAGTTTCTATGGCACAAGCGATACACCATCGCTCATCACGGGCGAATTTGAAGTTGAGCCATGGGAAGACCCTACCTTCTTGTGGGAGCAATCGCCATTGGCGTATGCTCATCGCATCAAAACCCCTCTGCTCATTATTCACGCCGAAAATGATTTCCGTGTGCCGATAGAACAGGGTGAGCAGCTGTTTGCGTTTGTACGCCGTAGCGGTGGTACAGTGAAAATGCTACGCTATCCGCGTGAAGGACACGAAATGTCGCGCAGTGGCGAGCCAGAACATCGTGTGCATCATCTCAATGAGATGGTTACTTGGTTTGATACCTATTGTAAAAGTGAATAGAGAAAGCGAGTGATGATGAAATTCTTTGTACGTAGTATCTTTGTATGGGTCGGAATTGTGCTTTTGGGGATGATTCCCGCAATGGCACAAACATCAGATGAGGCACTCATCGCCTTTTATGCCGATATTCCACAATCGCGTGGGGTAGACGGGGCATTTATTTTGGGTGATGCCAATACGCCCATCAAAATTATCGAATTTGCGGACTTTTTGTGTCCGCATTGCCAAGACTATCATGAAACAGTTGTTGAGTTTATTGAAGCCTTTGTGGTGACTGGTTTGGCAAAATTTGAATACCGATTTTTCCCCATTATTGACCAAGAAGCATCGCCTTATTTGGCAGTATTAAACGAATGTGCCAATGAACAAGGCAAATTTTGGGCGACACACGCCGTCATTTATGAACTCGCTAAAAATCAACAACTCAACGAGACATTGGTGACAACTATTGCCACCCGTTTGGGGATGGATGAGACACAACTCAATGTATGTATGTCGGGTGCGGGACCCTTTCAGTTCCAAACCGATTATGCCTATGGGCAAGAATTGTCCATTAATGGCACGCCGGGAGTCCGTGTGCAAGTGGGTGAAAATTCGGTTGGCGTGATTAAATTGGGCGATTTGGAATATGCGCGTGGCGGGGTGTCACTCGATATTTTGACAGAATTTGTGAACAGCGAAAATCCTGCCGATAATGTGGTGTTGGTGAATCGTGTCATCACCGATAGTTTGTTGATAGACGACAGCATTGTCATCGAAGATGAAAATTGCCAATTACCGTGCTGGCGTGGGATTGTGGTGGGTGAGACAACACTTGCCTCTGCACAAGAAATTTTGGGTGCAGATGAGACAGTGAGTAATGTCGAATTTCAGGAATCTGGAACCCGTTCTGGTGTGATATTTTCGCAAGCAGAAAAAGACCGTGTGTGTTGCCAATTGATTAGCAATGGGACAGGCAATGTGGATTATATCTCGTTGCAATTCACCGCCACCATCACATTGGGGCAGGTCATCACACGCTATGGTGAACCCGCTTTTATAGAGGGACAACTAGTCACTCGTGACCAAGCCATATTTACCTTGTTTTATCCCGATGTGCCGATGATTGTGTATGCGTTTGCGGGGTTGCCACGCGATGTTTTGAGTGAAGATAGCCAGATTATTGGGATGGCATTGCCTGCCACAGATATTATGGCTACTTTTATAACCAGCGAGGGATTGCCCGTATGGACGGGTTTTATATCCTATGAAGAGGCATTAGCCCGTGTGGAAGAAGCGACAGAAACACCATAATAGAGTGTGAAATGACAATGGGGCAATTTGCCCCATTGCTTGTTTATTTCTGATGACGACGTGCTAATTCTACCCCAACATCATCCAACGAAATGCTCAATTGTGACATTAGTACGAGGATGTGATAGAACAAATCGCTTAACTCGCCAATCTGCAAATCACGAGTCTGCCCCAATGACGCGACAATCACCTCTACCGCTTCTTCACCCACTTTTTGGGCAATTTTATTGATTCCGTCCTCAAACAGTTTGTTGGTATAACTGCCTGCTTGGGGATTTGCCTTGCGGTCTGCGATAATTTTTTCGAGTTGTAAAATCATGTCTGCGGACATCGGCTATGCCTCTGTAAATTTGGATAAGTCACGAAAAAAACAGGATACTGCGCCTGTATGACAGGCGGGTCCATTGGGATTTACGGTGATAAGGAGCGTGTCTTCATCACAATCAACGGCTATCGAGACCACCTTTTGGGTATTGCCCGATGTCGCCCCTTTATGCCAAATTTCGCTACGGCTTCTGCTCCAAAATACCGTTTCGCCTAATGCAACCGTTTGGCGCAACGATTCGGTGTTCATGTATGCCATCATCAACACTTGTTTGGTCGTGGCATCTTGCACAATAGCGGGTATGAGACCATCTTTGTCCCAATTGAGATTATCCAGCGAGATCATCAACGCCCTCCCATCCGCCCAAACGGACGGCGACCCCTTGTGATTTGAGATATGCCTTGAGGTCTGGCATCCGCAATTGGTCATAGTGAAAAAGTGATGCGGCTAGGGCGGCATCTGCCCCGCCAGTGGTGAGTGCTTCGTAGAAATGTTCTTTGCTACCCGCGCCACCAGAGGCAATCACAGGGATAGAGACGGCTTTGGTGATGGCTTCAAGCATTTCGAGGTCATAGCCACTTTGTGTGCCGTCTTTATCCATACTGGTGAGCAAAATTTCGCCTGCCCCACGAGATTCGACCTCTTTTGCCCATGTGACTGCATCTTTATCGGTGGCAATACGCCCCCCGTTAATGTGAACAATCCAGCGACCATCTACCCATTTGGGGTCTATGGCGACCACGATACACTGACTGCCATACGCCCATGCACCATCGTTAATCAGTTGTGGATTGCGGATGGCGGCGCTGTTGATGCTCACTTTATCTGCACCAGCGAGTAAGGTGGCACGAATATCCTCAATGGTGCGGATACCACCGCCCACACAAAAGGGGATGAACAGGTTATCTGCCACATGGCGCACCATATCGAGCGTGGTATTGCGATTTTCGTGGCTGGCGGTGATGTCTAAAAAGACCAGTTCATCTGCGCCCGCACGGTCATAGATAATGGCTTGTTCTACAGGGTCGCCTGCATCTTTGAGATTGACAAAATTTACACCCTTCACGACCCGTCCATTGAGTACATCCAAACAGGGGATAATCCGTTTAGCCAACATTTTTGACTGCCTCCAACGCTTCTTGTAGGGTGAAAATCTCTTTGTATAACGCCATACCGATGATTGCGCCGCCAATCATACCTGTTTTTGCCAATTCGCGCAGGCTATCGAGGCTATTCACCCCGCCAGAGGCAATGACCCGTAACCCTGTTTGTTCGGCAAGGTCGGCGGTATCCTCAAAATTGACCCCACCCAAGTGACCATCACGGCTCACATCGGTGAATAGGGCGTGGATTGCCCCACGTTCTGCCATCATCCGCCCAAAATCAAAAATGGTGTATTGGCTTTTTTCTTTCCAGCCGTGTGTCATCACAAATTGGTCGCGTCCATCAATACCCACACAAATGGCATCCGCGCCAAATTGGGCAATGGCTGTGCCGATGAGATGCGGTTTTTGGACGGCAAGTGTGCCGATAACAACCCGTTTTGCACCGAGTTTGAGCGCCACTTCCACATCATTTAGGCTACGGATGCCACCACCAAATTGGATGTTTAAGCCTGTGGTAGCGACTTTTTCTAAAATATCCAAATTACCATTTTGTTCCCCAAATGCGCCGTCTAAGTTGACCAGATGCAACCATGCCGCGCCTGCATCTGCCCATTTTTGGGCGATGGCAAGTGGGTCTGTGCTAAATGTAGTTTGTGCGTTGGGGTTTCCCCCTTGCAAACGCACAACCTGACCACCGCGCAAGTCTATGGCGGGGTAAATAATCATGATATTGCTCCTTGTTGGATAAAATGTTTCTATGCGACGGGTGCTGTCATCTTTAAGAAATTGCTCAGAATACGTAAGCCTGTAGATTGGCTTTTTTCTGGGTGAAATTGCACCGCATAAATATTATCGCGTTGAATACCCGCACAGAATGACATGCCATATTGCGCGGTGATGAGGACATCCTCTGGGCGCTGTGGCACACAATAATAGCTATGGACAAAATAGGCATAGCTCTCTGGCGATAAGTTGGCTAATAGTGGTGATGGGCGCGTGGTTGTGAGTTGATTCCAGCCCATGTGAGGCACTTTTAGCCCCATATCGGCAGGAAAACGGGTGACATGCCCTTCGATTACACCCAGACCCTTGTGTGTTCCCATTTCATCGCTATGCTCAAATAAAAATTGCATCCCTAAGCAAATCCCTAAATAGGGTATTCCTCGCCCAATGGCATCTTTGAGTGGTGCGACCAAATCTTGTTTGTGAAGTTGTTCCATACCCGCGCCAAATGCCCCCACACCCGGTAGGATGATTTGATGGGCATCGTGTAGGTCACTGGGGTGATGTACCAGCCGAACATGCTCTATTCCCAAATAACGGAGGGCATGGAGGACACTACGTAAATTGCCTGCACCATAATCTATCACTGCTAACATGGCGGTTGTTGACCCTTTCATGGAATTTTAACGATGGGCATGAGTATAACAAGGTGGTCATTCGTAGGCTAGGGTGATAGGTCTTTTTACGATAAAATAGAGACATATAATCATTTTTTTGGGAAGGCGTATTCTCGATGAGTCAAACTATTGCGCTCTTAACCGATTTTGGATTAACCGATATTTACGATGGTGTGATGAAGGGGGTTATTAAAAATATCTGCCCAGATGCCACCCTCATAGATATTACCCATGCGATTGCCCCTCAGCATGTGCGACAAGCGGCATTTGCCTTGATGAATAGCTATAAATATTTCCCGAAAGGCACTATTTTTTTGGTGGTGGTAGACCCCGGTGTAGGTACAGCACGCCTGCCGATTGCGGTAGAAGCGGGGGGATATACCTTTGTTGCCCCAGATAATGGTGTGTTGGCGTATGCCCTCGCACATTTCCCAGAAAAACGTATTTATGAACTGTCTAGCACAGAATATCGACTGCCAGTGGTGAGCAATACGTTTCATGGACGCGATATTTTTTCGCCCGCAGTCGCACATCTAGCCAATGGTGTGCCATTAGAAAAAATGGGTCCAGAATTGGGCGATATGATACAACTTCCCTTGCCAGAATTGACACTCCAAGAGACCCAAATTGACGGCGAAGTGATGCACATAGACCGTTTTGGCAATATCATCACCAGTATTGGCGAATTGCATTGGGTAGATGGTCATCGGTTGGTGTTGCGTCCTGTTTTTGGCGATAGCGCCAATTTGCCCATTGAATCTACACAAGTGAGGGTCATTGTTGGTGATGACGAGATTTATGGGATTCGTGTTTCGTATGCCGAATCTATGCGTGGCGATTTGGTGGCACTGGTCGGCAGTTCATCCTATTTGGAAATTGCCGTGAATCAGGGCAATGCGGCGCTACGGCTCAAGGTGTCTGTGGGTGATAGAATTCAACTCACATTAGGAGATTTTGATGCAACAGTTCGTGATTGAAGGTGGATACCCACTCAAAGGGGAAGTGACCCCTGGTGGCAATAAAAACGCCATCACCAAAATGCTCCCCGCGTGCTTATTGACCGATGAGCCTGTGATTTTGCACAATGTCCCCAAAATTAGTGATGTGTTGGTGGCAATCGAAATCATGGAAGCACTCGGTGCAGAGGTCACATGGCTAGAAGATGAAAAAAGTGTGCGGGTTCATGCCAAAAATATCCCAAGTGGCATTGTCTCACGTGAATTGGCGCAAAAAACCCGCGCCAGCTTTGTTTTTTCTGGGGCGCTTTTGGGGCGGGTTGGCTTTGTAGAAATTCCTGCCCCTGGTGGCGATGTCATTGGCGAGAGACGGCTCGATACGCATATCATTGGCTTCCGAAAATTGGGTTGTACGGTGGATTTTGAGCGCGGTATTTTTACCATGAAAACCGACAAACTCATCGGCGCAGATATTTTGCTCTCCGAAGCGAGTGTGACCGCCACCGAAAATTTGCTGATGACGGCAGTGGTGGCACAAGGTACGACTATTTTGCGGAATGTTGCCAGTGAACCGCATGTGCAAGATTTGTGCAATATGTTGGTGGCGATGGGCGCAAAAATTGACGGTATTGGCTCTAATCGGTTGACCATAGAGGGGGTTGACCGTTTGCATGGGGCGGAAGCCCATGTGGGCGCAGATTTTATGGAAGTGGGTAGTTATATCGGTGCGGCGGTGGTCACTGGTGGCACGATTCGCATCAAAGATGCAGACCCGCAACATTTGGATATGACCGCATTGGTATTTGCGCGGTTGGGTGTGACTTGGGATGTGGTGGGGAATGATATTATTGTCCCTGCCAACCAACAATTGACCATTCAGGCGGATATTGGTGGGCGTATTCCTATCATCAAAGCACAACCGTGGCCTGGGTTTCCACCAGATTTGATGAGTATCGCGCTGGTGGTTGCCACACAAAGTGCGGGGTCGGTGATTTTTCATGATTGGATGTATGAAAGCCGATTTTTCTTCACGGATAAGTTAGAACGCATGGGGGCGCGGATTACCCTGTGTGACCCGCATCGGGTTTTGGTGCAGGGACCCATCGCCTTTAAGGGCGTGCCAAATATCACCAGTCCCGATATTCGGGCGGGGATGGCATTGGTATTGGCGGCATTGGCGGCGAAGGGCGAAACACGCATCTCGAATATTGGGCAGATTGACAGGGGCTATGAACGCGCCGAGCAAAAATTGGTGGCGATGGGCGCTCATATTAGTCGGGTGAACTTGGCAGTCGAGACGGCAGAGATGGAAATGGTCAAGTTTGGGACAATTGACGCGGTGTAAATTAGGGTTTATCGCCTCTGATCCGCACATCACCGACACGCTTAGTATAGCCGAGTGTGTCGGTATATTCAAAAAAGGGGATGATATATTTGCGGGTGGTATTGAATTTATCGCGTAACATCTTTACATCTACTTGTCCCGTTTCTGCAATAAATTTTAGGGTCGCATCTAATAGGGCAACGAAGGTGTGTGGGGTAAAAATAATGTCCTCGCTGATTTGTATTAAATCGCCCAAATCAATTAATGCCCGCACAATTGGCTCACCGACCAGTGTGATTGCCTCTGGTATGGTGATAGGTGTGAAGGTTTTATCTGGGTCGCCCATCATATCCATGAGCTTATCCACCAATTTTATTTGTGACTCTGTAAATTCGATGTGATGTGCCTTGTGATACACCATGAGCCTATTGGATAATAGCTCTGCTGTCTGTGCCAATATAAAGGCGAATACGGGTTGTTTGATACTCAACCGACTCCGTAATTCTTCGCGTTGAATCCCCAATTTAAGCGGATTATCCTTGTGAAATTGGCTCACAAGATGTATTGTCTTGTTGACGAGTTCGTGCATTGTCTTGGTTGCCATAAATTGCCCACTGGCAATTTCGGTGATGACCCTCTCTGTGAGTGCTAAACCCAAAATAGATTCAAAATCAGCATTATTTAACCCACTGGCATGATGCAAAGCCGATTTTTTGAGTGGCTCAGTTTTTTCTGCGATTTGGGCGAGGCGTTCTTGGGGTGTGCCATCGCGTTGGGATTCTAATTTTTCGATGAGGCTTGGGGTAAATCGTTTCCAGCGCCGTGTTGGATGCGGATTGACCACCATACCCCCGCCAATGGTCTGTGCAGGTGATGGATAGCGCAAAATAAATTTATCCCCATGCGATACCGCGATAGGGGTTGTTAATTCTAATTGAATCCATGCCTCTGCACCTGCATTGAGTTGCTCATCATTTAATAGACGAATTGTGCCGAGTGCCTCATCTGTCCCACAAAAAAATTTAATTTGCGCGTTGTGCTTGAGGGGGCGTTCCATATCGGATAAATGCCGAAAATAGGCATCAATCCGTTGGGTGGGGGAGAGACGATTGGGCATGGTGACAGTATCGCCACGGCGCACAGCACTTTTTTCGATGCCAGCTAAATTGACGGCGACACGACTGCCTGCTTGCGCGATTTCGACGACTTGATTATAACTGTGTAATCCGCGTATTTTACCTTTGATACCACTGGGCTGGATTTCGACCTCATCACCGATTTTTAGCGAATCGTCCAATAAGGTGCCTGTAACGACTGTGCCAAACCCGCTTAGGGTGAATACACGGTCAATTGGCAGGCGCGGGAATTTTCCCCCAATGCGAGGGGGTAGGGTCTCCAGAGTAGCGGTAATAGCCGATTTTAGCGCATCTATTCCTGCACCTGTATAGGCAGATATGCGGATGATAGGCGCAGTGGCGAGAATTGTATTTTGGACAGTATCATGAATTTCGGTTTCGACCAAATCCAGCCAATCGGCATCTTGTACCATATCGCATTTGGTCATGACGATGATGCCACTGGATATGCCGAGTAAATCCACAATTGCCAGATGTTCGCGGGTTTGGGGCATGACTCCTTCGTCGGCGGCAATGATAAATAATACCGCGTCTATGCCACCTACCCCTGCCAGCATATTTTCGATAAAATCCCGATGACCCGGGACATCCACTATGCCGATAGTCTCGCCAGCAGAGGGTGCAGAAAACCACGCGAAACCCAAGTCTATGGTCATTTCACGTTGTTTTTCTTCTGCAAGGCGGTCTGGGTCTATGCCTGTGAGGGCGCGTACCAATGTGGATTTGCCATGGTCAACATGCCCCGCCGTGCCGAGTACCCTCATGGATTCGATGTTCCGTTTCCGTTAGATGGCAGATAATTGGTCTTATTGGTGTCGTATTGGGCGAGCATGTTTTGATAATATTCCCGATACATTAGGGCGCGTTCACGCTCTAATTTCCATAGACGTTCTAAACCATCGTTGAGGGGTTGCACGATTCCTAAGAGGGTCTCAAACCTTTCTACAAAACGCTCAAATTCTTTGTCATGCAAACGCCATGATTCATCGGTAGATAGGGTGAATTGCTTCCAGCGTTTGCTATCATCAGAGCGCCAGTCATTCCATTCTTGGCGGAAGCGTTCTTCGCTGAGGCGTTGGGTCTCTGCGACTTCGCTAATACGCCGTTCTAGGCGTTCTCCAATGCGATTAAAGTCGTCTATGATGGTTTTCATACTGCGGTAGGCATCTGACCATGTTTCAAAGCGTTCAAAATTTTGCTTCATCATGCCATCTTGGTCTGCCATCTTTTTGAGTAAATCGGTGACTTGTTGGTCTCTTTGTTGCAAGAGAAGGGTCTGTTGGTCTATGAATTGTTGAATTTGCTCACGGCGGTCACGCTCTGTATTTTGCAATTCTTGAATACGGCGCTCATTGCGGAGCGTGAGGTCTTCTAATAATGTCAATTTGGGGCGGATTCCCTCAAATTGTTTCTTGAGTTCTGGTGTTTCGCTCTCTAATTCGGCAATACGGCGCACATCATTACGCCGTTGTTCTTCAATGAAGGTGAGCCGTCTATCGGGTTCTTCGAGCCGTTTGAGCAAATCCTCAAAGCGTTGTTGCAAATTGGAGACCATCGTTGAGAGGCGGTCACGCTCCATTTGTAAGGCAGGGACTTCGGTGGTGGTGCGCTCTAATTTGGTGATTTTTTCGGTGAGTTCTTGCACAGGGCGAGAGAGTGTTTGTCGCTCTAAGCCCGCCCGACGCTCTGATTCGCGCTCTGCTGTGAGGCGCTTTGCCTCTGCGGATTCTAGTAATTGGCGCATCTCTTTGCGGATTTGCTCCAATAAATCGGCATCCAGATGCGTTGCCGATGTGCTGGTGGCATGGATAACACTCTGGTCAGATTCGATAGCACCCAGTCTTCGCTGTAGGGTACTGATGGTATCTTGTTGTTGGGTGAGACGTTCTTCTAGCGTGGCGATGGTTTGTTTATCGCGCCGACGCTCTTCATCTAGCCATTCTATCATGCGGGCTAATTGACTAATTTCCATTAAGGCACTTTCCTAACCACAATTATTCGTTATTGATTGGTCAATGGATATATCATGTCCATATAGACGGAAATCATTATAACATATCCCTGTTAATTTTCAGTATGCACAGCGAAAAGGCAGGGCAATTGCATATCAAATCTCAATTATTGAAAAATGAGCCTAATTGACCTTTAGAGACATGAGATATTAAAAGCAGTCTGCCGAACATTTAGGCATATTTCACTATGTTCACCAGACTGATAGGCAAAAGTCTCATTTAATCAGGTCATAAGGTGCTATAGCTCATTTTTCATTGATTTTCAATTAAGAAATCATATGCAATCGCCCTATAGTCTTGAATGTCTTGTTTGAGTTGTGAAAGAAACTCATTGAATTCGTAAACACTTTGCGCTATGGTTGTTTTCACGTCTTTTTCCATTTCAACCGAGTTCGATACACTACCGCAATTTGAGTTATCATTTTGAGTAGCGTAAATGCCGATATGGGGCTATCATTAACGTTTAACGTGTTGAATTAAGTTCTACGATTGAAGGAGAATAAATATGCGACAAAGCCGAATCGCTATTTTAAGTATTTTAAGCACTTTATTGTTCGTCTTGGCGATTGGCACGGTGTCGGCGCAAACATCTACGCCAGCCCCAACACCCACTCCCCAGCCAACGCCTACCCCTGCCCCAACATCCACACAAGAAACTTATGTGGTACAAGCAGGCGATAATCTGTTTCGCATAGCTTTGCGTTTTGGGACGAATGTTCAAGCCCTCGCGGCAGAAAACGGCATCGCCAACTCGCGTCTCATCTATGTAGGTCAGAGACTACGTATACCCGCTTCGGGTAGCACCCCACCAACCACTGCAACATCTGTACCCGCTACCCCAGAAACACCTCAACCCAGTGGCGTAACCGATACCGTCCGCGCAGGGGATACATTAGGACGTGTCGCCGCCCGCAACAATACCACCGTTGCCGCATTATTGGCGGTAAACCCCAATATCACCAATGCCAATATTGTGTATGTCGGTCAGGTGATTAATCTGCCTAGTACAGACACAAGCACTACCCCACCAGTACAACCACCCGCACAAGTGACAGAACAAGCTACAGAATCGGTTTCATCACCTGCCGTTGTCGAAACACTCCCCACCGATAGCTTTGGCTATGGCATCGAGATTTTCATTGATGGGCAACCCGTCTCTGATGTAGTACAGCTCGTAGACCAACTCGATGTGCAATGGGTCAAAATTGTGGTGAGCTGGCGCGACCTAGAGACCACACAAGGTCAAATTGTGTATGGGGAACTCGATACTGCCATCAACGCGCTTGATGCACTCGATATCAATATCCTGCTCACACTTACCAATGCACCGAGTTGGGCAAGAGATAGCCAAGACGAAAACGGTCCTCCAAGAGATTTGGAAGATTTCAATACCTTCGTCACCGCCATCGCCACCCACTATAACGGCGTTGTAGATGCCTATGAGATTTGGAATGAACCCAATTTGCGTCGTAATTGGAACTGTGACCGCAGAATGTGTGACACAGACTATCTCGAATTATTGCGTGGGGCTTCTGCCGCACTCACCGCCACCGATGACGATGCGATTGTCATCTCTGCTGGGCTTGCACCAACCCGTTTCAACGACCGTGTGAATGCTATCAATGACCGTGTATACATGGAATCATTGCTGTCTAATGGTGTTAACGATTTGGTAGATGCCATCGGCGCACATCCCGGTGCATGGGCAAACCCACCTGATGCCACTTGTTGCGAACAACCCATTGGCGTTTCGACTCACTTTGAGGATGAAGTGTTCTATTTTAACAACAACATCCAAGCCTACCGCGATTTGATGGTGCGCTACAATATGAGCAACAAACCCCTTTGGATAACCAAATTTGGTTGGGGAACAAGCGAAGATACATCGCCACCAAGCCAAATCAATATCTTTGTTTCTTATACCAGCCTCACAGAGCAAGCCATTTATGCGCCACGCGCCTATGAAATTGGCGATTCGCTCAATTATGTGGGACCCATGTTCCTAGACAACCTCAATGGATGCCAAAGCCGTGCGGGTCGAGCCCTCGTGGAATTGTGCTATACCAGCCTCGTTGCACCCAATGAGTCAACCCGCCCAGTATTCAATACCGTGCAATCCATCAATAAAACAGGGGTAAATACAACCCCTGCTACAACAACCACAACTACTACTACAACGACCACCACTACAACCGACACAAGTTCAATGGAAGTTGTACCCGTTGCACCAGTAGAGGTAACACCCGTTGTTGTACCCTAGCCAATAGCCTTACCCAGAGACAAACAGGGGTCATTATGACCCTTTGTTTGTTTATAGGCATAGTAAGATATTTATCAGAATTGGCTTCTATATAGTTAATTAAGTAGGTTTTATAATAGGAGCAATATGAGCGATTCTAAAGATAGCCTCAAGCAAATTTTGAATGACCGCTATGAAATTCGCCAAAAATTAGGCACAGGGGGCATGGCGCGGGTTTATTTGGGCTATGACAATAATCTTGGGCGCGAAGTTGCCATTAAGGTACTGCATGAGCATCTCGCAGACGATACCATGTTCAAAGAACGTTTTGAGCGTGAAGCCCGTTTTGTCGCCACACTCAATCATCCCAATATTGTCCAAGTCTATGATTATGCGACAGGGGAACGCGGTGGCGAGATGGTCTGCTATATGGTCATGTCGCTTCTACAAGGCAAAACCCTCAAAGAGATTTTAGAATCAGCCAATAACACCGAAACATTGTTACCGCATGAGCGTGTACTCGCCATCATGACCGATTTATGCGATGCTCTGCAATATGCCCATGACAAAGGCATGGTACACCGCGATGTTAAACCCGCCAATGTCATCCTCAATGCCGATGGGCGTGCTATCCTCACCGATTTTGGCATTGCACGCATGGCACAAGGGGCGCAATTTACCCAAGAAGGTATGACCGTTGGCACACCCGCCTATATGTCACCCGAACAAGCCACAGGCACAGCTGTAGATGGACGCAGTGATATTTATGCGCTCGGCATTATGCTCTATGAAATGCTAGTGGGGCATCCGCCCTTTGCTGACGATGGCACATTGTCCGTATTGCTCAAACACATGACAGAACCCGTCCCGCCCCTATCCGATTATGATTTTATTAATAATCCAAAATTAGATGCCGTCCTCATTCAAGCCCTTGCCAAACAACCAGACACTCGCTATCAAACAGCCACCGAATTTTTAGATGACCTCAAACGCGCATTTGCGGGTGAACAAACACATGCCGAATCGGTCATGAGCGCCATCACTATGCCGTTAGAAGCCATTGCCCCTCTGAAGTCAAAACCAGTCACCACGACCAGTAAACAATCTGTTTCCTCATCCAGAGGGATATGGCTATTTTTATCGCTCGGATTGGGGCTTATTGTAGCGATTGTGGTGCTAGGGATAATTTCGCGCAATCCCCCATCAAATCCAGGGGTAATCGTTCCACCAGCAGAATATTTTACTACCCAATTTGCCAGCGATGACACCATTGCAGGGCGGTTTCCACAAGATAATTCTGTCGGACTTGTCAGGCAAATCACGTCAGACGGGTATCAGATTATTAATAATCGCATCCGCCAAGCGATTGCCAGTGTATTTACAGCAGATGTTACCTATACCGATTTCATCATCCGACTCACAGGACAACTCAATGCAGAAAGCACCCCAGCAAGTGGCTATGGCATTGTTTTCCGCTATATGGATGAAGACAACTACAATGTATTTGCCATAGATGGTTTGGGCAGATATAGCATTTGGGTACGGGAAAATAGGACGTGGATAGAATTACGCAATGCGGATGAAGAATGGACACCCAACGAGGCAGTCATGCCCATAGGTGAAATCAATACACTCGAAATTGAGGTATATGGCAACACCTTCACAGGGTATATCAATGGCAGGCAAGTCGTGACACTCCAAGACGACACCCTACAGGCGGGTAGCGTTGGTATTTATGTCGCATCCACATCAGATGCCAATACCAATGTCCTCATCACATCGTATCAGGTGATGGAATCTACCAGCGCCATGACCGATTCCATGACGGGGGTAGATTCCATGACGGGGGTAGATTCGATGACAGGCGCAGATTCAATGACCAATGAAGAAGAAACCGCCACACTAGAACCCTGATATAACAATCTATTAAAAACGCGCCCCAATGACGACTAAATACAATGGCACAAGGCATCCGACCGCCGAAAATGCCAAAAATGCAAGTATCACTGTCACGGTATCCCACACTTTGGGTATATCCTCTTCTATTTCGCGCCGATACGTTGTTGAACGTGGCGCAGGAGGACGTACGCCACTATCCACATTCGGTCGTGGTGCAGGGATACTTTGTGAAGGGCTTTGCATTTGTGCATTCCACTGAGAATTACCCGCATACACATTACCCGCACGTGGGTCTATCGGCACACCCTTATTAGATGCCATATTTGCAGGTGGGCGGGGTGCTTCTGGTGCCATATTCATCCGTTGCGTAGGTATTCCACTCAATGGGGATGGTTGTTGTTGTGAGTAATTTGGTGCAGGGGGTTGTCCGCCAGATTGGGGCGGGATAGACCCCGATGGCATAGTAGATTGGGGTGGTGGTTGCGTCAATTTTTGGCTGGGCGATGTCACATCTGGCGAAAAATTCCCCGATGATTGGTTGATTTTTTTCGATGCAACTCCGCCACCCGCATCCATACGTTCTTTGTAGGCAATCAAAATCTGACCCAATTGGTCGGCAGTACGATAACGGTCACGCGGTTCTTTATCCATGACCTTTCGCACAATTTCTGCCAAATCTTTTGGTACATTGGGGTTAATGTCGCTCGCCAACGGTACTGGGTTGCGAATATGCGCCAGCGCCAATTCTTGTTGATTTGTCCCCGTATAGGGCAAACGCCCCGTGAGCATTTCAAATAACACAATGCCAATTGAATACACGTCAGATGCGGCAGTTGGCTTTTCGCCCTGTGCTTGTTCTGGTGCAAAATAATGTGGGCTACCCCACACCACCGATTCCCGTTGTTGAGGTTGGGTATCGCTCAAGGCTTGTGCAATACCAAAATCGGTGATTTTGACGACTTCGTTCTTGGTCATCAGCACATTTTGGGGTTTGACATCAGCATGGACAATTCCAGCACGATGAGCAAAACCCAGCCCCGCACAAATTTCGATGCCAAATTTTAGCACCCTATCTAAGGGCAACGCACCACGCGCCCGTATCATATTTTTGAGGTCTGCACCGTCTACCAATTCCATAACGATATAGTGGGTGGGACCTTGGCTACCCACATCATGCACCGTCACAATATTGGGATGGGCAAGATTGGCAATGCTCCGCGCCTCATTCTGAAACCGTGCCACAAAAATGGGGTCTACAGTCAGGCTTGGACGCAAAATCTTGATTGCCACCGTGCGCCCAAGTGATTGATCTATTGCTTTATAAATGACCGCCATCCCGCCTGATGCTAATTGGGATACCAGACGATACCGATTATTGAGAAGTGTTTCAGATGACATACGCAATCCCTATGGGGTATTTTATCCATTTTATTGTTTCATTATTGTACAAGCCATTTACAGACTCGTCAAAGAATCAAATAAACGCCGATATTCTTGTTGGGCGCTTCTATCTGTTAAGCCAGCGATATAATCTGTCACCACCCGATGCACTGGCTGTTCTTTGAGCAATGCCCGATACTCATCTGGCAATTGGCGTGGCTCGGAAATATAGCTATTGAATATCTCTGTCAAAAAACGTTCTGCGCGTTTTGCCATGCGAATGACCGTGTGGTGATAATACATATTCTGGTACAAAAATTGTTTGAGTGCCTTATTTAACGCCATAAAATTCTCGCTATGTGAGGCGATATTGGTCGCATAATTTTGCACATCCATCGGCGTTTTAATGACATGTGTCGCCAAATTACGCTCCGTCTGCGCGATAACATCATCCACTTGCAAGCCGATTTGCTCGCGGATAAACCGATGACGGGTGATTTCATCCATGCGACCACCCTGCCAATCGAGCCGTTCACACAACTGTCGCCACAAATTAAGTTCTTGCAATTGGTCTTGATGAATCAGTCCAGAGAGCAATCCATCATCGAGGTCATGCGCGTTATATGCCAGTTCATCGGCAATATTGGCAATTTGCGCCTCAAGACTACCCCGTGCGGTGGCACTCAACCCCATAACCGCGCTAATATCATAATCGGTTTCATGTTTGGCAATGCCTTCTAGCGTCTCGTAGCTAAGGTTTAACCCTTTCCAACGGGGATAGCGCCGTTCTAATTCAGTCACGACCCGATAGCTTTGGTGATTGTGGTTAAATCCATCATGGTCTTTCATTAGGGTATTCAATACCCCCTCACCAGCATGACCAAAAGGCGGGTGACCCAAATCATGTGCCAAACAAATCACCTCGACCAAATCTTCATTTACACCCAATGCACGGGCAATCGTGCGCCCAATTTGTGCCACTTCCAGCGTATGGGTAAGCCGTGTGCGATAATAATCGCCAGCATCATTCACAAACACCTGCGTTTTATATTCTAATCGCCGAAACGCCGCCGAATGAACAATACGGTCTCTATCGCGCTGAAACACTGTCCGATAATTCGGCTCATGCTCATGATGGGGTCTGCCACGACTATCGGCACTTTTTAGGGCATACGATGCCAATGTATAGGCTTCAAATTCTTCTAATTTCTCGCGTGTGTAATACATCAAATCATTTTCCTATCATCCTTATCAATATAGACTTTATTTTAGCGTGAGTTGGCGATTTTCGCTGGTAGTGTATCTATTTCGGTTGAAATGGAAAAAGACGTGAAAATCGGTTAAAGTTTTGTTGCGAAAAAAACAAAATTGGAGTCACATCATGAAAACAACCATACCGCAAACCGTTTATGAATTCAATAAGTTTCTTTCACAACTCAAACAAGACATTCAAGACTATGTGAATACCCTCATTGAAAAGCAATTAGAAGCAGATGTGGACAAGTGGTTATATCGAAATACCCATGTGAGGCGGGGGGATATCAAGCATCATACTCAGGCTATCTGCCAACGCTGTGGGAGCAGAAAAGCGTGTCGATTTACGCGGAATGGGCATCGCTAGCGCCAGATCGTAACGAATTACGGCGTAGTGACTTTTATGTTACCGCGTGCAGTATGTGAATGTGGGGGGAGTGTACGGATACCCTTCACAATTGTTCGCCCTTATCAACGCTTATGGGATGATGTCATCACACAAATTAGGCGATGGGCGGATTTAGGAGTGAGTTTACGCCAGATGCAAACGGAAATAGCCGCGCAAAGTCGAACACAGGTAGGGTTACGGAAACTGAATGAGGTAGTGCAAGATGTGGCACGACCTTCAACCCTGAATTTAACGAGTGTGCCGCCCATTATTATGTTAGATGCCATTTGGGTGACACTACTGGCAGAGACTGTAGCATGTCAATCGTATGTTATATCGCCTTTTTCGTCCTGCTGGCGCATTTCATTCGACGGCGGGTTTGATAGTTTCCGTTGCTCGTATTTTGAATCCCAAATGGCTTACTTAATTTTCAACCGAAATGGATACATTACCCAAAAGCACATTCTCATGAGTCGTGCTATAATAAAATCAGCTTGGTAAAACTTATTGGCACACTGTCAGATACCATCTACCTTAAAGGTAGTGGCTTGCAAGAGCCTATTCTGACCAGTCTAAGCCAGCAATAGCATCGTTACTATCGACTATATAGGCATTATGGGCTGCTTCACCAGCCCCATACTCTGCGTATTTAGACCGATTTATTTATACGAAAGGAGTGCTGTTTTCCTCTACTGCCACTTACTGCCACTAAAAGGCTTGTCCTAAAAGCGACAGCAGGCGATAAACCACTGCCTGATCGACCGAACCCCCATAAATGGGATTGGTCTGCCGATTTTGTGGGTATTTTTACCGATTGGACAGGCGAAACAACCCGGTGAACAGGGTTGCAGAGATACAGACGGGTGGTTCACCGCCCGTTGGGGGCAAAAGATATAGCCATTTTTATGGAAATATGCCCTTTTTGTCTATCGGACTTTTAGGACAAGCCTTAAAGTGGCGTAGTTTCTAAACAGCGAAAAATCTATGAAGGACAAGCAATGCAACGTAAAGTGATATTTTTGCTCACTATCTTATTATTTCTATTTGGGATGAGTATTCCACTGGTGGCTCAGAGCCGTTCTGCATTTTTTGAAGAATGGAATGTGGATATTTTTAATGTGGATACCACCAATAATTCGTTCACTGTGCGCGAGACGCTCAAAGTCCGTTTTTCTGGCACATTCCGTTTTGGTACACGGGTTATTCCGCTCGATAACTTAGATGACATCACCAATGTCCGCGTTACCGAGTTGGGCGTGACATTGCGTTCTAGTTGTGTCGGCGAGTCACCAGGTACTTATTGTGTTCAGAAAGTTCAAGAAGGGCTTTCTATCACCTATTATTTTAACCGCACGATTACCAATGCTTCGCAGATGTTTGAGATTGAATATGATGTAGATGGCGCGATTCGTGTCTATACTGGTGGTGACCAAATTTGGTGGCGTGCTGTCCCAGACGAAAAATATGGATTTTCGGTGGGAACAAGCACTCTCACGGTGCGCCTGCCATTGGGATATGCCCCCAGAGAAGGTGTAGACCCTGTGGTGACGTATGGTGCGACATCTAGTGTGCGGGTGAATAGCACCTTGGTGGTAGCGAGTTCCACACAGACTATTGGCGGGTCAGAATTTTTTGAAATTCGGGCGCAATATCCGCATGACCCTAATGCCCGTAAAGCCTCATGGCAAGATAGTTTTGATTCTCGGCGTGACTTTGAAGAAACACAAAAACCCCTCATTGATTTGGGGATTATCGCCATTTCGTTGTTGGTCGCTCTCAGCTCTCCGTTGGCGGTCTATGCGTTGTGGTATAGCAAAGGTAGAGACCCCAAAATTGGCATTGTGCCAGAATATCTGAGTGAACCACCGAGCGGTTTGCCTCCTGCGATTGTTGGTACATTGATTGATGAGAAGGCAGACCTGCGCGATGTGTTATCTACTCTGATAGATTTGGCGCATCGGGGTTATATGGTGATTGAAGAAGACCAGAAAAAGGGTTTATTTGGCATACCGATTAGCGATATCACGTTTAAGCGCACCGATAAGCCAGTAGACGATTTGCGTAAATTTGAAAAAACAATTATCAAGCGAATTTTTGGTGGTAAACTCGAAAAACCGATGAAATCGCTCCAAAACAAATTCTATCAATACATCCCCGAATTGCAGGGTGATTTATATGAGGCGCTGGTAGATGAAAAACTGCTGGTTGCCAACCCCAACACAGTACGTAATATGTATGCGGGTGGTTTGGGCGGTGGGCTAATTTTCTTAGCGATTATCGTTTTGGTGCTGGTTGTCACCTTTTTATCTGACTATACAATGGTCGCATTTTGTTTGCCTGTGGCGTTGTTTGTGATGGCGATGTCATTTGCCATTGGCGGAAATTTTATGCCGCGTAAGACACAAGTGGGTGCAGAAGAATCGGCAAAATGGCAAGCATTTCGGCGGTATTTGCAAAATTTAGATAAATATGCCAAAGCCGATATGGTTGCAGACCAATTTGAAGCCTATTTACCGTATGCGGTGGCATTTGGTGTTGACCGCGCATGGATTCGGCGGTTTAGCCAAATAGATAATGTTCCTGCGCCAATATGGTATTATCCCACCTATCGCGGTGGTTATTATGGGCGTGGGTATCAGGCTGGGTCGCCATTACCTCGTGCGGGGGATGTGTTGCCCGGTGATATTGCCCGTGCCGGCGGTGGCGGATTAGATGGTATGGCAGGCGGGTTATCTGGGGGACTGGAATCACTCTCTGCGGGCTTATCGAATATGCTAGAATCGGCATCACAGGCATTTACAAGCCGTCCACAAAGCGCCTCTGGTGGGTCGAGTGGTAGTTGGTCTAGCGGTGGGTCTAGCTGGAGTGGTGGTGGATTTAGTGGTGGCGGGTCGAGCGGTGGTGGATCTGCTGGTTTTGGATGATGGTGCATCAATAAAAGAGGAATTTTAGATGAATCAGGGACGTTTAAGTGGCATTGTATTGATGGTGATTGGCATGGGGATTGCGGCGCTGGCAGGATTATTCCTTGCTGTGCGGGCTGGTCAGCCAGAATCTACCATGATGGGTACGATATTGGGTGCAGGATTGGTATTTGTGGTCGTTGCGCCTCTCATCGGCTTTGGATTGTTTTTGTATATCAAAGGCGGGCAAGATGCCCAACAAGATTCATTGATGCAAAAGCAACGGCAATTACTGGATATTGTCAGAAGTCGTGGTGAAGTGGGTGTGAATGATGTTGCGCTTGAAATGAGTGTAAAAGTAGACACGGTGCGCGACATGATTCATCAATTGGTGGGGTTACAGGTTTTTAGCGGGTATATCAACTGGAAAGATGGCAGATTATTTTCTGCGGATGCTCAACAATTACGCGATTTACAAAAATGCAAAAATTGTGGTGGCGACATTCAATTGGTTGGTAAAGGTACGGTTCAATGCCCATATTGTGGCACGGAATATTTCTTGAATTGAAAGGATTTTGATACGCATGTCAGATTTATACGAAAAAATCGTGAGTAGCCGTGGGTCTTTTGAGCGACTCATCGCCAGATTACCGGGTTTTAAGGGGTATCAGGATAAGCAGGCACGTCGGACTGCCGATAGGATGTTGCGCGAGTATATTGCGGGTGAGATGGATAAGCGTATAGACCGTTTGGTGCGCTTAGAAAAATTGATTCTTGATATGCAAGGCGGGATGATGTATATGCCACGCACCCGTTCTGCTAAGAGTCGGATACAATTGTATCGGGATAAAATTTTTATCCAAGCACCCGGTTATGATGGGATGTGGGCGCAAATGAAAATTGGCTCAGAAGAATTAGAGAAGATTTATGCGTTTGATGAAGCCCATATTGGGTACGCGGATAAATTTGATGTGGCGCTTGATGTGCTAGAACAAGCCATAATCAACCGAGAAAATCTGGAACAGGTCATTTGGGATTTGGAGAATATTGCTACAGAAGCCCTTGATGCGTATGACCTGCGTGATGAAGTTTTAACCAATTTAAGCAAAACTGTATAAGGAGAATGACTAATGCCACGTATTATTGATGTTATTGACCATGTGAATGTCGCTGATGATGAATTGGTCTGGCGTGAGCCACAAGACCGTGAAGGCGATTTTCGGTTTGGGTCACAATTGATTGTGAATGAAAGCCAAGCGGCGGTATTTGTCCGTGCAGGACAGGCATTAGATGTGTTTGGTCCAGGACGACACACACTATCCACCGCCAATTTGCCTATCCTCTCTAGCATCGTGGGTTTGGCAACTAGTGGTCGCACCCCATTCACGGCGTATGTGTATTTTATCAACCTACGCGATATGCCTCAAGTGGGGTGGGGGACATCGAAACCCCTCTATTTGCGGACGAATACGGGCTTGGGGATTACATTATTGCGGACGCATGGTGTGATGGACATTTCTATTGCAGACCCGATGATGTTCCTCAAAAAATATGGTGTGAACCGCGCCCTCACCACCATGCGCGATATTAAAGATCGTATTCAGACGATGCTTTTGGGCGAAGTGAATAACCTGCTCAATAAATCTGGCGCACAAGATTTGATGGAAGCCAACGGGATTCTTGAGGAAATTGAAGGGGCGCTCTTGGTAAAGGTCAATGAGAAATTTGCCGAAATTGGGATGAAAATCCGTGCTTTTGAGGCGAATCCGTTTGATACCGTGACACTCCCCATTGAGGAATTGCGCGATATTGTGCCATTAGAGATTTGGAAAGATGTCCTAGAGACCCAAAAACGCCTTGATATTGGTATGGCGGCGGCGAGCAATACAGGGGGCAATAATTTTGCCTCTGCGGGGCTTGGTTTGGGGCTTGGGCAACAATTGGCGGGGCAGATGAACCCCTCTGGGCAAAGCTCTGAGGTCTCTGCATTGCAACAACAGATGCTCCAACAACAACAGATGATGAGCCAAATGATGAATCAGATGATGATGAATCAGATGAACCAAAATCCGCAAGCACCCGCAACTACCCCTGAACCAACAACACCGTCTTCAAATCCACAGACTAAAGAAGAAATTCAGCTCTTGATAGATAATTTGGATGCCAAACTGATGACAGGTGAAATTAGCGAAGCCACGTATCAGAAATTGGTAGATAAATGGCAAACCCGCCTCGATAGCATGGGGTGATTTGGATACATGACAAAAAAATGGGCAGAAATTTCTGCCCATTTTTTATTGCTAGTCGCTGGTGGTTGCCGATTCAAATTCTGCGATAAAATCCTCTAGCTTTTTGCCTTTGAGTTGCTCTAATTCGGGCAAATCTTTGATATAGTCGCGGAGATTTGGCTTAATTTTGTTGTCGGTGTGCAATACTGGCACATCTGGGTCTTCTATTGTCAATTTGACTCGTGGGTCGGTAAAGACAATCAGTGGGGTAACAGGGATAGAGTCATCGTATTCTTGGATGATATGGCGGATGTAATTGGCAGAATTTTCTGCCTCTGTATTGGGATTGCCGATGCCATCTAACCGAAACAAAGTGAATAATGCGCCAATGGGTCCCTTGATCACACGCCATTTTTTCCCATTCACAATGACCCGACCATCTTGAAAACGGCTCACCATCACAAATACACCCTGTGGACTAATCAGCACATGACGGGCTGGAAGGTGTAGATAATGATAGAGCGCCGAATTTTTATTCACAGCACCTTTAAGTGCTTCGGTAATGGCGGCTTCTGGTCGTGGCTGACGAATCCACAAATTGGTGAGCCTCACTGATACCATTGTGGATGTGAACCCGATAATAAGAATCAACGGCATCCCCAATAAGTAGAGTTGTGTGGTCATATCTTCTGGCTCACCTACGCCAAAAAATGGCGCATTGGCAATAAAAAAGCCGAATATCAAAACGACTAAACTGAAGAAAAAGAGCCGTGTGGCATTTTTTCTGTTTCGTTTAATCAACCTATCATTAGCGACAATACGCATGTAAAAAGCCCTTCATCGTTGTGGCAAAAAGTAAGAAATAAAACCGATATGGCGCATTTCTGCACATACAAGGTCATTAAAGCGCACGGTAGGTAAAATTTCCCATCGGCGGGGCGTTCCATAGGCAATCCCGATGAGTGCAGTGGTGGTATCGGTAGTGAGTGGACGAATACAATGGGTGATGGGGAATGGCAAGGGAGACTGATTCTCTGGTGGGATACCATATAACGAAATATCGTGCAGAAGTCCAACTTGTCTATAGCCCGTGGGGACAGGAATCGCAAAGATGGTGTAAATGGTGTTGCAGAATGTCCGCACACCATCACGATAATTGATGATGATGTCTTGGGTATCATAAAACACACCAGGGCAATTTGGATAGACAACCATCGGGGATAGATTGGTGGTGGAACTGCCAATAATTTGGGTGGTTGGTGAGGTGGTTGTCCCTGTAGAGCCTGTGGTTACGGTGGTGACAGGGCTAAGGGTGATAGGCACTTCTGCGCCAGTGGGGGTAATTTCGGCGGTGATACGTGCGACACCACTCATATTAATATTGACGGGTTCTGTGCCATCGCTAGGACCAAAGACGGTGGCTGTACGCAAATTGCTGAGGTCAAATGTTGCGTTGGGTGTCCACCCCCAATAGGTTAAAACGGATGTGCCTGCTTGGTCGCTCCGAAATTTGAATCCGACAGGCATATAAAATCCTACCCATACCACAGGGGCGGTAATTTGGACGGGGGTGGTCAATTTGCCGATGAACACACCAGAATCGTTGATGGTGAAGGTTTGGCGTGTGACCAAAGCGGCATCATTGGGGTTGCCACCATTGAAATCTTGGTAGATTACTGCTTCGACTGGTTGCCCAACAACGGGTTGTGCCACAGACATCCGCACGGTGTCTATGGTGATGGGTTGGGTGAGTTGAAAGGTGGTGCGTAAATCGAAACCATTCATGACGAGTGTGGTTTCGCCCGTGATTGTCCATGTTCTAAATCCATCACCATTATTGGTGAGGAGATATGTCCCTGCCTCTACGGGAGAGGGGGACGGATTCAAAATCATCAACAGTGAGAGTGCCATGAGGCTGAAAGTTCTAATGAGTGTTTTCATCTTTTTGCCTTTATATAGTATCAATCGCATGAGTGGCTACTGCCTGCCATTCCATTGGCGTGTATAATCGCTATTTTAGAAGCAAGTTTGCAATTAATCAAGCAAGTAAACATAAGGAGTGTGTGATGCCAGAATTTGCACTATTAGCATTTGTGATGTTGTTGGCGTTGGGAGCATGGTGGTCTATGGTGACATTTCCCAAACAACGCGATTTTGTTAAGCGTCAAAAATTTGCACGAGCATTGGCGGCTGGTGATGAAGTGGTGACGTATGGTGGCATTATTGGTAAGGTGATTGATGTGAATGCCGAAAGTGGTATTTCGGTGGTCGAAATTGCCGATGGGGTGCAAATCCGTATATTGAATGTGGCGCTTATTCAGCCGTATGATGCCGAAGAAATCGCGCAAAATGCCCAAAAGGGTTTGGCAAAAGAAACCGAAACTGAGTAACTGTCCCTATCCGCATGTCGTAGATAAGACTACACTATCACCGTTTGCCTAATTGCGGGGCAAATCAACGGTTGGTACATACGCAAGGAGGATATTTTATACAATGAGTCGCCATTATACTTGGCTGGTATTGATTGTGGTTATGATGATTGGGGCGATTTGGTTGATGTTACCAGATACACCCAAGCCTGATTTTTTGTTGCGTGGAGCAGATGAAGAGAGTCTCGCCATCTGTGAGCGCAATCCCGAAGCGGATTGTAGCGAATTTAAGGGTGATTTTGAATTTCAACAAGGCTTAGACCTTGTGGGTGGGTTGCGCGTTTTGCTCCAAGCAGAATTGCCACCAGAAGCCTTTACACTTGATGACCTTAAACAAACGGCAAATAGTGTCACCCGACGGATTAATCCGAGTGGCACCATTGAAGTGACGGTACAAACACAGGGTAATAATCGTATTTTGGTTGAATTGCCCGGTGAATCTGACCCAGAGGTTGCCTTACGCACCATTCAGCAAACGGCGCTCCTCGAATTTGTGAATTTTTCTGGATTGCGAAACAATGTGGGTCAATTGCAAGGGCAACGCATTTTGACCGATACCCAATTGAATAATTATTTGGGAAGGCAACGCCTCGCCGCCGAACAAGGACTCACATTAGAAGAAATGGGTGTTGCGCCCTTGCCGACCATCGTGAATCCATTGGATGGACAGCCGTTTCGGACGGTGATGACGGGTGAAGGCTTGGCGGCGGCAGTAGCAGAATTTGACCCACAAGGCAATCTCTGGCTCATTCGTTTTGAAGTGAAGCCCGAATATCAGAGTATCTTTGGCGAATATACCGCACAAGCCTCTGTGAGCCAAGAACCAATGGCGATTGTCCTCGATGGGGTGGTGTTGTCTGCGCCGTCGGTTCAAGCCAGATTAGATACAGGGGGTGTGATTAGCGGTAGCTTTACGCAAGATAGCGCCCAAGAATTGGCATTGCAATTGCGCTCTGGTGCATTGGCAATTCCGTTGCGTGTCGAGAGTTCAGAGGTCGTTGGCGCGACATTGGGTAATGAATCGGTACAATTGAGCCTACGGGCAGGCATAATTGGCGCGATTGTTGTGCTAATTTTCATGTTTGTGTATTATCGCGTACAGGGAATTGCCGCCGACCTTGCGCTGATTGTGTTTATCACGCTTAATTTGCTCTTTATCAAACTTATCCCACTGACCCTAACATTACCTGCCATAACGGGTTTGCTCATCTCTATTGGTACGGCGGTAGATGGCAATATCCTCATCTTTGAGCGTATCAAAGAAGAAATCCGTTCTGGCAAAAAATTAATGGAGGCGCTAGAGGTGGGTTTTGACCGTGCATGGGCATCTATCCGCGACTCGAATACATCTACGATTATCATCTGCGGTATTTTATTCCTGTTTGGTCAAACACCCGGTGCCAGTTTGGTGGCGGGGTTTGCAGTGACATTGGCGCTGGGCTTGGTGATTAACCTGTTTACAGCCGTATTAGTCACACGCACCTTTTTATTTATCATTGTGAAATGGCTAGAAAAACCCATTGAACAACGTAAATGGCTTCTTGGGATTTGAGAGGGATGCACGATGTTTAATTTAGTCCAAAAACGGCGTTTGTATTTTCTCATTTCTGGCACAGCCATATTGTTGGCGCTGGCTGTGATGATTTATTCCACCATTAATCGAGGTTCACCCTTTCAGTTGAGCATTGATTTTGTCGGTGGTAGTATTTATGAATTGCGCTTTACTAGTGAAGGTGCGACAGAAGGTAATATTCGCCAAGTTTTTTCGCGGTATGGTGAAGATAATATTATCATTCAACGGCTTGGTGAGGCGACAGATTATCGCTGGTTGGTCACGGGGAATTTTCCCGATGAAGTACCCCTCCAGCCAATTTTTGCGAGTCTTGAAGCACAAACCCCTGTTCAACGGGAATATTTAGACGGGGAACGGTATCGTCTCACCTATACCTTGCCAGAAGTGACCTCTAATGCCATTGAGACAGCATTTAACGGGCAAAATATCGCTGTAACGGATATTGAGTCCCTCACACCAGATCGTTGGCTTATACGCGGTAATTTGACCGATATGAGTTTTGTCCAAGGGGCATTATCTGAGTTACGTGCCATTGGAGGCGTAGAGATAGTGCCACAATCGGGCAGTATCTTTGTTGTTCAATTCACCGATACCGTGATACCCGGTCAATTTAGACCGATTTTTGCGAATAACGGTGATGCAGACCCCAATGTGGTGCGTTTGGGTAATGCCGAAGAAAATCGTTGGCTGATTTATTCCGTTATTGCCGATGAAGCGACCCTCAGCACCATTTTTACGGGATTAGCAGGGGTATCTGCTTTGCAACCCGATTCATCGCGCTATGAGATTATGGGCGATAATCGGTATGAATTGCGTTTTACACTGCCATTGGTCAACGATACCACCGTCCAAGCGGTGATTGCCCCTTATGGAAATATCCGCATAGAACAAGTTGGCACGGCGAATGACCTGACATGGTTATTATGGGGTAAATTTGCCAATGATGCCCAACGGGAGACATTATTTTTCCAATTGGCATTTGCACCCCTCCAGACGACCACGATTGCCTTAGATGGTTATTTGCTCACCACACAGGAAAATGTTTTTTCTGCCGAATCGTTGCAAACAGCATTTGCAGATTTTGATGGTGTAAATGTTGAGCGTGTTGGCGGGGATATGGAATTTCGGTGGTCAATTCGTGGTGCATTTGAGAGCCAAGAGGTGACACAAAATATCCTCACCGATTTGGGACGCATTGCCACACTCGATACGACCAGCGCCCGTGCGCGGAATGTATCTGAGACGGTTGGGCAAGAGGTGACTCGTTCGGCGTTGTGGGCGGTATTATTTGCCTCATTGGTTGTCACTAGCTTTATTGTTATTGCTTTCCGCCAAGTGCCAAAGGCAACCCGCTATGGTATCTGCGCGATTTTGGCGATGGTGCATGATGCGTTAATCGTGATGGGCTTTACCTCATTTCTGGGATTGATACTTGGCTGGCAGATTGATGCACTATTCTTGACAGCGATTTTGACAGTTGTTGGGTTTTCTGTGCAAGATACGATTGTCATGTTTGACCGCATCCGCGAAAATATCCCTAAACGCATTGGTGAGCCATACGAGACGATTGTCAACCGTAGTGTGTGGGAGACCATTCATCGGTCACTTGCCACTCAGCTCAATGCCTTTTTCATCATGGCGGCAATTTTGCTCTTTGGTGGCGAGACGATTAAGCAATTCATCGCTATTTTGTTTGTTGGGTTACTCTCTGGTACGTATTCATCCATCTTTATCGCTGTGCCGTTATTGGTCGCGTGGGAAAAAGGCGAAATTCCCTTTTTGAAGGGGGATGAAGAATTGGTAAAAGCAGAAAAAGCCTCGTAACTATTCAGATATATGTTTAGGGCGCAATCTGTTGCGCCCTAAACATACGCTATTATTGCATCATTGGCAGGGTGAAGTAGAAGGTTGTGCCAACCCCTTCTTCGCTGTCTAGCCAAATTTGCCCCCCATGAGCCTCTATAATTGCTTTGGTGATGACCAAACCCAACCCTGTGCCAGTGGTGGTATCGGCGGTGGATTGGGCGCGGAAAAACTTCTGGAACATCTGCTTCTGATTCTCTTTGGAGAGACCATAGCCTGTATCCTCTAATTCGATTTGGAGCATGGGTGTTTGATAATCGTTGTTGGGTATGACACGCAAAGTAACAGTGCCATCTGGACGATTATATTTAATGGCATTGGTGAGTAAATTGAGCAGAACTTGTTTGATTTTGCCCCTATCGCCATTGATGGTATGTTCCTCGCAATTGACCGCAATCGTCACACCCTTTTCGTTAGCTTGTGGCGAAACAACAGCGGCACTTTCTTCGAGCAATTTACGCAATTCAAACTGCGAGAGTTGGATGCGTGTGCGCCCCGATTCCATCTGTGCCAAATCCAGAAAATCGGTTGTGAGGCGCATGAGGCGGTCTGTTTCACCTTGCATGGTGACGATAATATCGTGCCGCCGATGCTCTGGCATATCTGGTCGAAGCAAAATGGCGGTGCTGGCTTTGAGCGACAAGAGGGGAGTGCGAAGCTCATGCACCATCTCTGCTATAAAATCGCTCTGACGAAATAGGCGGGCATTTTCGATGGCGATAGCGGCTTGGGCAGAGAGGGTGGTGAGAATATTCACATCCACACTGGTGAAGGGCATGTCGTTGCGCTTATTGACGCACATGACCACGCCGATAATCTTTTTATGAGTCCGCACAGGCACACCCAATAAATTGCGCGTCTGAAATTCGATAGTCTCATCGACAGTCGGAAAATGCTCTGGCTCATTTGCCACATCCTGAATCACGCGCGGTTCGCCATGTGTGGCAATCCAGCCAGCGATGCTACCGTCCATGGGGATGATAATGCTTTCCATCTCATTGGGGTCAATATTGGTGGCTGTCTCGAAACGTAATTCCCCCGTCATGGTGTCTATGAGCATGATGGAGGCGGCTTCTGTGTCTATGAGGTCGGCGGCGGCGACAACAATTTGCTGGAGAAGTGACCGTTGGTCAAAAGTCGAATTGAGTTGCTTGCTAATTTCGATAATACGCTCATAATGAGCCAGTAGCATCGCTTTGCCTGCGGGGGTTTCAGTGGTTTTTAGCTTGTCTTCATTCATCAGACATCCTGTAACTGGGCTAAAATCTGCGGAAGGACTTGGGCGGCACGGGCATGAATTACTACATCTGCCAAATGGTCTAGGTGAGTTTCTTCTAAATTGATGATAATCAGTTTGGCATTGTTGCGTTTGGCAATGACGGGCAATTGGTTGGCGGGTGCAACCTCTAATGATGAGCCAATGACCAGCATGGCATCACACTTTTTGGTGGCATCTTGCGAATCGCGCAATTCGCGCACGGGTAATTGTTCCCCAAATAAAATCACATTGGGTTTGAGTACCCCGCCACAATGCTCACAACGTGGCACAAGCCCATCACGTAAAAATTGCTCCAAAATGGGGACACCATCAAAAACCACATAACATCGGATGCAAGTGGTTTGGCGCATGTGTCCGTGTAACTCATAGATGGTGCTATTGCCCGCACGAGTATGAAGCATATCAATATTTTGTGTGATGACCGATTTTAAGATGCCCTGTTTTTCGAGTTCTGCCAGCGCGATATGAGCCGAATTTGGCTTGGCATGAATGATGGTATGTGCGAGTGGCTTCACCCAATCGTAAAAGGCTTGTGGATTGCGCCGAAAACCATATAAACTCGCCACTTCTAATGGGTCTACTGTAACTTGCTTCCATAGACCAGAATCATTACTGCGAAAATCGGGAATACCCGAATCGGTACTGATACCTGCCCCTGTGAAGGCAACTAAATTTTTGGCATTTTGGATGAGTTGTGTAGCATAGTCAATCTTTTGCGTTATGTCATCATCGGTCATGAGGTGTTTGCCAGTTTATTTTGTCTCTAAAATTTTATAGACATCTTCTGCGAGTTTGTTCAGTTGGCTCGATACAATGGCATTGGGCTGAAAGCTGACCATTGGCATACCCGATTCCATTGCTTGATAGGCGAGTTCTGGGGATGGCGAGATAATGGCACGGATTTCATGCTCAAGTAGATGTTCCACTTCGTGCCAAGGGGGTTGCAGGTTAATTTGCGCCCGATTGACGACTACCAGATGAATTTTATCGCGATTATTTTTTGCCAGTTCTTGGAGCAATTCGCGTGCCATAGTGAGCGTTACGGTGGCAGGGTCTACCAGCACGATAAACCTATCCATCTCGGCAGATAGCCGATTGACCAGAGGGGTTAAGCCACTGCCCAAATCGAAAATACTCGGTTTGCCAATATTCCGCAATTCATTGACGATGGCGACTGCGACATCTGGGGCAGGGGTGCTGAGTCCTTCACGCGGATTGGTGGAACATGGTAATACCCGCAAGCCCGATTGATGTTTCACAATCTCTTTATTGATGGCATCAGTGGTGATTTCGCCCACAGGACGGCTGATTAATTTGCTCATGCCGTTGCTTTGTCCAAGCCCTAATGCTGTGCCAAGACTGCCAACACCTAGCCGAAAATCGGCAATGACGGGTGAGGCTTTCATGTTGAGCAGAGAAGCACCCAAATTGGCGGTAATAGTGGTTGCACCAATGCCACCTTTGACCCCCAAAACACCAATGGATGCGCCTCTGGTATTGCCACTTTGCTTTTTACTTTGACTGCGTTGCAAGATGGCGCGTACTCGTGAGGCGAGTTCTGCGGGATGGGTGGGTTTGGTGAGATAATCATCTGCGCCTGCTTCAAAGCCTGCGACTTTATCGTCTATCAGTGTTTTTGCGGTGAACATGATGATAGGAATATCTTGAGTGGTGGGGTTGCTACGAAGCCTGCGACAAACATCATATCCGTTCATGTCTGGCATCATCACATCCAGGATGATTAAATCGGGTAGTTCATTTACCGCTTTTGTAATCGCTTGGTTGCCAGCATGGGCGGCAATTACCTCATACCCATTACGTTGGAGCATGAGTCCAATGAGTTTTAGGCTATCAACATCGTCATCAACAATTAGGATTTTTTCTGGCATAGGGCTTCAATAACGTTCTCTCATTATACGAATAAAATTAATTTAAAGTTTAGCACGAAAGGTTAGGCGGTGCAATCGGATAAGGGGTATGTGGTTGGTTATGTTTTTTTAACCTTAACTTGCCCATCCCCCCCCTATGGATTATAATCTGTGAAGAAATTTCTTTATTGTGTTGCCATTACAAAAATGATTGATACACTGAGCAAACTTGGTTGAGGAGTGAGTGCTGGATGTCTGTAATTCATGATGAATATGCAATTTTGCGTGATGTGATGCGGATTCTCTCTACAGCATCTGAGCCGAGCGCCCCCATTTTGCCAATTTTGGAGCATTTGCGTGTGATGACAAATGCGAGTGGGTCTGCGCTAGTTATTTTTGAAGAACCGCGTTTGTTGTCTGTGGTGGGTTTTGCAGAATCGGATGTTCCATCGGATAAGGATATTATGAGATTATCCGCCAAATTGCCACATGGCATCCATTTGAATCCACAATTGCCCAGTGATACCCTCCCATTGCCCTATCAGGGGTGGGTATTGGCACAAATACGGGTTCATAATGTAGTTGTTGGGGCAGTGGTGTTATTTTTTGATGCGCCCGCATCAATTTTGCCAGAGCGTTACCCTGCGATTGAATCGCTCATCGAAAGCCTAACGATTAGCGCCACGCATGTACGATTGGTGGCGCGTCACGAAAAATTGGGACGTAACCAAAGCGAATTTATGCGGATTGTTTCGCATGACCTGCGTTCTCCACTTACAGCCATACAGGGATTTGCCAGTATGTTGGAGGCGGGGTCTGTTGGTGAATTGAATCCGCAACAAGAGCATTTTGTCGAGAAAATCCTCTCTGGGATTAGCCAGATGACATCACTGGTCGAGAATTTTCAGGATGCAGGGCGTTATGACCCCGAAACGGGTTTCTATGAAATGCAACGTAAGCCATGTGATGTGAGCGCTATTATCAACAAAATTGTGAGCAATCATATCGTCCCCGCAGAAAAACAAGAATTAAACCTTAAAACAGTGGTCGAGGACGATATTCCTATCATTTTTGCCGATAGCAACATGCTAGAACGCGCTATCATCAACCTTGTGGATAATGCTATCAAATACACCCCCAACGGACGCGAGATAGAAGTGATTGCCACACGCAATGGCGATAGTGTGAATATTGGCATCAAAGACAACGGACTTGGGATTAGCCCAGAAAATCAGAAATTGCTGTTTGAGCGTCATGTGCGGATTCCGCGCACCGAGCATAAACGGGTCAAAGGTAGTGGATTAGGCTTGTTTATTGTGCGGAGTGTGGCACGTCGTCATGGTGGTGAAGCATGGGTAGAAAGTGAAGAAGGCAATGGTAGCACTTTTTACATCAAAATTCCCATTGGCGAATTGAATATGTAGCCATAACCCATGCCTATTCATGTCCTATCAGAAAAATTAATCGCACAGATTGCCGCGGGTGAGGTGGTAGAACGCCCCACCTCGGTGGTCAAAGAATTGCTGGAAAATGCGCTAGATGCGGGCGCAAAGACAGTGCATATTACCACCCAAGAGGGTGGGCGCAAACTCATCCGTGTGAGTGATGATGGGTCTGGGATTTTGGCGGATGAAGTTGAATTGGCGTTTACACGTCATGCCACCAGCAAATTGACCCGCTTAGAAGATTTAGAGGCGTTGCTCACATTGGGATTTCGGGGTGAAGCATTGGCGAGTATTGCTTCTGTGTCAAGGTTGATGATTACCACACGCCATCATACTGAGAATATCGGTACACAGCTACGCATCGAAGGCGGGACAATCACCCAGAAATTGGCGGTGGGTGTGCCTGCTGGCACCGTATTGAGCATTGAGAATTTGTTTTATAACACCCCTGCACGGCTAAAATTTCTCAAATCAGAAAATACCGAAAAACGGCATATCGTGTTATTGGTGACGAATTATGCCATTGCCTATCCGCACGTCAAATTTATTTTGGAGCAGGATGGACGCGAAATTTTCCGTTCATTGGGCAATGGTCAATTGGCAGATGTGGTGGTGCGTGCGGTTGGGTTAGAGAGTTTTAAGCACATGCTAGAGGTCTATTCAGAAGACCCCGCCCAAGATGAACGTCCAACTATTCGTGTATGGGGATATGCCTCTGCGCCCGATTTGAGCCGTGCCGATAGGGGGAATATCACTCTATTTGTGAATGGTCGCTGGATTCAAGATACCAAACTGACTTATGCGGTGGTGCAGGCATATCACACCTTATTGATGACAGGGCGCTACCCGATAGCGGTGCTGATGGTCGAAATTCCCCCGCATGAGGTGGATGTGAATGTGCATCCCACCAAGGCGGAAGTGCGATTTAGAGACCCCAATGTGGTGTTCTCTGCGATTCAACGGGCGGTGCGGATGGCGGTTCTGGGTGGCGCGAATACGCCCGATATACGCCTGCGTGGGGGAAATATGCCTATGCCCACAGGTGGCATACCAGAAAATTCATGGAATATCGGCACGCCACGTCCACGCACGACAGAATTGCCATTAGAGATGACCGACACAGGGCAATATACGCAACAATACCCATCTAATTATCCCAAAGACGAATATGATGTGTCGCATATCCCAGAGGGAATTGGGTTACCACAAAATCCGCGTACACTGCCGATGTTGCGGGTGGTGGGGCAGGTGGGGGCGATGTATATCGTGGCAGAGGGTCCCGCAGGCATGTATTTGGTAGACCAACATGCCGCTCATGAGCGTATTTTATATGAGCAGTATATGGCGCGGTTTTCTGCCCAAGAAATCACGGTGCAACAAGCGTTAAGTGGGCAGACCTTGACCCTCTCGCCAAGTGAGGCGGGATTGGTGGGCGATAAATTGCCTGCGCTCAAAGCCGTAGGATTCGATTTAGAGGCATTTGGTGGGAATAGCTTTATGATTCGGGGTGTGCCTGCGATTTTAGCCGATAAAGACCCTGTTACGGTACTCAATGGGGTCATAGATGACCTAGAGGCAGAAAAAACGCCCGGTATGGGCAAAATCGAGGAAAAACTGATACGGTTTGTGTGTCGGCATGTGGCAGTAAAAGCAGGGCAAATTCTCAATCATCAGCAGATGCAAGACCTCATCCGTCAATTGGAACGGTCACAAAACCCGTTGACCTGCCCGCATGGTCGCCCCACATTGTTGCATTTGAGTGGCGACCAATTGGCGCGGGAATTTGGGCGTGGGGGGTAGGTTATGCCCCTGTATGGTCAATGAGGCTGTTGCCAGTCATTTCTTCTGGCTTTGGCAATTCCATAAGTTCCAACACAGTCGGCGCGATATCCGCGAGTTTTCCGCGAGTTTTGAGCGCATAATACTCATTCGCAATCACAAATAGCGATACGGGTCCGACAGTATGATAGGTATGTGGCGCACCAGAAATCTCGTTTATCATGCGCTCACAATTGCCGTGGTCGGCGGTGACAATTGCCACTCCGTCTTTTGATAGTACCTTCTCGACTAATTTTGCCGCACAGGTATCTACAAATTCAACGGCTTTGATGGCGGCTTCTAATATGCCTGTATGCCCAACCATATCGGGATTGGCAAAATTGACCAGCAAGAAGTCATCATCATGTTCATCTAGGCGTTGGAGTGTAGCATCAGTGAGTTCTTGGGCGCTCATTTCTGGTTGTAGGTCATAGGTTGCTACTTTTGGCGATGGTATGATGCGACGTGATTCGCCCTCGAATGGTTCTTCTCTGCGTCCATTGAAGAAAAAAGTCACATGCGGATATTTTTCTGTTTCGGCGGAATGATATTGGGTTTTTCCGTGTGCGCTAATGACTTCTGCGAGGGTATTCTTGAGATAATCTGGTGGGAATAAAATATCTACTGGCAATCCCTCTACATACTCGGTGAAGGTGATAATTTTGAGGTTGTCTATTGGTGGAAAATGGCTTGCACCCTCAAAATCATGGGTGGCAAACGCCTGTGTGATTTGGCGCATACGGTCTGAACGGAAATTGTAGAAGAGCAATACATCGCCTTCTTTGATGGCGAGATTCGGATTATTGCCGATGATGGTGGGCAAGATAAATTCATCGGTTGTGCCTTTCGTATAGGATCGTTTGATGGCTTCTTCTGCGGATGGCACAGTCTCGCCCGTGCGGTTGACCATCGCATCAAAAGCGCGTTTGGTACGTTCCCAACGAGTATCTCTGTCCATCGCATAATAGCGCCCGCCCACGGTGGCGATTTGTCCCACACCATAATTTTCTATTTGTGAGGTCAAATTGCCCAAAAATCCCAACCCACTTTCTTGGGGGGTATCGCGTCCATCGGTGATGACATGAATAATCGGGTTAATACCCGCTTTTTGGCTGATGCCAAGCAGGGCGAAGATATGCCCCTCATAACTATGGACACCGCCTGGTCCCAATAAGCCGATGAGATGAACATTTTTGCCGTTGGTTTTGGCATATTCAAAGTGCTTTGCGAGAATGGGATTGTGGGCTAATGCCCCTGTGGTGATGGCGTTTTCGACGCGTGCGATGTCCTGAAAGACCACACGCCCCGCACCTAAATTGAGATGCCCAACTTCTGAATTGCCCATTTGACCGGGTGTGAGTCCGACATGCTCGCCAAAGGTATCTATGATAGCGCGTTCACGGGTGATCATCCAACGGTCATAATTGGGAGTATTGGCTAATGCGACGGCATTGCCGTGTTCAAATTCACGGATTCCCCAACCATCAAGAATAATGAGCATAACAGGCTTTTTCGCCATGTGTTTTTTCTCCTATAATGGGTATATACTGTGTGAATTATAGTGCCGATTGCGAGAAACCAAACAGTGCAAAATATCACAAATATGCAACCATTGGCTGATAGAATTCGTCCAAAGACGTTGGATGAATTTATTGGGCAAAAACATCTGGTGGGGGAGGGCAAGCCGATTTATCAGATGATTAAGCAGGGACGCATCCATTCGATGTTATTCTGGGGTCCGCCAGGGGTGGGCAAAACCACGTTGGCGCGGATTATTGCTCATCATACGGGGATGGAGTTGGTCATGCTATCGGCGGTATCGGCTGGCAAAGATGACCTGCGCCGTGTGGTGACGATGGCGCGTGGCGATTTGACCCCAATCGAAAAACTGGCTGGCGGACAATCGTCATCCAAAGGGGTATTACTATTTCTGGATGAAATTCATCGGTTTAATAAAGCACAACAAGATTTTTTATTGCCTTATGTCGAAGATGGCACGATTACCCTCATCGGCGCGACCACCGAAAATCCGAGTTTTGAGGTAATTTCTGCGCTTTTATCGCGTAGCCAAGTATTCACCTTGCAATCCCTCTCAGAAGAAGATTTGCATGAGGTAGTTATGCGCGGATTGGCGGAATTGGGTATGAAATTGGATGAGGATGGTGTGGCTTTTTTGGCGAATTTCGCTAATGGCGATGGACGCAATGCCCTAAACCTGCTGGAAGCGACAGCACGCTTGTATGCTGATGATGCAGATGGAAATTTGCGTGTGGAGCATGTTCGCAATGCGTTGCAATCGAAGCATTTGCGGTATGATAAAGCCGATGAGGAGCATTATGATACAATTAGTGCGTACATCAAGTGTATGCGGGCGAGTGATGTCTCGGCGGCATTGTATTATTTGGCGCGGATGGTTCATGCGGGGGAAGACCCCAAATTTATCGCACGGCGAATGGTGATTTTTGCCAGTGAGGATATTGGCATGGCGTTGCCGACTGCGTTGGTGGTTGCCAATGAGGTGTTTCGGGCGGTGGAGGTGATTGGGTATCCAGAATGTCAAATCAATCTGGCACATGGGACGGCATATCTGGCTTCTGCACCCAAAAGTCGCGCCTCTTATGATGCGTATTTTATGGCGTTGGATGATGTGGCACAACACGGCAATTTGCCCATACCCCTGCATTTGAGAAATGCGCCCACAAAATTGATGAAAGAATTGGGGTATGGGGATGGGTATCAGATGTATGGGGAGCAAAATCGTCTGCCAGAAAAGCTCAATGGACGTAATTATTACCTATCTTCTGGTGAATAGATGCCACCAATATCTCAATTTGTGCTTTTTATGGGTAATATCAGCATAATGGGATACCAATTTCTGTGAAATGCTTCACAAATGAAATGAATTGTGATACAATTCACAATATAGAAAAGCATATTCTTTGGAGGGATAAGCGACATGGCAATTTCAGCGCGTCCACGTATTATCATCATTGGTGCAGGTTTTGGCGGGTTATCGGCTGTGAATAATCTCATCCGTCAGCCAGTAGATATTCTGCTCATAGACCGCAATAACTTTCATACCTTTACGCCTCTGCTTTATCAGGTGGCAACATGCGCCCTAGACGCTAGCGAAATCGCGTATCCTGTACGCGGGATTTACCGCAAAAATCGGAATATCAGCTTTTTATTGGGCGAAGTAACCGCCATTCATCCCACAGAAAAACGGGTGGTCGTCAAGACCAATGGCATAAGCCTAGACCAATTTTATGATTATTTGGTGGTCGCCAGTGGCAGTGTTATCAACTTTTTTGACAACGAATCGGTGGAACAATTAGCCTTCGGACTCAAGAATGTGCAAGACACACTTATTTTGCGGAATCATATCCTCAAGCTATTTGAAAAAGCCACATGGACAAAAGATAGCAGTGAGCGCGAAGCCATGACGACAATGGTCGTGGTCGGTGGTGGACCAACAGGGCTTGAGACTGCGGGTGCGTTATATGAACTCTATAACCATGTATTGGCGCGTGAATATAACCGTGCCAATAATATTCGCGCCCGTGTGATATTGGTAGAAGCCACCAATACCCTGCTCACACCCTATCCACCGCGCTTGCAGGAATTGGCACGCAAACAACTCGAATCACTCGGTGTTGAGGTGATTTTGGGCAAAGCAGTACAAAAAATGGAGAAAAATCGCGTGATTTTGGCGGATGGGGATGTGATTCATACCCACACGCTGGTCTGGTCTGCGGGGGTAAAAGGCTCGCCATTGGCACGGATGTTGGGCGTGGAATTGGCGCGTGGGGATCGGATTCCTGTGTTGCCGACACTCGAAGTCATTGGGCTAGAAGATGTGTATGCGGTGGGCGATATTGCCTATCTGCCCAATGCCAATAATCTGCCCCATGCCCAAGTGATTCCTGTGGCACAACAACAGGGCAAATTAACAGCGCAAAATATCATCAATCGGCTGAATAATAAGCCACAAGCCGAATTTATCTATCGGGATAAGGGGATTATGGCGACCATCGGCAGACGGCGGGCGGTGGCATATCCGTATAATAAGGTGCAATTATCGGGATTTTTTGCATGGGTGACATGGTTGGGGTTGCATTTGGTGTGGCTGATGGGTTTCCGCAATCGCATAACAGTATTTGTTAGTTGGGTGTGGAATTATGTCACCTATGACCGTTCTGTGCGGATTATTTTGGATGAGACTGCGCCAAGCCGTCGTGAAGAAACAGTAGAAACACAATCAAACGTGCCAGAAAAATTTGACTGAATCAAAAAAGGGGAGTAATCCCCTTTTTTGATGCTTACAAACCAGATTTTAGCGCGTCTTCCGCCGTCCAACCTTTATCCTCTTTAGGAATAATGGTCTTGAGATATGCCTCACGCGGGGCTTTCTCGAATATGGCGAAAATAGTGAGTAACACGCCACATATCGCAAACAGCACAAAGGCGAATATAATGCCATATCCCGCATTATGCCCAATGAAAATGCTCCCCAAGATGAGGGGCAACACCATCATCATCACCACACAGGCGATTGCATGAAAAATTTGCGCCACGATACCCCCATGCACCGTATCTCGGCGCATGGAACTGCGTGCAACAAGGGGTCCAAAAATCAGCGCAAAGCCAATTGTGATACCCCATACCAATAATTCGTTATTCATATCATTTCCCCTACCATAAGGTGTAGATGAATGGCGCGAGACCGCCAGCACTACCCGCGATGATGAGCGCCGCAAATAGGAACAATACAACCACCATGGGCATCATCCAATAGAGTTTGCGTCTCCACAAAAAGCGCATTAATTCGCCCATTGTACCCAAACGGCTCATGATGTCCTCGTTGTATCCCGCGACACCTTCTGGCAAGGCGGGACGCTTGATGAACGATTGCACCAAAAACCCTACAAATCCGATGAGCGTGAGGTAAAAGCCGAAATCGGCTATATCGCCTAATGATGCGGCTTGTTGGTCTTGACCAGCCAAAACACGTAATACGGGTAATCCACAGGCGACTAATCCCAACACACCAAAGATAAAAATCAGCGATGGTGACATGGGGCGCATCCGAATATTGGTGAACGACACAATGGCGATAATTGCCCCTAGCACCGCCACAATCGGAATCAATACAAAAATATGGTGGTCATTCAAATGTGCAAACCCATTGGTATTTGCCCAAAATGGCAAAATAATGAATCCAACACCGACCAAAACAGCGCTACCTAATGCAATGGCATCTGGTAACGAAAAAGGTGTTTCGTGCTTGATAGAGCTTGTTTCTGCACTCATTGTCACATTACTCTCTAAAACGGCTTACGGACTAAGAAATTTTCCAATACCAGCATATCAATATCGCTGTTTTTGAAGGTATTAAAGGCTTCTTTGGGGGTGGTCACAATTGGCTCACCGCGCAAATTAAATGAGGTATTGAGCAACACAGGCACGCCAGTAATCTGACCAAAACGCTCAATCACCCCATAATAACGGGGATTGGTTTCGCGTTCAATCGTCTGCAAGCGCCCTGTACCCATGTGACACACCGCTTGAATTTTATCTTGCTTATCCTCTTTGATGGGTGAAACCATGAGCATATAACGCGGTGCTTCATGTTTTTCGACATCGGGATAATCAAAATACTCGGTGGCGCGGTCACGCAAAATGACAGGCGCAAACGGACGGAATGGCTCGCGGAATTTGATTTTGGTATTCACGACCTCTTTCATCGCATTGCTACGGGGGTCTGCCAAAATGCTTCGGTTGCCCAATGCTCGCGGACCCCATTCAAACCGTCCCTGAAAGAACCCAACGACATTTTCTGTGGTGATAGATTCCGCCACAATATCTAGCAATTTGCTGTCATCGGAGAAATACTCGTATTTGATATTGCTGGTCTCCAAAAAGTCGCGGATTTCGCCCTCTGTGAAGCCTTGTCCCCAATACGCATGAGGCATGACCCAATCTCGGGGCTTATTCATGACGATATAATACGCCCACAGCGCCGCGCCTAATGCCCCGCCATCATCACCAGAGGCGGGTTGGATATAAATTTCTTCAAACGGCGTTTCTGATAGCAAACGATAATTGGCTTTGGTATTGAGCGCAACACCGCCCGCCATCACCAATTTGCTCATGCCAGTGGTTTTATGAAGATGCTTCACAATTGCCAGCAATGCTTCTTCTGTGGCGTGTTGAATACTCGCGGCGACATCGGCATAATACTGGTTTTGTGCCATTGCGTCTTTTTCTGATGCACGTTCTGGATTGGTATCCATCGTGAAAAATTCGGCTTCTGCGGGGCGCGGTTCACCAAATAAATCCACAAATTTTTGGTTATAGGTGTTTTTGGTGGAATAATGGAAACTAAAATAATCCATATCTAACCGAAAACTGCCATCTTCGGTGTTGAGTTTGAATAATTTTTCGACCTTATCCATATAGCGAGGTACACCATAGGGCGACATGCCCATCACCTTATATTCCCCGTTATTCACACGGAATCCTAGCCATGCGGTGAAGGCAGAATAGAGCAAGCCGAGTGAATGAGGGAAGCGTTGTTCGCTCAAGAGGTTGATGGCATTTGTACCACTTTGACCAGGTCGATAGCTCCGTGCTGTGCCAGTTGCTGTAGTCGTCCATTCTCCCACGCCATCCACTGTGAGGACGGCGGCTTCATCAAACGGACTTGCCAAAAAAGCACTTGCGGCATGACTCATGTGATGGTCACAGAACAAAATTTGCTTGGGTTTTACCCCAATACCCTTTTGGATGACACTTTTTATCCACAATTTTTCTTTGAGCCACACATTAATTGCCTCAAACCATAACCCCGCCGATTTTGGGAAGGTATTGAAGGTGGTTTGTAAAATACGTTCAAACTTGACCAGTGGCTTTTCATAAAAGACCACATACTCAAGGTCTTTGTTGGTGATGCCTGCTTGTTTTAAGCAGAATGCAATCGCCTTTGTTGGAAAACTACTATCATTTTTTTTCCGTGTGAATCGTTCTTCCATCGCCGCCGCTACCAACTGCCCATCTTTGATGAGCGCCACAGCCGAGTCGTGGTAAAAACACGAAATACCCAATATATACATATCTAACCTATGTTTACCCTTGTTCGCGTGCAGAGTTTAAATCGGATGGGACTGCGGGACGCTCTACCCATGTTGCGGTGAGGCGATTTTTCCCACGGATAACCATTGGGTCTATTAAAAGACGTGACCCAATGCCAAATGGTACCAAAATGGTAAAATACAAGATGCGGGCAATAACTTTGCCCTGAACATCGCCCAAAACTGAGCCGATGATGTTGAATCGTTCCCATGCTAATCGCAAAATAGGCAAAATTGTTTACCCTTTATGTGCATAATCACTAACGGGTAAATATGATAATGAGGTTTTTGAGATGTGTCAATGAGTCATTAAATTAAAAGAGGCGATTTATGGGGATATTATTTACTGACAATCGCGGTCAAACGCGCTATAATGCGTTTTTACTCATCGTATACCAAACCAAAACAAGGATAAAAATATCATGCCGCGTGCGCTTATCAGTGTTTACGATAAGACGAATATTATCGAGTTTGCCCGTGATTTAGTCGGATTAGGCTGGGATTTGGTCGCTAGTGGGGGGACAGAAACCTTATTGCGTGGGGCAGGCTTGCCTGTGACTCCGGTAGAGCAATTGACGGGTATCCCAGAAATACTCGGTGGACGGGTAAAAACCTTGCACCCAGCCATTCATGCGGGAATTTTGGCACGGTCTACGCCAGAGGATATTGAGGACTTAAATCGAAACGGGTATGCGCCGATAAAATTGGTTGTGTGCAACTTATACCCTTTTCAAGAAACGGTGAGCAAACAGGGTGTCTCTGTGCAAGATGCCATTGAGCAAATAGATATTGGTGGGGTGACATTATTACGTGCCGCCGCCAAGAATTTTTTTCATGTAGCCTGTGTGTGTGACCCTGCCGATTATGCCCATGTCATTTCTAGCTTACGTGCCATTGGCGACACGGATTTGGCATTACGGCGCGATTTAGCGGTAAAAGCCTTTGCCCATACTAGCGATTATGATACTGCCATTCACGCATTTTTGGCACGCGGGACGATGACATCCCTGCCGGCTGTCACCGCCGATTTACCAGAGCAACTTTCACTTGGTATGAAGAAAATAGAAACATTGCGCTATGGCGAAAATCCGCACCAAGTCGGCGCCTACTATTCTAATCATGCGGGTGATGCACCACTCGGCGGGGCAATTTTGAGTGGTAAGCAACTCTCTTATAACAATATTTTAGACCTAGATGCGGCATGGCGAGCGGTGAGCAGTTTTGATTTGCCTACTGTCGTTATTGTGAAGCATTTAACCCCATGTGGTATTGCCACAGCCGACACACTCACATTGGCATATCCAATGGCGTTGCAATCTGACCCTGTATCAGCATTTGGTGGGGTGATTGCTGTGAATCGGACCGTAGATGATGATTTTATCACGGCATTAGGGTCGCTGTTTTTAGAAGCGATTGCCGCGCCATCGTTTACAGAGATCGCGTTAAATCGGCTTAAGGAAAAACGTCAAAATTGCCGTGTCGTGCGGATTCCACAACCGTATGATGGGGTGGAGCTAGAAATTCGTAATGTGCATCGGGGTTTGTTGGTGCAACAAGCCGATATAGGCGACCCGGAAGGCACACTCTGGAAAACTGTCAGTCAACGCCCACCGGCTGAGGATGAATTGCAAGCCTTACAATATGCGTGGAAAGTTGTTCAGCATGTAAAATCCAATTCCATTGTGTTGGCAATTAAAAATGCGACTGTTGGGGTGGGTGGTGGATTGCCGAGCCGACTAGATGCGGTCAAAATCGCCGTCACAAAGGCGGGAGAGCGCACAAAAGGGTCTGTATTGGCATCTGATGCCTTTTTTCCATTTGCAGATGGATTGGAGGCGGCTATCGAAGCAGGCATTACGGCGGTGATTCAGCCGGGGGGGTCTATCCGCGATAATGAAGTAATCGAAGCGGCAAATAAAGCGGGTATAGCGATGGTGTTAACAGGTATCCGCCATTTCCGTCATTAATTAGTCTGGTTGTTTGGGTATGGGAAGAAAAAATAGCATGAATATAGCATCTAAACAATTCAATTGGTCAATCGTGATTTTTCTGCTGGTAATGTGGGGATTGCTCACCATTCGCATTGGTGTTCCGTGGTTTGGGCATCATGATGCGAATGGGGTATTTTACATGACGATGGCACGGAACTATGAATTGTATGGTGCTTCGGAATTGGGATTTTTGCAGTTGCATAACTACGAAATCCCCGCCCAACCCGAAAACTATAATTTTTATCTGCATCACCCGCCAATGATTTCATGGGTTTTGGCATTGGTGGGTGTGCCGATGTCGCTCACAGAGGCGACATCCCGATGGGCGATGATATGCGCCACGATGATAAGCATCGCCTCGTTATACGTCCTTGCACGCCGATTATTGGGGCAAAAACGGGCGTTATTGGTGGTGATGCTCTATGGACTTACACCGATGATTGCTTATTTTGGTCGGATGCCCAACCATGAGCCGTTGTTGATGGGGTTTCTGATGCCATTTTTCACGATATACGCCCAATATTTGCGCTACCCCACACGGGCGCGGTGGGTGGCATTGGCGGTACTCGCTATTTTTTCGATGTGGACGGCATGGGCGGCATTTTTCTTTTTTATGGCACTCTTATTCTTTGGGGTTATTTATCGGGTTGAGACACGGCTCAAGAAAATTATCACTGGCTGGCGAAAATTATTAGATTTGTTTGGATTGGGTATCGTGGTAGTGATGGCAACACTCGCTGTACCGCTATTTTATGAGAGCCAACACCCTGGTGCGATTCAAAGATTATTGGATGTGATGGTGTTTCGTACCAGCAATATTGGCGGCACACGAGGCACACCAGAATTCACGATTTTGGAATATATTTTTCGTCAATTGCTTCACATGACAATTATGATGACCTTATTTGTGGTGGTAATGGCATTTTTTGGTGTCAAGCCATTGCTACGACAATCGCGCCTCACCCGCACGATGACATGGGCGATGTTGGCGGGCGGGGCAGGCTTTTTGCTATTTTTCCGTAATGCCAGCTATATTCACGACTATTATAAATATTATCTCATGCCCGCATTTTCGATATTAGCATGTTTGGGTGTGGTGCAGATATGGGGGATTCGCCGTAGTCCATGGGCAAAGCCCGCCGTATTGGGGTTATTGTTGGGGTCATCGGTTTATGCGGTCATTATCTTTGTGGGGTCACATCTGAGTAGCAATCAGACGTTTCCGATGGCAATTGCACAGGCTATCAATGCTCATACGACCACCCAAGAGCGTATTTTGACCAATCTGACCCACCAAAGTCCCGCTATCGAATTTTATGCCGAGCGTAATATTTTCTATGAGAACACTCCACAAATGGCGTTGGAGCAAGCTACAAACACGACACAACCAGTCGTTTATGTTTTTTGTCTAAATCCATTGCCAGAATCCTTGCAGGCATTTCCACAGGTGGTTGTGATGGATGATGATTGTTATATTATTCAGCTAAATGGTGTGGATGATGAAAAAGCATCTTGATACATCAGTCAAATGTTTGCTATAATTAGAGTATTAGCCACCATAGCTCAACGGTAGAGCATTCGCATCGTAAGCGACAGGTTAAGGGTTCGAATCCCTTCGGTGGCTTTTTGCTAATTTTCAAAATGTCCGTAAAATAGATACTTTACGGGCATTTTTTTGTTGTGCGCTCAAAGGGACTAAAATGGCAGATGACAATGTGCTTTTTGATGACGGCAGACCGCGCCCTGTGACATTGGCAGTAGCAGGGGGTACAGGGTCTGGCAAGACCACTGTTTCTCAGGCGTTGTTGCAACGAGTGGGACATCATCATATCGCGTATTTACCTCATGATGCCTACTACAAAGACCTCGCGCACTTTCCAGAAGCGCAACGCCGAGAAATCAATTTTGACCACCCCGATTCACTCGATACCCCTCTCCTCATTGAACATATCAAACTCCTGCAACAACGTAAGCCTGTACAAATTCCCACATACGATTTTACGCGCCATCAGCGCACAGATATTACCATCCCAGTTGGTCCACAGCCGATTATCCTTGTGGAAGGGATCCTTATTTTTAGCGACCCCGATTTGCGTGAATTGTTCGACATCAAGATTTTTGTAGATACCGATGCCGATTTGCGCTTCATCCGACGATTGCAACGGGATATTAAAGAGCGTGGACGCACGGCAGAATCGGTTATTCAACAATATTTAACCACCGTGCGCCCCATGCACCTTAAATTTGTTGAGCCATCAAAACGTTATGCCGATGTGATTATCCCAGAAGGCGGACATAATACGGTAGCGATTGATATGGTATCGGATAGAATCCGCAGTATGTTGGCATGGAGTGAATCGTATGTCAGAGATAAACAGATGGACTAGCGAATCGTTTACGCCGATTGTGCTAGATGCCCATGAGGATATTAGCTACAACGCCTTTTGTTTTAATCGGGATTATCGGCTAACAACAGCCAGAACCCGTGAATTAGAAATTGGGACACGTTATCCATCACTCAATGGTAATGCCGTTTTGAGCCTGCCAGATGGTTTGCGGGGGAGGGTGGCGGTGGCTTGTGCCACAATTTTCACCGCCCCAGACACCAGCAGTTTATCGAGTGCATATACACGAATTATCTATAAAACAGCGGGACAAGCCGAGATTATCGGGTTTGACCAAATCACCTATTACGACAATCTGATTGCTGTAGAACCGCGCTTGCGTCTGATTAAGACCAACGCCGATTTAGACGCTGTACTCGCCACATGGGGGGATGACCGCCCTATATCAGACAGACAACAAGGCTGGATTTTGCTCATGGAAAACGGCGACCCCATTGTTATGCCACGCGATTTTGGGCGCTGGCATGAACGCGGATTGCGGGTGGTGGGTCCTGCATGGGTGGCATCGCAGTATTCTGGTGGGACGGGTATGCCAGGGGGATTAACGCCGCTCGGATTTGACCTATTGCGCGAAATGATGGCGCATCGTGCGGTGTTGGATGTGTCGCACATGGCAGAACAAGCCTTTTATGATGCGGTCAATTTTTATGACGGCAGTATCATCGCCAGCCATAGCAACCCACGCGCTTTTTGTAACACAGACCGCCATTTATCTGATGACATGATTCGATTACTTGCCCAGCGCGATGGTGTGATGGGGGTGGTGCTGTTTAACCTGTTTTTGGATGGGAATTGGCAATATTCACATGGCAAAAATGCCATAGGGATTAGCCGTGTGATTGACGTGATAGATTATATTTGCCAACTCATAGGGAGTTCTGCCCATGTGGGTATTGGTGGTGATTTTGATGGCGGATTTGGGGTGGAGAGTATTCCCGCAGAGGTGGATAATGTGGGGGATTTGTGGCTTATCAAAGGGGCATTAGAGGCGCGGGGGTATAGCGAGTCGGATGTGATGGCAATTTTGGGTGGGAATATGCTCAGAAAATTGCGCCAAGCCCTATAACGACCAATTGACGACCACCTAAATTGTGCTACACTTTGCATATAACTGAATAATAAAGACGTTGACCGAGAAAAGTAGGTTTTTTCACTGATGCCCAGAGAGTGTAAGCCATAGGCTGTGAGCTTACTCATCATAAAATACCGAAAAGTCCCTCGTGAGTCGCATCCCTGAATTAATAGTAAGGGATGACGGGAACGCCCGTGATAGCGATAATGAGCGCGGTGAATTAGGTTTACCGAAGCAAGGTGGTATCGCGGAAGCATAAGCCCTTTCGTCCCTGCATAATCTGTATGGGATGAAAGGGTTTTTTGATTGTATGGATATGAGAGGATTTGAGAATGAACACACCAAAACAAATGCCAAAGAATTTTGATTTTGCAGAATCGGAAAACAGGCTGTATGCGTGGTGGGAATCGCAAGGCTATTTTAAGCCAGAAGTTGCCCCAAAAGATGCCGAGTCATTCGTGATTAGTATGCCACCCCCCAATGTGACGGGTGCATTGCATATTGGTCATGCGTTATTTGTTTCCCTAGAAGATTTGATGACCCGCTATGAACGGATGCGTGGTAAAGCCGCATTATGGGTGCCAGGGACAGACCATGCAGGCATTGCGACACAGCTTCAAGTCGAAAAAATGTTGCGTGAAGAAGGGACAAGCCGTGAAGAGGTGGGGCGTGAAGAATTTTTGAGTCGCACCTGGGAATGGAAAGAAAAATATGGTGGCACTATCACCAGCCAATTGCGCCGCTTGGGGGCTAGTTGCGACTGGTCACGCGAGCGTTTTACGTTAGATGACGGTTTATCCAGCGCCGTGCAAGAGGTTTTTATTAAACTTTATGAGCAAGGGCTAATTTATCGGGGTCCGCGCTTGGTGAATTGGTCGCCAGGGTTACAAACAGCCGTCAGCGATTTGGAAGTAGAACGTGAAGAAGAAACAGTGAAATTATATTTCTTCAAATACCCAGTAGAAGGCGGGGAATTTATCCCGGTGGCAACCACCCGCCCCGAATCTATTCTTGGGGATACGGCGGTGGCGGTGCATCCAGAAGATGACCGTTATAAGCATCTCATCGGCAAAACGGCGTATGTCCCCATGCTTAACCGTCCCATCCCGGTGATTGGCGATGACTATGTAGACAGAGAATTTGGTACGGGGGCGCTCAAAATCACCCCTGCACACGATTTTAACGACTACGAAATCGCTCAAAAACATAATTTGCCCATGATTAGTGTTTTGACACGCAAAGCGACCATCAACGGCAATGGTGACAAATACGAGGGTTTAGACCGTTATGAGTGTCGCAAGCAATTATGGGCAGATATGGAAGCACAAGGACTCACTATCAAAGTGCAGGATTACACTACCATTGTTCCACGTAGCCAACGCGGTGGCGAGATTATTGAGCCGATGATTAGCACCCAATGGTTTGTGAAGATTCAGCCATTGGCAGAAAAAGCCCTAAACGCGGTGAAAACGGGTCAAATCAAAATTGTCCCAGACCATTTTGAGAAGGTGTATTATCATTGGTTAGAAAATATTGAAGATTGGTGTGTGAGCCGTCAATTGTGGTGGGGGCATCGTATTCCGGCATGGGTGCATGACGATGGTCGGATTCATGTGAGCAAAACCCCGCCAACAGGTGATGGTTGGACACCAGAAGAAGATGTGTTAGACACATGGTTTAGTAGTGGGTTGTGGCCCTTTAGCACATTGGGATGGCCAGAGAATACCCCCGATTTGGCGCGGTTTTATCCAACGGCTATCATGGAAACGGGGTATGATATCCTGTTTTTCTGGGTGGCACGGATGATTATGATGGGCTTATGGTTCACCGACCAGCCACCATTTCATACCGTGTATTTGCATGGGCTGGTGCGCGATAAATTGGGGCGCAAAATTAGTAAAACACTCGGTAATGTGATTGACCCCTTAGAATTGGTGGATAAACTGGGTGCAGACCCATTACGGTTTGCACTTGTGACCAGTGGCACGGCGGGGAGTGATGTGAATCTTGACCCCGAATGGGTGGAATATGGGCGTAATTTCCTCAATAAAGTGTGGCAGATGACCAATTTTGTCACGACCAATCTTGAGGGGGATATACCCGCAGGTGTGCCAGCGCCGTCTGAACTCGATTTGCCCTCGCGGTGGGTGATGAGCCGACTGAATAAACTCATCAAAAATGTGCAATATCTGTTTGATAACCATCAATATGGTGAAGCGGGACGGCAAATCCGTACATTCCTATGGGATGAAGTCGCCCCATGGTATTTGGAGATTAGCAAGCATCCCCTGTATAACGGCACAGATGCCGAAAAGATGATGGCTCGGCGGGTTTTGGTGTATGTGATGGATATGGGTTTGCGGTTGTTGCATCCATTTATGCCATTTGCCACAGAAGAAATGTGGTCGTATTTGCCACATACAGGTGAGGCGCTTATCCTTGCAAAGTGGGCAGAGGCAGATGAGCGTTATATTGACGAAGAAGCCGAATTGCAGATGGGTGTCCTGATGGATATGGTGCGCCAAATCCGTGATATTCGCAACAATCAGTATGATATTCCCCCCAGCAAGAAATTGGCGACACTGGTGGCTCCCGGACGGCATCGGGAAAATATTCATCAGTACGGGTATATTTTTGCGCGGTTGTGCAATGTTGACCAAATGACCCTTTTGGATGACTCTGCTTCTGCGCCAGAAGATGTGGCATCGGCGGTGGTCAGTGATGTGACTGTATATGTGCCATTGAAGGGGATGATAGATGTGGAGGCAGAGATTGAGCGTCTCACCAAAGATGGTGAAAAATTGACGGCTCAAATTGCCAAAACACAAGGCATGTTGAATAACGAGGGATTTGTGAGCCGAGCCAAACCCGAAGTGGTTGAAAAAGAACGCATCCGTTTGGCAGAATTGCAAGCCAGCCTAACCCAAATTGAGGAGCAACTTACTCGGTTAAGAGGATAGGCTATAGTGTTAAGGGTGAAGGAACACCTTCACCCTTGTGCATTGGGGTTTAACTGATTGGCGAAAATTATCCGTCCTGCTTCTTGGGCGGCTTTTTTTACTTCTGCATCGCCGTCTGTTGCATAGACATTTCGTAATGCTTCTAATGCGCCTGCATCATTCAATAAAATAAGTTCTTGAATAGATTGCAGACGGATTTCGGCTCGCTTATCTTTTAGGCGACCAATATGATATGCTAGCAATTTTTGATTGACCCCCACGATGTACTCCTTTGGATTCGTGAATATGCCAATACTTTCTCAATTATATTATACCCAAAAGCGCCTTTAATAGTCCAAAGAATAGGCGCAACTTCTTAGTAAAGTAAAGAATACCTCTGTACAAATTATGATTTTCTCAATAGGGCGTGTTATAATCAACCCAGAAGCACCATTTATACTACCATATCATCTGAGGAGTAAGCATCCCCATGCCTAAAGGCAGGGTTTTTGATAGCCTCAATGCTTACCAGTCTCAGCCAGCAATGGCACCGTTATGGGTGAATACATTTAGCCTGTTATACCTATATGAAAGGAGAGAGGGCGCTCCTTCCCATGCCTAAAGGTAGGGGTATCCGCGCCTGACATTTCGATGAACTTGGTCAAACATGCCGTTATTCTCGCTGTTGGGTCTTTATCGCATCGTAGCCAATTAACGTATAATCGCGCTCATTCTATGCTACCCGCATTAGGCAAGCCATTGGTCATCCGCATTATGGATAGGTTGTATCGGGTGGGGATTCGTCATTATACGGTGGTTGTGGGCGAAAATGAAGGCGCGGTGGTGAATTATCTCAATACGCAGTGGATGCCCGATGTCACTGTGAATTACATCCTAAAATTCCCGAATGACAGCTTTGTTAAGACGATTAAGACGATTGCCCAAAAAATTAATGAACCGTTTATTGTGTGTAGTTATAATAGCTTCACCCACACTCACTTTCCAGAGGGGTTGCTGAAGCATTACGAAGAAAACCCCGATGTATTGTTTTTTAGTGGGGCATCTAATACCCTATCACAAGCCCCACAGCATGTTTTTGCGGTGACAGAAGGCGATATCGTCAAAGAAATTGTCACGGCATCCACCCCAGAACGACGTGCCTTGACCCTGATTGACTTTTTTATCTGTGGTGCGCCCGTTGTAGATTACATCCTGGGGCTAACCGACCAGACGAATACCCATCAAGAGTCGCATCGGCAATTTATGGATATTGCCCAGCGTTATATTGCCAGTGGTGGAAAAGGGGTGATGGCAAAGGCAAACTGGGTGTTACAAGTAGAGGTAGACCGCGATTTGCTCACACTGAATAAACACCTATTGGATGAAGGTCAAGATGCCCATATTCTGAGCGAATTGCCCTATACGGTGAAGATCATTCATCCTGTGCGGATAGACCCTCAAGTGAATGTGGGGCAGGGTGCAAAAATCGGTCCGCATGTGTATTTGGAACGTGGGGCGAGTGTTGGTCATGAGGTGACGCTCAAGGATTGTATCATTTTGACCAAAGCCAATGTGCCATCGCAAAAGGTGTTGACAGGCACAATTTTGACCACTCGTGGACCACTCACCTAATCAGTCCCTTCATTCATCCTCCTAATAAGGCTATAATGGGCTGTTGATAAACGGATGTAAGAGGTGATAATTTGCCAGAATCTTATAAAACGTGTCCAATTTGCAAAACAGCCAATCCTGTCAATGCGTCTTTTTGTATGACGTGCGGCACGTCATTGGGGGCAGATGGCACAGATAACTTGCCCACAGTGGCAAAGCGCGACTATGAATATCAATATGGCGAAACCGACCTAATGGAGACCGCATTGCATCCCGTTGGGAAGCGGTATCTGTTGGGTGCATTTGTATTTTTGGTGGCAATGATGATTTTAGGTGTGATGATTATCATTGCGCCGAGTCTTTTGCAAAATGCTCAACAAGCAATTACTAATTTAACTGGTGTTCAAAGCCCCACACCAACGGTTACATTTGTGCGTCCAACGGTCACAGTTGGTCCACCAACACGTACCCCCACCGAGACGGTTATTCCTAGCAATACACCAGAACCAACTCCCACCCGTGAGCCATGTCGTCAGGCGGTACAGGCGGGTGACGTGTTATGGGATGTGGTGGTACGATGTGGTCATTTTAGTGATGCGGTATTTGCACAGGTGATTGAAATCAACAACCTACGTGACGCAGGGACAATTTTTTCTGGGCAGGTATTAGAAATCCCGTGGCCCACACCCACATTAGACCCCAGTATTCCCACTATTGAGCCAGAAGCCAATGCAGAGACACAAAATGTCTCCTTTGACCCACTTTTTTTTCCGACACCCACGCTTCAACAGGGAATTCAATTTCATCAGGTGATGCCTAATGAAAATATTATTAGCATCGCGTTGTTCTATCGGGCAACTGTGGAAATTTTATCGCAGTTAAATCCAGAAGTGACTTTTTCGCAATGCGATTTTAATTTGGATTTGGGTGGGGAACGGTGTAATGTGATGGTTTTTCAGGGACAGTTTATTCGTGTGCCAGCGCCAACACCCACGCCGACTCTTTCGGCAACACCATCGGGTAGCGAAACGCCAACCCCAACCCCAACGGCTACCTTTAATGCCCCTGTGCCACAAAGCCCCAGCAATCGGGCGTTATTTCGGCGTAATGACCTAATTACTTTGCGATGGAGTCCGACAGGGACACTTGGGGCGGATGAAACATATAGGGTAAGCGTCAAGAATCTCACCGCCAATATAACCTATAGTGATTATACCGTAGAGACGGTTTTTGTTATTCCAACCGATTGGCAAGGCACAAATGACACCCTTATCCGTCATGAATATGAATGGATAATTAGTGTGGTTAAAGTGGATGATGTCAATCGGGTGGGCTATAGCACGGCACCACTTATTTTTGTTTGGGAAACAACGACTCCAAACTAACGGATGAAGAATATGCTTAAATCAAAACCATTCATAACGATATTGTTCACATTGCTTGCCGTTTTTTTGGGGGCATGTGGTGCGACTGATAATACAACCCCCACCGCGCCTGCTGTGGTGCAAGAACCCATTAACCCATTGCCACAGGTCACCTTAACGGCAACCCTCACTGTGACGGCAACCCCTACAGTTGTACTATCGCCCCAGCCGACCTCTACAGAACCGTCTGTCATACCAACCAAGACCGAAACAGCTCTGCCAACCGAAACACCTATTCCAACGGCGACAGAAGGTCCTTGGCTCTATACGATTCGGGCAAACGATACGTTGATTAGCATTATTCAGCAAGACCCGTTTAACTATCGGACTACCGATGTCATCCGCGAGATTGTTCGTATCAATGACAATGTAATTAATGCCGATATTTTGCCACCTGCTGGGCAGACGATATTAATACCACGTCCGACCATTACACCGACACCCCAAAATGATATTGGTGTCACAGTCAATAATACCTCTGCCACCATGCCCCCCATGCGCCCCAATGTTAACCTTGCCCCATGGGAGATTGTTGGACAGTATACGATTCAAGAAGGGGATACATTGGTGAGCATCGCTGAGTTATTTTCTATATCATTAGGGCAAATTAGCCAGTTAAATGCCGATATTAGTTTTCTTGGATGTAATTTTGATTTGCCCGGTGGGGGACCCAGTTGTAACCCACTCATACGGGAAGGTCAGGCGATTAATGTGCTTGTCCCAACACCAACCATGACCCTCACACCAACACCATCAGGGCTTGAAACACCAACTATGACCCCCACCTTCGATGCGCCGATGATGGTATCGCCACCCAATGGCGGGTTTGTAGCCGGACTTGTAACATTACAATGGGTAAGTGTTGGGGTATTGCGCCCAGATGAAGCCTATTTGGTGCAGGTGGTAGATAATACTAGTGGTACAACATGGACAGCCACCACCAGACAGACCACATTGCGCCTGCCAGAAGAACTTGTCCCCAATGATGGGCAATCGCACCTTATCACATGGACGATTTCTGTGGCGCAAACAAATACAGATAATAACAGTTATAATCTTGTTGGTGTGACGGGGGAAGCCCGTAGCTTTACATGGCAAAGCCGTTAAACGACAGGCATGAGGTACAGCGCAATTATGTGCCTTATGCCTGTTTTGGGGGTTATTTTCCGACCAAGACGACAATAGACCGTTCTCCCACCCAAATTTGTTCTTGGGGGGTAATTGGCAATTCTAAACCCGGTGGATGAATGATGTTTTGTGCGCCAGGGCTGGTATTGATGAATACATGCCAATTTTTATTGGCGGGCAATTGTGGCAATTGAAAGATATGGCTTTCCCAGTGCATGTTAAACGCCATATAAATGGTGTCGTCTGGAGGATGTCCATTGACGGTAGCATGTGCGCCATCGAGCATAAAAGCCAGTGTGAGGACATATTCTGCCCAATCGGGTTGCCATGCGCGAGTGCCATGAAATGAAATATCGGGATAGCCACTGCCCACAACGTCATGATGCGTAAAGTGATTTGCACTTCTCAAAACAGGGTGCTGATGACGAAATTGGATACAATATTTGCAAAATGTGAATATATCTTCGTTTTTCTTGAGCAAAGACCAATCGAGCCAATTTAATTCGTTATCGTGACAGTAGGTGTTATTATTGCCTCGTTGGGTGCGCCCCATTTCATCACCCATGAGCAACATCGGTACACCTCTGCTCATCATGAGGGTGGCTATGGCATTTTTGACAAGCCTACGACGCAATTCGTTCACGGCTTCATCATCGGTCTCGCCTTCAATTCCACAATTCCAGCTATAGTTATCATTTGCGCCATCGCGGTTTTCTTCGCCATTTTCCTCATTGTGTTTATCGTTATACGCATAGAGGTCATAGAGGGTAAATCCATCATGGGCGGTGATAAAATTAACCGATGCAGAGGCACCGCGACCTGAATATAAATCTGGTGAACCTTGCATACGCTCTGATATATCCCATGCCAAGCCTTTATCACCTTTTAGGAATTGACGTACATTATCTCTGTATTTGCCGTTCCACTCTGCCCAACGTCCATAAGCGGGAAAACTCCCCACCTGATACATCCCACCTGCATCCCACGCTTCTGCGATGAGTTTGCAATTGGCGAGAATGGGGTCGTATGCCAGCATTTCGAGTAGGGGAGGGTTGGCGAGTGGTCTGCCGAGTTGGTCACGTCCTAAAATGGATGCGAGGTCAAAGCGGAATCCGTCTATATGATATTCTGCCGCCCAATAACGCAATGAATCCACTACCATATTTCGCACAACAGGATTGTTGCAATTCATGGTGTTGCCTGTCCCACTAAAATTGAGATAGCGCCCATCTGGGTCGAGCATATAATAGGTTTTATTGTCTATGCCCCTAAAAGAGACCACAGGACCTTTTTCGTTGCCTTCTGCGGTGTGGTTATAGACCACATCAAGGATGACTTCTATGCCATTACGATGCAGTTCTCTGACCAGTGTCTTAAATTCATCGCAGTGCATCCCAAATATCCCTGTGGCGGCATACCCCGCTTTGGGCGCAAAAAAGCCGATGGTGCTATAGCCCCAATAGTTGACGAGACGTTCTTTGGTGATGGGGTTGCGGCGGACATATTCGAGTTCGTCAAATTCAAAAATAGGTAATAGTTCAATACAATTAATGCCGAGTTCTTTGAAATAAGGGATTTTTTCGCGGATGGCGGTATATGTCCCGCCGTGTTTGGTGTTGGATGATGGATGCTTTGTAAATCCTCTGACGTGCATTTCGTAGATGACCAAATCTTCCATTGGGATATGAGGAGGACGGTCATCGCCCCAATCATAATCTTCTGGGACGATTTGGGCGCGATGTTGATAGTCAAATTCGGGGTTGGTCACTTCGCCCCAACGGTCTCTGCCACCAATAGATTTGGCATAGGGGTCGCTGAGGACGTTTTCGATATGAAACCGATGACCCATGTGAGGGGCGTTTATTCCATCCATGCGGAATCCATATTCGATGCGCTCATAATCGAGGTCAAAGACGACCATCGTAAAAACATGACCAATTTGAAATTCTTGTGGGAAGGGGATTTCTACAAACGGGGATTTTTCGTTTTTATAATATAAGACGAGCGTGCAGGCTTTGGCAAAGCGCGAAAATATAGAAAAATTTACCCCATGTGGGGTGACTGTTGTGCCAAAAGGGAGTGGTTGCCCAATTCTAAGCCGATAGCCTTCATAAACGTGAGTCGGTTGGTTATCTATGCGCGTATTTCGCATGGTTTATATGCCTTATCATCAAGCGGGGCAACCATTTCGCCCCTGCTTAATGATACCACCATTTTTTGGCATCAGGTAAGTGTTTTGAGTGCTTCTGTACGGGTCTCGGCTGTGACAAAAAAGTCTAGGAAGCCTGTGATAGACATCACATCCGCAACTTCTTCGCGCAGTCCCATGAGGACAATATTGCCCACTTGACCGCCCAATTGCCGTGAGAGCAACAACAAAAAGCGTAACCCTGCACTCGACATATATTTCACATTAGTCATGTCCAACAACACCTTACTATTGGGTGGTGTTGCCGATAAAACTTGGTCTTGAATCTTCGCGGTGGCGTTTGCGTTGAGGTCGCCATTTAGCTCGATGATGGTAACGTTTCCATTTTTTTCGATGTTAATATCCATATTGTTTAGCAATGCCACCGTTCTAATGAAGGACATCATATCTATCATTTTATTAAATCCAGACAATTATCAAAGAGGTAAAATAATTTCTCTTATCATGCTTATAAAATTACCTTAAAGATAGCACTTTTGTGAATTTTTGCCTATGGTCTTGGGCAAATTGCTAGGACTTTTCATATTTTTTTAATCTATTTGTGGCGAATAGAGCGAATAATGTATAAGAAAGGTTTTATTATCCATCGAATAAGCAGCACAATCACACCCAATAGCCGTGCCAGTGATTCTGGTGGTGGTGGCGATAAAATGGCGGTGTTGGGTAGATGATAGGCTTGTAACACCCGATTTGCAGAGGCAATTCCGGTCACAGTGGCGCGTTCCATCCATAGAGAAGGTGTATCATAGCCAATCCAATCGCCCGCCATGAATAAATTTTGCCATGCGGTATCTACCCACAGGCTATCTTTTGTGGGGATGCGAAATTGGGTGTGATTTTTGCTATTTCGGCGGACTGCTCCATGCACAAAATGTCCGCGTAATTCTGGAAAAGCGCGTTGCACCTCATCTACTGCCAAAATGAGCAAGTGTCGGTCATCCTGATTCATCAGCGATTCTTCCCCATAGAGATGCACCTCAATGGCACTCCCACCGATGGTTGCCCACGCATCAAATTCAGTATAGAGCCGATGTAGCCAGAAAAAATTGTCTATGACGCTATCCCCTGTGAACATACCACTGCTTGCACCGCCTGTTGGGGCAATATCAAACCAAATGCGAATGACGACATTGCGTAATGCCGATGGAAAGCGGATATGCTCGGCAATTGGGGCAGTTGTTGGGCTATCCATCAGGATGCGTTGGGCGGATGGGGCATTGGTGGCGATAATCACATGCTCTGCATAGATGGTGCGTGTGATGCGATTTGGTGCGTCATGTAGGGTAATCTGCCATCTTCCATTGATATATTGTAGGCAAGAAGCGGTTGCACCACGCCATATTTTGCCATCGTGCGATTCGATAAAATTGACCAGTGGGGTGATAAGGCTTGTGCCTGCGTTGGATGGAAAAAATGCCATTTTCCACGAATCACGTCGTAAGACGGTATAAAAGCGCAAGGCGGCAATAAAACTCGCCACTGAGATGCTATTAGGCGGGGCGGCGAGGAGATTTGCGCCTAATCCTGTAAATGTGGCACGTAGATTGGGTGTCCACCCACGAAAAAATTCACGCATGGGCAATCCATCGAGTGCTGATTGTTCTTTGAGGGGGTCAAACCCGATTGCCCAGCCAATGCTGAATAAAAATCCGGGTAGCGACAAAAAATCGAGAGGGGTAATTCCCCCCCAAAAGCGTGGACGTAACAATAGTTGTAGATAGTGAAATGGGGCGGGTATCCAACGGGAACGGATAGCATTGCCCGCTTCAATTTTGCGAATATCACGTCGCCAACGATTGACCCATTCTTCACCATCTGACGGATTGAGCTGGGTGGGGGTAAAATCGGCAATGAGACGGCGCAAATTGACATATCCGCCCCAAACGGCATGAACACCATGTTCTGGCGGAAAACGCCATTCTTGCACATCGTAGATGATTATATCGTCATCTCCACCTGCCAAACGCCCACCCGTCCAATAGGCATCGGCATCTAATACCAATGGTGTGATACCTGCATTGGCAAGCGTAGTAGCGGCGGTTAGTCCTGCTAATCCACCGCCGATAATGACGACTGGGTAAGTGCTATCTGGTGTTGTCATTGGTATCAAACAAAATAGGGCAGGGGCAAATTTGCCCCGTGCCTTATTCTGTCTCGCAATAGGGTTCTACGCGGAATTGGTCGCGTTCACCACAAGTTAGCTCGCGCAGATAACGATTCTCACGCGCCCAAGTGAGCATGGCTTGTGGCTCTAGCCCCACACGCCAAATACGGAGTGTTTTATCTTGACCACTGGAGACGGCGAAGTCGCTATTAGGGATAAATGCCACCTGAGATACCCAGTCACTATGCTCATCATAGCGAAATAATTCTGCGCCACTGGCAATATCCCATAGGCGGACGGTGGTATCTGCCCCCCCAGATAGTAGTAATGTGCCTGTCTCGTTGAAGGCGACTGTTTGAATGAAATTCACATGCCCAATCAATTTACGTTGTTCCAAACCCGTGTTGGCATTCCACAGGCGTATTGTGGAATCCCATCCCGCAGTGGCAACTAGGTTTCCATCTGGGCTAAAAGCGATTTCGTTGACGCGGTTGTTATGTCCAACAAAATCACGGATTTTTTCGCCTGTGGTAATATTCCACAATCTGACCACACCTCGATTATCACCCGCCAAAATGGTGTTATTAGACGGATGGAAGTCAAGCCCAACCACTTCACTTTCATAATCCCCAATTTGACGATTCATATCACCTGTTTGAATATTCCAGATAGTGATTGTGCCGTTGCCATTGGCAGAGGCTAAGAGGGTGTCATCTGCATTAAAGGCAAGATTGAGGACTTTGATACCCGTCATCTCGCTGATACGGCGGATTTCTTCGCCTGTTTGGGCGTGCCACAAGACAATTGTGCCGTTCCAATCGGCGCTGGCGATAATCTGTCCGTCATGGCTATAGGCAAGCCCTTCAACCGTGCTGGTGTGTTGGTCTGTACTTTGCCAGATTAATTCTGATGTGTTGCGGTTATAGACGCGTACCGTGGTATCTACGGCATTGGTGGCATTGAGAGGTCCTGTGCTGGTGGCGATAAACTCGCCAGAGGGGTCTACTGCAACCGCCCATGCCCAATCACCAAACCCGCTAATGGTATTTATTTGGGCGCGACTTTGCAAATCTATCAGCCATACACTGGTATCGGTAGAATTGTCTCTGGCACGCTCGATTTCGTTGCCACCCAAATTGCCACTGGCGACAAGGGTATATTGCCCGTCTGGGCTGATGCTCACACGCAATAGACGGTCATCAAAATTGGTATAACGGGCAATTTCGACGGCTGTATTAAAATCCCACACGCGCAAGGTGCTATCCCATGAGGTGGAATAGAGATATTTGCCATCGGGCGAGAAGGTAATGCCCGTGACGATGTTGGCATGACCAAAGAAACGGCGGACTTCTTCACCTGTCTGAATATCCCAAACGGTGAGTTTGCCACTTTGTGCGCTATCCCAAGACCCTGCCACCACATATCGGCTGTCTGGACTGATAGCGACAGCACGAACAAAGCCACTATTGAGTTGTAATATGTGTAGATTTTCGCCTGTGGCAACATCCCACACACGGACGGTACGGTCTACCACATCGGCGTTGGTTGTGCCGATGGTTTCATCGCCAGAACTCGAAACGGCATAGTTGCCATCTTTGCTAAAACCGACATCCAAAACGATGCCTGTATGTCCCTCAAACACACGAATTTCATCACCAGAAGAGACATCCCAGAGGCGCAAGGTGTGGTCTAAACTGCCTGTGATAAGTTGCGTTCCATCTGCGCTAAATGCGAGGCTTGTTACCACATCGGTATGCCCCTCAAAACGGCGAATTTCTTCACCTTCTAGCGAGAACAAAATAGCCACATTGAGGGTAGTGGCGACTGCGAATTGCTGTTCGGTAGGGTGGTAGGCGATGGTCGTGATAATGGATTCATCCAGCATAATTTCGCGCACAAATTGATGTGTTTCGTTATCCCAAATGCGGATAGTGCCATCTGCCCCACCAGAAAGGGCATAGCGCCCATCGTTGCTAAAGGTTGTCGTGAGGACTGCCTCTGCATGACCTTGATACCGTGATTTGACCCCTGTCCCCAAAATTGCAGTGGCGAGGATACGTTTCACCTCAATTGGGGCAGGTTCATAAAGCGATTCGGCAGAAGTGGCAAGGGCAATGCTCAGAGTGGAGTCGCCATTGACCAATTCGTTGCGGGCATTGGCGGCAAGTGCTAATGCTTGTGCTTCGGAGGCATTTTGTTCTGCTAAGTCGCGGGCATTCTGTGCTTCTACCGCATTTTGCTCGGCATCATTGCGAGAGGCTTGTGCCTCTTGGCTTTGTGAGAAGGCAAAAATGGCGAGTCCGATACCCAACAATGCGGCAATGGTCATAAACATGACAAGGGCGCGGAGACGTTGCTCAGACCGTTTTTCTAGCAATTCCTCGCGTGCCTGACGCTGACGCTCGGCGGTGAGCAGGCGCTCACGCTCGGCAATGCTGGCGCGGACATATTCGGCTTCTTCGGCATTCATTTGCAAATCGGCGGTGGCTCGCCATGACTCAATTTGTTCTAGGCGTAACCCGCGCAACAAGAAACTAGGGTCTTTGCGAGAATTTTGCCAATCTTCTACGGAGGCAGTGAGACGGCGTTGGGTACGCAAATCTTCACGGCTGGTACTGAGCCATTCGCGCAAGCGCCCCCATTGTCGGATGAGCGCCTCATGCGCCACCTCAACAGTGGAACTGCGGGTTTGTGGGTCGTGGTCAAAGGTTAACAGCCGATAGCGCCCGAAGGCTTCGATACTGAGTTCCATCTCTTCGCGGTTATTGCCAATGGATAGTAATTCAGATTGCAAAACACGCCTGCGGGTGTCTTCTGTGCCTTCACCGAGTGTTATAAGGCGCAGGAAGAGTTGTTTGGCAAATTTTTGACCATCATCGCCCAACCCTTCGTATAATTCTTCGGCACGGCGGGCAAGTGCGCCCATTGTCCCGCCGATTTCGTTATAGGCAGACAAGGTGAGCATGATGCCGTTGCGACGCTCAAAGAGTTCTGTGAGGGCATATTGGAGTAGGGGAAGCGCACCTGGTTGTTGATTGACATCTGCCACGATGGTCGTCACTAAGCCATCCTCTAGCACCAAATTGGCACGTTTGGCGGGGGCGCTGATGGCACGTTCTAGCTCCTCTGTATTGAGGGGCAAAATAATTTCTGTACGCTGGCGCATCAGTTCGCCAAAACGATTATAGTTCAGGGGCTTATCATAAAAATCGGCGCGTAGAGTGATAATCACGCGCAGGCGACTGCGTGGTTCGGTGATGGCGGCGATGATACTATCCATAAAATGGGTGCGCTTGTGTTCTTCATCCACCAATGTGAAAAGCTCTTCAAACTGGTCTATAAAGAGCAATAATTCGGTATCATCTTCTGGCAATACCCGTTTGAGCGCCCGCACCAAACCACGCTCATCTTGCATCAGTTGATTGAGCAGGCTTTCTGGCGGATTTACTGCAATACGGAGTAGTGCGGCTTCGAGTTCTTCCATCGGGTCTAAACCCGGTAGCATTTCGATGATGAACCAATCTTTAGATTTTGGGATGGCATTATCGCGTAAGGCCGGTAACACACCCGCTTTGACCACACTGGATTTTCCGCTACCACTGGGTCCGACGACTGCCAAAAAGCGACTATTTGCCCCTTCTTCTAGCAAGCGGTTGATAACATTAAGGGTAAACCCCTCGCGCCCAAAGAAATCACTGGCATCGTATTGTTGAAAGGCACGCAAGCCTTTATACGGGTTTTCTGGGTCTGGTGCAGTTACGCTAGAACTGGTGAGGATGAGCGTGCCAGAAGGCGTTTCGACCTCTTTAATGGCATGGCGGAATCCGCGTGCAAAGTCGAGGATATTTTCATAGCGGTCTGCTGGGTCTTTGGCGGTTGCTCGTGATAGTACCAGATTGAGTTCTGTGGGCAACCCCTCCACTTGGGTGTTGATGTCTGGTAATTGCTCACTGAGATGTTTATACATTAGGGTGGCGGGGGAAGTCGCTTCGTAGGGGCGTTTGCCCGTGAGCATTTCGTATAACACAATACCCATCGCATAAATATCGCTTTGGGCGGTTACACTTTCACCTTTAATTTGTTCTGGCGATAGATAAGCTGGTGAGCCGAGTATAGCGTTATTTTGGGTGATGGCTTGGTTATCGGCTAAATCTTTGGCGATACCAAAATCGGATAGATAGGCATTGCCTTCTGTATCCAACAAAATATTCTCTGGTTTGAGGTCTCGATGGACAACCCCTTGTCGGTGGGCAACGGTGAGTGCCTCACTAATTTGTGAGAGCATTTTGCTAATATTGGCGAGGTCTAATGCCCCTTTTTCTTTGATGAGGTCTTGAATACTGCCACCCCGCAAAAAACGCATGACCAAATATGCCCCGCTTGGCTCACGCCAATAGTCGTATAGGGGTACGATATGGGGATGCTCTAAGCGGGCAATAAGCTGGGCTTCTACCTCAAACCGCCGAATAAAATCGGGTTTGTTGGCATATTCGGGCAAAATAATTTTAATAGCGACTTCGCGCCCAATTAATTTTTGATAGGCACGATACACGACTCCAAATCCGCCAATGCCAATACGTTCTTGTAATTCATACGTCTTGATAACACGTCCGCTTAGGTCTTCCATAATCCGCCCAACTGTATAATAAGCGCGTTAAAAAATGGTTACTGCGCTTATTATAACCAATGACCATCAAAAACTGCGATAGGTATCTTCTGTATCTTCTGTATTATCGTCACTTGGGCGGAAACGTGTCCGTAATTCATGGATAGATAACCCACCTACTAGCACCATCAAACGCCGACCTGCCAGCGATACGGTTTCCCATGTGAGCGCCCGCAAACTGCAAAAGGTGAGGGCGATATAATATTCTGACCATTGATTTTCATTGGCAAGGCATTTGCGTACAATGTCGCGCAATGACCGCAAAACGGCAATGTGTGAGTTTAATGGTTCTGGAATGTCGGCGGGGATTTCGCCCCCATTGAGTTTTTGTAGGTAGCCAATCACACGGCGGGCATCATTCCAAGATTCACCCGCATACGGCATGATATAGTCGTTGAGCAGGCTAATTTCGAGTGTTGCCCAATCAAAAATGGTATGTCCCTCACGAGTATGGGCAAAATCTATCAGAAAAGCACTTTCTTTTGGACCAATCATGATATTACCCGGATGCAAATCGCCGTGAATGGTGGCACTTGTGCCATTGACGAAACTATCGAGTAAGCCTTCATACATCAAAATTGGGTTGGGGACTTTTTCTAATCCATCTACATTAACCGGAATTTTTTCGTTGTGTGCATCAAAATCGGGTATTAGGGCGCGGACAGCATTCATGAGTTGTTGTCCGCGAGTTTGCCAAACGGTGCCGATGATATTTTCGACCACTTCACCGCGATAGTAAGTATCAGTATTAAAATCTATGCCCCGAATTTCGATTTTATAGGCGCTGGCAGAGTCTGTGCCTTGTCCCACTGCCAGTTGGATGGCGTGACGCTCTGCATACACCTTTTGGACGACAAAATTTTCGACTGCGACCATATCGCCAAAATCCAAACGGTTGAGTTTGGCGCGTTTGACGGGCATCCGCAACACATAGGCATTGGGTGGAAGGGGTTTGTCTTTGACGAGTTCTAGGGTAAGGATGGGTGGCAATAGCCAGTCGTATTCACGCCATACCTGAAAACGAAATTCACGATTTTGTGACCACCACATGCGTCCAAAAGTAGGGAAAAATGTTTCTTTGAGCCATTGCGATAATTTGCCAGCTTCCCATTCATTGAGGATAGCACGCAAATCACGCGGTGGTTGGTTATCTTGGGTAATGAGCGTGTATTTGATACCTGCAAGGTCGGATGAATCGGGCGCAGTAGGCTTGTCCTCAATGCGTGCCGTCATGGGCGGGAGTTTTGCCTTGACATGCGACTCATAGCGTTGTGCTTCGTCTAAAATGGAATCTACCTGATGGATTTTGACAGCGACAGTGGCATCTTCTTGTTGGTCTGGGCGGATGGGTGTGACCACCAAGAGGGTGGCTTGGCTATAGCCCCCTGTGAGCCGATGCTCTACCCGAATTTGGGGATAATCGGCAAACATGCGCCGTAGCACAAAAAGTTGGTCTTTGTTGAGCATTTCATCCCGATTAAAACCTGTCCCAAAATCTACTTTGACGTAGGTTTGTTGGGTTTCGCTATTGATAGTGTAATTTTGTGCCATGTTGCGTAAGACATCAAAATCGGTGATGCCAAGCGCATAAATGACTCGTAGGGGAACACTATCGCGCTCATCGAGCATGGCGACCAATAAATCGCGCTCATAGACTTCATCGCGTCCTGCTTCCAATGCGATGTCATAGGCGATATTTTCTAGCACTTTAACACGGGGGGTATTGGGGATGCCCGCCCACAGGCGTTGTTTGCTCCCTTTGCCCATTTTGCGCCGAATGGCATCTATGACATATTCTGGGGCTAACCCATATTCTTGCATGAGTTTTGCGGTCAAACTTCCTCGAATTTCGAGTAGGGCGATGAATAGATGCTCTACGCCAACAAAAAAATGACGCATTCTAAATGCTTCTTGTCTTGCACCAATAAGGATGTCTCTGTAGGGAATATTTGGCATGTTTTACTCGATTACTTGAATTCGCAACCATGTGCGACCCACGCGAAATAACTGTTCTTCTTCTATCCCAATTGTGCCTTTGATGGGTTGGTCATCAAAAAAATTGGTGGCATTTTCAATAAATGTGCCATTGGTGCTATCGCAATCTTCAAGCCACCAACGATTATTTTTCCAGATGATATTGGCATGGAGGCGCGATACATAGGTATCGTTGCGGAGGCACAAATCGTTTTCCTCTTTGCGTCCAATGCTAATTTGCCATATCTCACCTCGTTGTTGACCATCACCTTGTGATGGGTCATAGGTGAGGGTCGCCCCATCTTCAAACCCGCTCATTATCATCACATTGAGTTTCATATTGGATTGGTTACTCCATTCTCTGTTCTTTCATCAGTATATCTCATTTTAAGAAATTTGTGGGAAATGATTGATTTATTTTTTGTTTTATGTTATTGTTTAAAATGTAAAACTCTTATCCAGAGCGGTGGAGGGAAACGGCCCTATGAAACCGCGGCAACCACTCCTTGTAACAAAGGGGGGCAGGTGCCAACTCCGACGGCGGAAATTCTGCTGACAGATGAGAGCGTATCGTGAACCTTCTATTTGTATATAGAGGTCACACGGCGCTAAGTCTCTTTAGGATAAAAGAGACTTTTTGTTTGCAGAGTACACCCTTGCCGAATTTTGGATGAGTTTATCTAAAATTCGGCGTTGTGTTTATATAGGCAAAGTTGAGAAAAGGATTTTCAACACAATGGGTACTCTTCATGAAATTGCAACACCAATCACAGACACTGATGAAGTCGAACAAGTTGAGCCGCGATGTGCTAACGGGCATAGTACCCGCGCAGTGCATGGTGGGGTAAAACGCGAAAAAGCCTATCATTCTCTGCATACACCAATTGTTCAAACTGCAACCTACACCTTCTCCGACACTCAAGACCTCATTGATTTTATGGAACGCAAAACATGGGGCGATGGCGACCATCGTGAAGAATATGGACGCTATGGCAATCCAACGGTAGCGGCGGTTGAGTCGCGCCTTGCCGCCCTCGATGGCGCAGAAGACGCGGTGCTATATTCCTCTGGGATGAACGCAGTCACCTCGATTTTGCTGGCGGTATTGCCCGCGGGGGCGCACATTGTCATGACCAGCGATTGCTATCGGCGAACACGTCAATTTTGCCAGACATTTCTTAAGCGATTTGGCATTGAGACAAGTGTCGTCCCCAATGGCGATTATGAAGCTATAGAAGCGGCAATTATCCCCAAAAAGACCCGTTTTATCATCTCTGAAAGCCCCACAAACCCGTATTTGCGGATTGCCGACCTAGAACGGATTGCAACTTTGGGGCGTGAGCATCGGGTGATGACCCTCATTGACAGCACATTTGCCACGCCGATTAACCAACGCCCAATCGAATGGGGCATAGACTTTGTGGTGCATAGTGCCACTAAATATCTTTCTGGACACAATGACCTTTTGGCAGGTGTAATTACGGGACGTAAAGACCGCATCAAGGCTTTGCGCGATGCCAGAGGGGTGCTTGGTGGGGTGGTAGACCCACAAAATGCCTTCTTGTTGGATAGAGGCATCAAGACGCTTGGTGTGCGTGTGCGCCAACAAAATGCCAATGCGATGGCTGTGGCACGCTTTTTGGAAGCCCATCCCAAAATTCAACGGGTATGGTATCCGGGTTTAGAATCGCACCCAGACCATGCGATTGCCATTGCACAGATGGAAGGATTTGGTGGGGTGGTTAGTTTTGAGGTAGATGGTGATTTACGACGCACAGGTGATTTTATAGATGCTATGCAAATTCCCTATATTGCCGCCAGTTTGGGTGGGGTGGAGAGCCTCATCGAACAACCTGCGTTGATGAGCTATTACGAAAAAACCAGCGAAGAACGCCTTGCATTGGGTATTAAAGATAATCTGGTGCGCTTTGCACTTGGTATCGAAGAAACTGATGATTTGTTAGCCGATTTAGAACAAGCATTGGCAGTTATCTGAAAAAATCAACAGAGAGGCTAAACGATAGCCTCTCTGTTACCACCCAATCCCTATTTTTTCTCAATATCACGGTCAAAGCGATTGTCTGTGTGCGATTCAAAATAGTATTTGTAAAATTCTGTGCGTGTCATGCCAGAACGGTCACGGAGAGCATAGAGTTCTTTTCGGGAATCCGTTTTTTCGGTGGGGATGAATGTACTACGACCTGCTGTACCCTCAATGCCACTCATTGCATCTTCAATTTGGGGGATATGCCACCAAAAAATAGGGCTTGGGAGTTCACCCAACGCAAAAAAGCCGATGTCTATGACTTCTTCGGCTTGGGGTTTCATCTCCCCGTTGATGATTTCCCCCATAAATAATGCCCCATGAATATCATTTCCAGCGCTCAAACGGGAATATACCCCTACAAGGCGCATGATGGTGACTTCATAGCCGGTTTCTTCTCTTGCCTCACGGATGGCGGTTTGTGCCAATGATTCTCCGGGTTCTGAATGTCCACCCGGTAAGCACCACACCTCAAAATCCTCGCGTTTGGTGAGTAGAATTTTGTTGTTTTGGATGATGGCGATATTTGCCCCTGTGAGAATCATACCGCTAAGACCTCTTGTGCCTCACGATTGAGGATAGCGGCAATTTCATCACTATTGGCATTTGCCTGATGAATTTGATTAGGATACTTAGCGCGAATATCTGCCAATTGGTCACGATGATAATTGATGGTCGCATCGGGGTCTTTGAGGACATGCCCCGTTAATACACCGACAACGGTCTCATGTGGTTGGATAATCCCCATATCCACAAGTTTTTTCGCACCTGCGAGTGAACAAGCAGAGGCGGGTTCACAACCGATACCTGCGCGGTCAATGAGAGCTTTGGCATCCATAATTTCTTGGTCTGTGACCATTTCCACCACGCCATTCGTCCATTTGAGTGAGCGCACCGCTTTAGGATAATTCACAGGATTGCCGATTTTGATGGCGCTGGCGATGGTATTGGCTTTTATTGGTATGAGTGCATCAAATCCGCGTTGATAACTGGCATATAACGGATTTGCGCCACTGGCTTGGATGACGGCGATACGGGGCATTTTGGTGATGAGTCCTAATTGGTGCATTTCGTATAATGCCTTGCCAAAAGCGGACGTATTGCCCAAATTGCCGCCCGGAACGACTATCCAATCTGGGGTTTGCCAATTGAGTTGATGGATAATTTCGATGATGATGCTTTTTTGCCCCTCTAAACGGAAGGGGTTAATCGAATTGAGGGCATAAATCCCCAAACGGATAGAGACTTCGCGCACGAGTTCTAAATTTTTGTCGAAATCGGCATCTACTTGAATACAAGTTGCGCCATAGGCAACGGCTTGGGATAATTTGCCGATGGCAATATTTTTATTCTCAAAAAAGACCACACCTTCCATATCGGCAGAGGCGGCATAAGACGCGAGGGCGGCGGATGTATTGCCTGTGCTGGCGCATGATACGCGCTTCATCCCTAATACACGCGCATGAGTGACCCCGCCTGTCATGCCTCTATCCTTAAATGATCCTGTGGGATTTTCGCCCTCATGTTTGAGATAAAGTGTGTCTAATCCCGCCCATGAAGCCAATTTTGGCACATGATAGAGGTTGGTGTTGCCCTCTGGCTTGCTGACGATATTTGCATTATCCACATCGGGATAAATGAGTTCTTTATAACGCCATACACCGCTATTATAAGGGGCTTGGAATGTGCCAATGCGCGAATCGAATAACTCACGGGAGACGATTCCGCGCAAATATGTTATATCATGTTGGACATCCAACAAGCCACCACAGGCGGGGCAGGCATAAATAACCGAATTGAGGGGGTATTCTTTCTGGCAATCCATACATTGCAGTTTGCTAGACATTGGTGTAACCTCTTGGTTGTTTTATTAGAATGTGATTAAGGATAACAGTTTTGGCGATAAATTCTAGCGCAAACACCTATCAAAAAGTACAAGCCTTTGCCCCTGCAACAATGGCAAATATGGGCATTGGGTTTGATATTTTGGGATTAGCCTTTCAATCGTTGGGGGATGTTGTTGAAGCTACCCATTATGATAAGCCAGAAGTGGTTATTGTGGATATAGAAGGGGATAACGGTTTATTGCCCCGCGATGCCCATAAAAACACCGCATCAGTCGCAATTATGGCATATCTCAAACAACTCAATCGGACCGATGGCATTGCGATTACCATCAAAAAAGGATTGCCACTTGCTAGTGGATTGGGTAGTAGCGCCTCTAGTGCGGTGGCGGGTGTAGTAGCGGTCAACGCTTTGCTAGGCTACCCCATGGCCAAAGCGGAATTGCTCCCCGCTTGCATGGAAGGGGAGGCGTTGGTGAGTGGGTATCATGCCGATAATATTGCGCCATGCTTGTTGGGAGGGATGTTATTGGTGGACGGATTAACCGCCGATAGTGTGGTGCAATTGCCGATTATAGCCAATATGCACTTTGCCTTGGTTACACCGAATGTCGCTGTATTAACATCAGAAGCGCGGGCGGTGTTGCCTCAAATGATTCCACTCAAGACGATGATTCGGCAAACGGCGGGGATAGCTCGCTTTTTTGAGGCGCTGAATCGCGGTGATTTGGTGGCGCTCGCCAAAGCGATGGAACTCGATGAAGTGGTAGAACCTGCCCGCGCTCATTTAATGCCTTATATGTATGAATTGCGTGAGTGTGCCAAAGCCAATGGTGCATTGGGCTTGGTGATTAGTGGGGCAGGTCCGACATTGTGTGCGTTGTGCGATTCTGCCGATATTGCCCAACGGGTATCCGTTGCCATGCGACAATTTTATGAGGCGCATGGGTTGGGTTGTGTTGCCTATGCCACACAGATAGACCCAGAGGGTGCGCGGGTAATTTTGGTGGAATAAGCAAGTAGCGTTCTGAATCCCTTTGCGTTACAATAGAGCCACTTTTGTCGCATAAAAATATGCGCTATGTTTGATTGTTTGTGAAATATTTGACAATCTCACTTAAAATTTTTTATACTGATATTGCTAATGACCGTCATGAATAGCCATTGGCATACGAAAAAAGGGATTTATTGATTATGGCGCTACAAATTCGTCATTTTATTGGTGGAGAATGGGTCAATTCTCTCTCTGGAGAGACCTTTGAGAGCATTAATCCCGCCACAGAAGAAGTGATTGCTATTGCCCAAAAGGGCAACGCCGCCGATGTGGATGCGGCGGTGATATTTGCCAAAAAAGCGTATCCAGATTGGCGTTTGATGCCTGCCCCGCGTCGTGGTGAAATTTTGTATGCGGTGGCACAAATTTTGCTAGAGCGCAAAGAAGAAATTGCCCGTTTAATGACCCAAGAGATGGGTAAGATTTTGGCAGAAGCGCGTGGCGATGTGCAAGAAGCCGTTGATATGGCTTATTATATGGGTGGGGAAGGGCGACGTTTGCAGGGGTATACTGCGCCTGTGGAAATGCCGAATAAATTTGGTATGGCAATTCGGGATTCTGTGGGTGTGGTTGGTTTGGTGACTCCCTGGAATTTTCCTGTGGCTGTACCAAGCTGGAAGATGCTTCCTGCGTTGGTGGCTGGTAATTGTGTCGTCTGGAAACCGAGTGAAGACACGCCTGCGGTGTCTGCGGCATTTGTGCAGGCATTTGTTGATGCTGGATTGCCACCCGGTGTACTAAATCTGGTCACTGGGGCAGGGGAAGCGGGTTCTGCGTTAGTATCGCACCCCAATGTGCGTGTGATTTCGTTTACAGGGTCTACTACAACGGGTTTGGGTGTATATGCCAAAGCCGCTACATTTGGCAAAAAGGTCACACTCGAAATGGGCGGTAAAAACGCCATTTTGGTGATGGATGATGCCAATTTAGGCTTGGCAGTAGATGCCATCAATTGGAGCGCATTTGGCACGACAGGGCAACGATGCACCGCTACCAGCCGCCTAATCGTCCAAAAAGGCATTAAATCTAAATTGATGGAAGCATTGATCGAAAAAGCCAAGACTATCAAAGTGGGTTATGGCATTGAGCCAGATGTGCAGATGGGTCCGCTTGTCAACCAAAAGGCACTCACCAAAGTTGAGAGTTACATGGATGTTGCGCGGTCAGATGGTGCAAAAATCCTTATTGGTGGCAAACGTGCCGATATAGACAAAGGCTTTTTCTTTATGCCCACCATTTTTGATGGTGTCAATGCGGGGATGCGCGTGGAACAAGAAGAAATTTTTGGACCCGTGTTATCGGTCATTGAAGTGGCTTCTTTGGATGAAGCGATTCATGTCAATAATAACACCCCATTTGGCTTGTCTAGCAGTTTATTCACGGAAAATGTCAATGCGGCATTCCGCGCCATCCGCGATTTGACGACAGGCATTGTCTATATCAATCATGGCACAACAGGCGCAGAGATTCAGTTCCCATTTGGCGGTACTCGTGGCACTGGCAATGGGATGCGTGAAGCAGGTTCATCGGCATTGGACAGCTTTACCGAGTGGAAATCTATTTATGTCGATTTTAGTGGGCAATTACAACGCGCCCAAATTGATAACCGCGAATAATTGGATAGGTGGCATATCGCACTCCCGTCCAAAATAGGGTAAGCTAGAGGAATATGGCACTTTATTGGGATAATTCTTACGAGATTGTGTTGGTATTGATGGAAAAATACCCTGATGTGGATGTGGAGGGTGTGGGAATCGAGCAGTTATTTCAGTGGATTATCGCCTTGCCAGACTTTGCAGACGACCCGCATTTGGCAAACGACAAACTTTTGAACGATATTTTACGCGAATGGTATGAGGAGCATGATAGTTCATGGCTGAGTTGAATTTGAATGATTTACATGATACCGAATTTCCGTTGCCAGATGGTCTGGAAGGAAATTTTGCGATAACAAGTCTGAGCAAGATTTATAACTGGAGTCGGCGTAATTCGATGTGGCCCATGCTATTTGGGTTAGCTTGTTGCGCTATTGAAATGATTGGTACAGCTTCATCGCGGTTCGATTTTTCGCGGTTTGGTATGGAAGTCATGCGTGCCAGCCCACGTCAATCGGATTTGATGATTGTCTCTGGAACGGTCACCAAAAAGATGATTGTCCCTATTGTGCGCCTGTATAACCAAATGCCAGAGCCAAAATATGTGATGGCGATGGGCGCATGTGCCAGTGGAGGTGGTCCATTCAAAGAGGGCTATAATGTCGTCTCTGGGATAGATAAATATTTGCCTGTGGATGTCTATATTCCAGGTTGCCCACCAACACCCCAAGCCCTGCTTCATGGCTTAATTACCTTGCAACATAAAATTGATGGTCAATCGTTGGCAAATAAAGACGATGTGCCTTGGTATGGTGTTGGACCCGCAGAAGCCACCCCAATCCCCATTTTGGGTCCTGATATTATTGACCCACGCCAAATGGATTTAATCCGCCGTCAGGCAGAACTGATAGCAAAGGGATTGCCTTATGGTGTGCGTGAATTGCCACCATTCCAACTGAAAAAATCTGCACCAAAAAAGGTTTTGGCTACGGTTACCGCTACGGATAGTGGTGGGGATGGCATTGAACGTGATGCCGCCGCCTTAGAGATTATTAAGCGTAAACGTTTGGAAGCTGTCGCCCGCAAACAAGCCCGTGAAGCAGTGATGGCATAAGGGAAATCATAATGACGAATGAAGTTTCGATAGAACAACAAACTCAACACGATATTCAAAAACTTGATGGGGTAGTGGATTATCTCATCGAGAAATACCCCAATATCGTCACCAAAGACACCCGTGAAGGGTATAGTGGGGTGATGATTGACCGTAATCACTTGGTAGATGTGGCAACCACCATGCGCGATGATCTGGGCTATAACTACCTATCTAGCGCCACTGCTGTGGATTATGTTGGTGTTTCTGAGCCAGATAGCGATATGGAGATGGTTTATCATGCCTATCGTATCTCTGGTGGGGGTGCATTGGTCTTTAAGACACAAGCCCCGCGTGATAACCCTGTTATTCCCTCGTTGGTAGATGTATATCCTGCCAGCGATTTTCAAGAACGTGAAGCATACGACCTCTATGGCATCCAATTTGCAGGGCATCCTAACCTCAAGCGTATTTTGCTGTGGGAAGGCTTTCATGGTCATCCGATGCGGAAAGACTGGAAAGAAGCCTATTATGAAGAGGAAACAAAGCCATTTGGTAGCCGTTGGCCTGGTGGTCAGGTGCACCGTTCCGAAGAAATGAACCCATACGGGAAAAATGTCAAATACCCCGATGATTTTGACCTGAGCCGACTGAGAGATATTTCTGAAGAATCTATCTATTCTGGTTTAGGGTTGGGTGTTGATGTTCAGTCGCTCGGTGGCGATGGCATGAAAACAGACCGCCTAATCGTGAATATGGGACCACATCACCCAAGCACACATGGGGTGTTCCGCATGGTTATCACCCTCAATGGTGAAACGATTGAGACCCTAGAGCCTGTTATGGGCTATTTGCATCGTAATCACGAAAAAATTGGGGAACGGAATACCTATCTCCATAATATGCCATTCACCGACCGCCTCGATTATCTGTCTAGCATGGGCAATAACGTTGGATATGCGTTGGCAATTGAGCAATTGATGGCAAAAGGGTCACGTTATACCCCTGTGCCATATCGTGCAGAAGTGATTCGCGTTTTGATGATGGAATTAACCCGTATCGTCAATCATTTGTGGTCAATCGGCTTTTTGCTCAACGATTTGGGCGCGTTTTTTACGCCGATGTTGTATGCCAACAATGAGCGTGAAAAAATACTCGACTTTTTTGAAGCGGTGGCTGGCTCGCGGTTGATGTGCAATTACATGCGCTTTGGTGGTATCTTTAAAGACTTACCAGACCGTATTAAGAGTGTGATGAATATGGTCAACGACCGCATCCGCGATTTTGATACGATGGAATATTTGACCGATATTATCACAGAACGCCTTCCACGCTTTTTGGATGAATATGAGTATTATCTCAATCAGAACGAAATCATCCGCGCCCGTTGTATTGGCGTAGGGGTGTTGCCTCCCGATATGGCGGTGGCGTATGGGGCAGTTGGTCCGTTATTGCGCGGTAGTGGCATTGGTTATGATGTGCGCCGTGCAGAACCGTATAGCATCTATCCAGAATTGGATTTTGACATTCCTGTTGGCGTGCAAGGCGATATTTATGATCGCTATACGGTACGTATGCGCGAAATGCGTGAAAGCCTGCGGATTTTACGCCAAATTTTGCCGCGCCTAGAAGCAACCAAAGGTCAAGAAGTATGGGCTGGTGGCAAGCAAGGTGCATATTCGCCCCGTATTCCAATTGGTGAATCTTATGGACGTGTGGAAAATCCAAAAGGTGAATTGGGTTATTATGTGGTGTCTGCTGGCGACCCCAAAGGCACACAAAATCCATGGCGGTATCATGTCCGCGCCCCAAGTTTTACCAACTTGACTGCGCTAGGTGCAATGTCTAAGGGGCATAAAGTGGCGGATGTGGTGACAATTTTGGGTAGTATTGATATTGTGTTGGGCGAGACAGACCGTTAAGAGGGATTTTCTATGTACGGACAAGGTATTTTTAAGGGATTAGTCGTCACGTTTAAGCATCTCATCAACACCTATGTAGATGATTTGCGCTATGGGTGGCGTAAATATAGCAAAGACACAGATAATTTTGAGACCCGCCAAGGTCCCAAATCACGCGGGTCGTTTACGGTGCAATATCCAGACGAAAAAATAGCCGTGCCAGAACGTTTTCGGTTTGTGCCATTTTTGGTCGTGGAAGATGACGATCACCCAGACCGTCCGGGTCATGATTGGTGTACGAGTTGTGGCATTTGCGCGAAGGTGTGTCCGCCACAATGTATCTGGATTATCCGTAGCGAAGACCCCGTGACCAAGCGCCCGGTGCCAGAGCCAGAAGCCTTTTTCATTGATATCGATATTTGCATGAATTGTGGCTATTGCGCGGAATTTTGCCCATTTGATGCTATCAAGATGGATCATGATTATGAAATGGCAAGTTATGACCGCACTACGACGCATATTCATGACAAAGAAAAATTGTCTAAGCCATTTAGCTATTGGAAGCGTATCGCGCCGACTACCGCCTATGAAGAAATGGAAGCACGCGGTGGCTGGGAACATATTGATGTGATTAAAGCTAAGAAGAAATTGGCTAATGCAGAAGCCAAAAAAGCCGCTACACCGATACCTGTCGCAGAAGCGGTTGCGACCGATGCACCACCTGTAGAGGTCAAAGAGGAATTGAGTGCCGATGAGCGTAAAGCCAAGCGTGAAGCGGCACTGGCACGTAAACGTACTAAAGAACAAGGCGAAGGCGGCGAGTAAGCCTTTATAAACCCGAATAAGAGTTAAAAAGCAGATGCCAATGTGCATTTGCTTTTTATTTTGACAGTATATCTTCATATAGTCATTAGAAGATATACAAAATACACAAAAATAACAAAAAGGAAACCTATCTTGTGCAATCCCCCATAAAGACACACATACCAAAAGAGGGGAGTAAGACACAACCTATATGAGATTAAAAAACAACAATACAACATGAATATCCTTCTATATAAGGCACAAATAGAGTATGATAAAGGTCTGAATAAATTTGTGTAAGGAGATTTTTATGACGATTCAAGACCAAGTTATGCAAGCCCTAGCTACCGTCATTGAACCAGAACTCCACCGCGATATTGTATCGCTCAATATGGTGCGCGATTTGAGCATCATGGGCGATGTGGCAAAATTTACGATTGTCCTCACAACCCCTGCCTGCCCACTCAAAAATGTGTTTGTTGAGCGATGCAATGAGGCAGTGATAGGCAAGGTGAATAGTATTCAACGACTCGATATTCAATGGGATGCCCAAGTCCCCACCGATAAACGGATTCATGGGTTACTCCAAACCTCGATGAGAAGCATTATTGCTGTAAGCAGTGGTAAGGGTGGGGTAGGGAAAAGCACCGTTGCCATGAATTTGGCAGTGGGATTAGCAGCAGCAGGCGCACGGGTTGGGTTAATTGATGCCGACATTCTGAACCCCAATATTCCTCAAATGGCGGGGCTAGGTGCGGGTAGACCTAAAGTATTGAATAATAAAATGATTCCCATCGAAGCCTATGGGGTCAAAATCATGAGTACTGGTTTCTTGATTGAAGCCGATAAACCCATGATTATGCGCGGACCCATGCTACACAGCGCAATTCGTCAATTTTTTACCGATGTAGATTGGGGTGAAGTGGATTATACCATCGTGGATTTGCCTCCCGGTACAGGCGATGCTCCGCTCTCATTGGCGCAATCGTTCCCATTGGCAGGGGCAATTATTGTTACACAACCCCAAGAGGTCGCGGTTGCCGATGCGCTACGTGGTGCGGCAATGTTTGAACAGCTCAATGTGCCTATTTTGGGTGTGATTGAAAATATGTCTGGGGAATTTTTTGGCAGTGGTGGTGGCGAAAAATTAGCACAACAACGCAATATCCCATTTTTGGGACGTGTGCCATTGCAAGCTAGTGTGCGTGAAGGTGGCGATTATGGCAGACCTGTGCTGGCTTATGCACCAGATAGCCCTGCAGGACTCGCTTTTTATGACATTGTACAAGCGGTTGCGGCACGTATCAGTGTGGTGATGTTGCAAAGCCCCAATATTATCCCGATTAACATCATCGGATAGGGTAGATTAGGGACATGAGATGTTCACGTCCCTAATCATCTAATCCAAATACACGCACTTCTTTGCTGGCAACCGGATTATAGCGCCCAATTAATGCCCAAAATAAAAAATTGAGCAAGATGGCAATCAATAAAGCTATCCATGCTTCTGTTTCTACACCTCTACTCATTGCGTAGTGGCGCAAGAGCAAAGTTGGTGCTATCATTAAAAATAACATCAATCGTCTTGCAGACCGTTTAGAACGTTGCAAAATGAATATCATTATGGAAAAGAATACTATCAGTAGGGTAAGCGTCTCTAAGTTCATAGCCTTTTTCGATTATAATGATACAGGATAGTGATTGAGACTATTATATCGCATGACACTTGATAAAATAGCCTTTTTTGCGATAATTTTCATAAAAATCTCAGCTAAACCGATACTGGTCAGCAGGAGATATTATCTAGGTATTGATTTTATATACAAATAGATGCAATACTATACGCAAGTGGACACTGAAAAAGGTACTTGAAAATGATATGCGCTCACCGCATTCGATTGAACCCAACTCCCAAACAAGCGGAATGTTTTGTTTGTGTGGCTGGTGTGCGCCGATTTGTCTACAATTGGGCATTAACAGAATGGATTCGCCAGCGTGAAGCGGGTCAAAAGCCGAGCATCTATAAAATCAAAGCACAATTCAATGCCATTCGGCGTGAATTATTTCCATGGAGCTACGACACCACCAAATGCGCGGTCGAAGGGGCGTTTATGGATTTGCGTGAGGCATTCAACCGTTTTTTTGAGAGCCTCAAAGATAACACCAAAAAGCGCGTTGGATTTCCTAAATTCAAAGCTAAAAAGCGCAGTAAAGCGGGTTTTTATGTCGCTAATGACAGATTTAGCGTGAGTGGCAACACCATTCGTCTGCCTCACATTGGTGATGTCAACATGACTGAAAAGTTACGCTTGGAAGGGAAAATCTTATCGGCACGGATAACCCAAAGTGGCAAATGGTGGTTTGTGAGCATCACCGTTGAAACAACGAAAAAACCGCGCAAAGTGCCGACAAGTGGGGCTGTTGGCGTGGATTTGGGAATCAATCGGTTAGCCACCGTGAGCGATGGAACGGTATTTGAGAACCAAAAACACCTACAAAAACGGCTCAAGAGGCTAAAAGGCTTACAAAAATCGCTCTCGCGCAAGCAAAAGGGGAGCAAGAATCGTGAAAAAGCACGGATGAAACTGGCAATTCAGCATTATCGAGTTACATGCAGTCGAGATGATTTTCTGCATAAACTGACCACCGAATTGGCAGAAGAATTTTCACTGATTGGCATCAAAAGCCTGAATGTGTCTGGGATGATGAAAAATCACGAACTGGCACAAGCATTGGCAGATGCCTCATTCAGTAAACTGAGCAAATTCTTGACCAACAAGGCTGAAGTAACAGGTGCAAAAGTGGTGTTGGTAGGGATGTTTTTCCCATCTAGTAAACGGTGTTCAGCGTGTCATCATATCAAAGCGGATTTGACCCTCAGTGATAGGGCATATACATGCCATAATTGTGGCATGGTATGTGACCGTGACTTGAATGCCCGCATCAACATTCTGCAAGAGGCAATACGACTGAGTGAAAGCAGTCCATAAATTCTTTCACCGTCACGGCAGTGGCTTCAACGGACGTAAAACGCCTGTGGACAGACGGTAAGACCAAAGTGGATTTCCACAGAGGCACGACTGGATGAAGCAGGAACGGACTTATGTATAGATTTGTACATGTTGAGATACGTTTGTATATAAGAAAGGTAGCAGTTGAACGTATGTTAGAAGTGAATGTAGCAGGTTTGGAAAAAGCTACTTTAATTGAGGTCAATGGTCGTGTGGATAGTATGACCGCAAATCAGTTGGGAGAGGCACTCTCTAGCCCAATTGACGATGGTCATGTTAACATCGTCTTAGACCTTGCTGGAGTAGATTATATGAGTAGTGCGGGTTTGCGTGAAATTATTGCCGCACTCAAGAAAGTTAAACGTGCTTCTGGCGACTTACGCATCGCCCAGCCATCAAATCGGGTCATGGAAGTTTTTGAAATGGCAGGGATAGATACACTCGTCCGTATTTTTGCCACACGTTTAGAAGCCGTTGCGAGTTATTAATAACTCGTAACCAGAGTTTTGCAGATAAGTCTATATGGTTCATGAAGAACGCCTACAAATTGTAGCAATCATGGAAAATGTGGAAAAAGCGTGCGAATTTGTTGCAAAATTTGCACGAGATTTGGGTTTTTCTGAAGAAATGATTCATCGGTGTTGGATATCTGTAGATGAAGTGTGTGCCAATGTGATTGAGCATGGCTATAAGGAAAATGGTCATCATGAGGTTATTGATGTCATCTGCCATACTGATGCAAACCTTCTTATCATTACCTTCATGGATGATTCGACACCATTTAATCCTCTCATAAAAGACGATCCAGACCCATATGCCTTATTGGAAGATCGTGAAGTTGGCGGGTGGGGTATCTTTTTTGTAAAGAAATTTATGGATAACGTCACTTATCGGTATCAGAATAATCGTAACCATCTCATCCTAGAAAAATATTATAGTCACTGATTGCGCCACGCATTAATATCATCCAAATTTACCTGCCCAAATGGTGGCAAATAATTATTTTCGCAATCGCGGGCGGTGGTTGGCAATTGGCGACGGTCTAATAAGGCAGTATCTGGACTATAATAATTCCATACTGCCCTAGAAATATCCTCTAAGATGGGCCACAAGCGTGTAAAATCTTGAAAATCGGTATTTTCCCACAAGTAAATCGCAATGATGTAATTTTGCCCGTTGGGTGGATAAACGATTCCCGCATCACCCACCATGCCCCCGAGCCAGCCATTTTTGTGTTCAATGCGAGTACCATCTGGCAAACCACCCTGTAAGAGTCGTTCTAGATCGTTGGCGCTCATTAATTCCAACATCCGCCGACACTCAAGCTGGGTAAACTCACCATTTGGAAAGGCGGTGATAAGCCCAGAACCATAATTGGCGCAATCGTATATCATTGAAAGCAATGTCCCCATATCCTCTGTAGTCGTTTGGTTATAGAGGTCTGGATTCGTATTAAAATTGGAATTGGGAAAAGTCTCTGGCACAGAAATTGAGCCGAGTTGCTCATTGGCAACCCCTTCAATGAGGCGCGACGACAAGAAGGTATTACGTGCGCCCGCAAATTGGGCAGTTTGGGTCACTTGTGCCACACCGTTAAAGACATTTCCACCACCAGTAATTTCCATAAGCAGATTTGATGATGAATTGCGACTGCATAACATAGATTGCGCCAAAAGCCATGCTTCTTCTTGCGTTGGCTCATTATTTTGGCTACGGAAATAATTGAGCATGATGGGCAATTTGACAGTGCTGGCAGATGTGAAAGCAACATCGCCCAACAGGTTAATTTCTTGTCCTGTGCGTAAATCCATCACAAATACAGAACCAATATCATCTACACCATCATAAATAAAACCTTGCGAATCAAAATAAGCCGTAATCAGGTTTTGGAGTGTTGTCAGGGTTGGCTTATTAGATGTTGCACCACCGATAGGTAAACTCACGGTGCGATTAATAGGGCTTCTTAGTGCATTTTCTACCAATTGCATGGCTTGGGGTATATCTATGGCAAACCCCTGTTGACCATCAAAGGTAGTGAGTGTCACCACATCATAACCCGGTTCACCAGGGGGACGGTCATATCTGGCAGAAATATCACGCAAAAGCTGTTCTAATAATCCGCGCTGAAAATCTGCATCTAGGGGGATATTGACGGGTTGTGTGGTATCTTGTTGGGTGAGATATTGCACAAATCGTTCCCAAAAACTGCCTAGTGCCGTATTGATATTTTGTGCAGAAGCCAACATGGTTTGAATATTGGGGCGAAAACCCACCGTAGCAGGGTCTAAGACAATAGGACTATCGCCATAGTATACGATAACTGGCTGGGCATAGGCACGTTCCCACAAAATACGGGCTTCGGTGGGGGTGAGATTGCTCACATTAATATCTGCCACAACCAAATTCGGTGCAAGCCGACTGGCACTTTGGCTAAATGCCAGTAATTCATAGGTAAATAAACCCATAGACGTAAAGAGTAACATGCTAGAAATCACCCAGAGGCGCAAGAAAATAGGGCGATGTTTTTTTCTACGTGTATTGGTAGCGGTTGCCATAAAAACTCCGTTTATTGCAAATTTTTGCGTGCTTGTTGAATGGCGAGGTAGTGAAAACTCAAAATTTGGGGCATATCGTCTATATCAAACCACTGATATGCCAGCAACTCATTGCTCAATTTGCCAATAGGCTCTGTTGTATGACATAAATAGGCGAGGTCGAGGTGGTTATGTGACAGCGATTTGACAGCTACGACCTGCTCTATGGTGACAGTGATAGAGAGTTCTTCTTGTAATTCGCGGATCACAGTGGTGGCGGGGTCTTCGTGCCGATTTACCCAACCACCCGGTAATCCCCAGGGGGTTTTTGGGTGAAAAACATGCTCCACCAATAAAACTTGTCTCTCTGAATTGAAGATAACACCAACTGCACCCAGCGAATATTTGGGACGAAATAGGCGAATCATGGTGTATAAGGGGATACCTAACCATGTATGTTTACGAAAGATAGTCGCTATGGTGCGATAAAATGGTGATGGGGTCTGATTGGATATATTCATGCGTAAAGTGTATCTAAGCACCAACATAGCGTCAACCGTTGCTTAACCTACGTTTTGATGAAATGTAGGCTTGTTATTTTAACGGATGTCTATTATACTTTTACTCATCATACCAACGGGGTATGGCGCAGCCCGGTAGCGCGCTTGCATGGGGTGCAAGAGGTCTACAGTTCGAATCTGTATACCCCGACAATGATTAACCATCTATGACCTCATTTTGAACGTGTCGTTGGTGTGAACTACAAAATCAGTTTTTAAGATAAAAACCCATCATAATAAGATGGGTTTTTATTTTCCTGTTAATCACCATAACAAATGACAATATTTGAGCTGTCAATCTCATTATCTGTATATCCCAACGCCTCAAGCGACACTGTTGTTGCTGTAATTTCCAATTCAATTTATGGGGTAGGGGTGCTTACCAGCCCCTGATACATGGCATCTAGTCGTGCTATTACCCGATTTTGCGCCTCTTGCGCTAATTCAAAATTGCGTTGAGAGCTGAGGATAATCACCTCTAAATCTTGGCGTTCTGCATTGACATAGGCTTGCATAGAGGTGATGGTTTGTTGCATAGCGACAATCGTGAGGGTATAGGCTTCTTCTCCACACGATAAAATAGGTGTATTGGCAACTGTAAGCGCAACGGCATTTAGATTTTGCACCAATGTAAAGAGTGCCGCCCGCGATTTTCCACTGGCGGTTGCCAAAAAGTTATCGAATTCCACCTGATTAAATACCAATGTCTGTATCCAATTTTCTAAGATAGCGACTTCTTCACAATCGTCCTGAATGGTGCTGGTGGGGAGCGGAGGTAGGGCGAGTAATGAAGGTGGTTGTGCGCCATTCTCCAAGCCACCACATCCCGTTAATACCAAAATCATCAATCCATACAATAACCAACACGATACATGCAATTTCATAACTACTATCCTTTGGAGTAATTCGACATTTTGCGTTATTATTATAGGCGATGCACATCAATTTTGTTATCATAAAGGATAAAATCTCATGCCACAATTGTATAGTCGTGTGGATGATAATCACTGGCTTACACCCACCATTGCCGATATTTTGGAACAAGGCAGTGGGATGCCACTTTCAGAAGCAGACATCCGTGAACAAATGACCGCATTACAAACCAAGTTGGCGGAACTCGAAACTCCTATAAAAGTTATTGACGTATTGCCAACACCGTCTTATACCCTCTTTATTGCCAAACTAGAAAGCATTGGCAGATTAGGCAATCGGCGGACGGTGACACCCAATGAAATCCGTAAAAGTATTGGACAATTAGCAGAAGAAAATCGCCAATGGAAACTCGGCTTTATACCATCTGCCCCAGAAAACCCCGATGCAATTGGCATTTTACTCCGTACAGAAAATCATACACCGCTCAATTTGCGCCGTTTGATGTTACGGAATGCCTTTCGTGATACATCCTCTACATTGGCGATGGTTTTGGGCAATACCCTCACACAACAATTGGTGCTACACGATTTATCTACACTTGATGGATTGTTGGTTATTGGGACAGAAGGGGCAAAATTTCATGTGGTGCAAAATACACTGTTTTTGCTCACATTGCTCAATACACCCAGTGAAGTGCGAATCTCTGTGGCGGGCGAAAGTTCAATCGCCTTAAAACCCATACTCAATGTGCCACATCTATTGGGGAAAATACTCACAGAACCCGATGATGGGGTCAAATTGATTGATGGTTTCATCAAAGAAGCAGACCGCAGACGGGCAGGTTTTTCTGAGGCGAATGTCACCACATTTGATGCTTATAACGCCTACTTGCGTAGCAACCAAAAGCCCGCGCTCCCACGTATTATTTTAGTATTGGATTCGGTTTCGGATGAGCGATGGATGCAATCTAAAGACCGTTGGGTCGCACCACTACAGGCATTATTGCAAGATAGCGCCAAGATTGGGATTCATGTGATTATGACGGCGGGACAATTGGATAACAGTCATGTGCCAAATGCGCTACAAGCCCTATTCCCCATAAAAATCTTGAGTCGTAATGCCGCAGGTAAATATCCAGAAAAAATCGAGAATTTTCACGGCTCATTGATGCGTTTTATTGATGCGTTTGTTGTGATTGGTGAAGAAGCTACACCTATTGAAGTGAGTGCGGTCTCGCAAGAGGAAATTCAACGTGCCACTATCTACTGGCAAAATGCTTTGCAAACACGCAAAGGCGAGACTCCACAAAGTCCTATCAGTGGCAAAACGGGCATGACGCAATTGCTAAAAATGCCGGCTGATGCCCGTTCACAAGCCATATTAAACAGCTTGCCAAGCGTAATGCCCATGACAATCCTTTATCAGGCGCGGGCGCTAACAGCCTATTTGGGATGGATTGGGATGGGTCCGTTGCAGGATGTATTGGGGTTAAATGCACAAGAGGCAAAAGAGGTCATTGAAGCACTAAAAACCAGTGGGATTGTCGAAAATAACGATGCACCTACATTGCGATTTGTTCGGTTAGCCGATTTTGAATAATACCCATAAAGGCGGATAAGTAATTTTATCCGCCTTATGCTTCTTGCTAACTAATTGCCACTAATATCCACAACACCACCCTGACACGAATTGTAATTTGAGCCGATAATAACGGCAAAATCGTGGGTACGGTTGGGGTCTGGCTGAGACAACACATTTTCTGCGCGGACATTCAAAATACGGGCAATTTCGCGGGTGCTTCCGCCTTTTTGTTGCCCTGTATAATCTATGAGGATGGTCTCGGCGGTATCTTCTGCACTATCGAGTGCCACTGCGGAAAATCCTTCCCAGAGAAGGCGGTCAGCGGCGACTCTATCCCATAATGGATTGATAGTGCCATTATAGACAGCGATGCTTGCCCCGTTAATGAGGAGCTGGTTTGCTGATGGTGGGCGATAAAAATCGTTCATCAATTGTGTCACTAGCTCTGTGACTGGCAACTGCACATTTGCCCCATCGGGTGCTGTCCATGAATTGGTGTGATAGGTGGGTGTAAAGGTAAAATTGCGGATTTGGTTAATATCCAGCCCTAAACCAATGGGCAATAAGCCGATAAAATCTTCAAGGCGCATATCTGTCTCTAAAATACTCATGCCTTGTTCCCATAATTGCCCGATATTGGTCAAATTCACCGAGCCAAGTGCATTACGCCAAATGGCACGAATGACTTGTTGCTGTCTGCGCCCTCTATCAAAATCACTGCTGTTATTCCGTATCCGCGAAAACCATAAGGCTTGAGCGCCATTCATATCGTAATAACCCACATTTAATTGACGTAAACCCTCACCCAAATCAATTGTGCCATCGGGTAATTCTGCGCCGATGAGCGCATAATCTTGATAGGTACAATCTACGGCGATGCTAATGCCACCAATGGTATCAATAAGGCTCTTAAACCCTGTAAAATCAACTTTGGCATAGTAGTGAACATTGATGCCGAAGTTGTAAAAAATGGTTTGGCGCAATAATCCAAAACCACCACCTGTATAACCGATACTCTCACCAACACCATACACCACATTCAGGCGATTCATCATGCCATTGGGTGTGGGGATATAGACATACAAATCACGCGGAAAACTGAGCATATTCACGGTGTTGGTATCGCGGTTGATAGAGACAATAATCATGGTATCGGTGCGAACACTGCCATCGGTGGTTAGTTCATCATCACCACCTAAGAGGACAATATTGACCAGATTATAATCACGTTGCACCGTAGGCACTTGTGTGGGCACTTCTGTCCCACCCAACACAACGCCAGGGGCAACATCTCGTGGGAAAAGTAGGGTGGGTAGCGGGTTGGTAGCACTCACAGGTAAGACAACCGCTTCGGTATTGGTCGGCAATATGGTTGCTGTCGCAGACGGAGGCAGGGGTGTGGTTGTAAAAGCAGGCGTGGCAGAAACAAAGAATGGTGTTTCTGTGGGCGCAATATCTGGACTAGGGACTTCTGTGGTGGCGGGCAATGGGGTAATGGTCGCAAATATTACGGGGCGCGGGGTATTGGTCACAAAAAGTTGAGATGACTCCATGATTTGCGGTGTAGTGGTCTCGGTTGGGGTTTCTGTGGGAATATTTGTGGCTGTTTCGGTAGATGTTGGTGTTAGGCTGGGAGTCTCTGTTGCTGTCGCAGTTGCAGTATGTGTTGGGGTTGGGGATGGCGTGCTGGTGGGTGTGGCTGTCGCCGTTGGGGTATGGGTATTGGTCGGCTGATTGAGCGCGATGAAAGTGGCTGTCTCTGGATAGCCCGATTGTTGCGATTCATAGATAGTACGTTCATTCAACTGGCGACCAATGGCAGTGACTACTTGTGCGCCAGACCAAATAATAGCACCAATCAAGATGAGTGGTACAAGCCGAAAGACAATCAGATGGGCAAACCACCCAAGACGAAGCATAACCTTGCGAAGCATCATAATATCTCCAGCGATGACAGATTTTTAGCGGGGTAAGTTTAGCCCATATCCACCCGAATGAGTAGGCTCATTCAAAAATCGTAGGGATAGCGCATGTTCCATTTTCGGTGATATAACCCCGATTATCCACCACCACCAAACGTATCCAATAAACACCATTTGGGTACTGGGTGGGGTCTATTTCTGCCAATACATCACTATAAACAACTTGCTGGCGTGTGGCAACTCGTTGGTAAATAAGGGCATTATTGGCGCGAATTTCAATATGATAGACCCCAAAATTTGGCAATGTTGCTGTGCCAATCACCTCAAACGGCTCGCTTAGGCGATTATTGGAGATGGGAGATGAAATTTGGACGGATGGATTCAGACAGCCTTCGGCGGTAAGCGGATTGAGTGACAAGAAGGGTATATTGCCAGATGGGGCGGGTGTGTTTGTTGCCACTATCGGCATAGTCGTTGCGTTAGCCGTTGGCGATGGCGGAATAGCCGTATTAGTTGATGTAGCCGTAGCCGATGGCGGTATCGGTGTATGGGTATTGGTTGGGCGTGGGGTGATTGACGGCATAATCGGCGTATCGGTGGCGGTGGGGGGCAACGATGTTGGTGTTGTTAATGATGCGGGAATGGGCGTATTGGTGATGCGTGTTGTTGCCGATGGCTGAATGGGCGTATTAGTAATGCCTGTCGTTGCCAATGGCACAATGGCGGTATTCGTTGCGATTGCTATCGGGCTGGATGGTTGCGCTGTTTCGGTTAAGCGTGTTGCCGAAACAGCTACCAATGGGGACGAGATAGTGGTACTAGTCGTATTTTGACTCTCGGTGCTAATGGCACTTTGCACAGTGATGCTGAATGTGGGATTTTCATCCACAGGCGACTCTACCATACTCACCACCGTAGGGACATCTGTAGGGGAAATTTCTGATGGAGCAGAGACAGATAATACAAAAACACCACCTAATGCGAGTGCAAGACCACCCAAGACCAAAATCGCTGTCAGAAGTTCATTTCTAAGATTACGCGTCATGGCTAGACCCCTTCAACATCATCGGCGTGTTGACTGGGAGCAAAAAGCTAAAACTGCTACCAATATTGGTGCGCGATTCCACCCACAAACGCCCACCTTGTGCTTCGATAAGGGCTTTGGCAATAGATAATCCTACCCCTGTATCACCTAATCCATCTATCAATGGGTTTTGGGCTTTATATTTGCGGGCAAATACACGCGGAATATCATCCTCACTAATGCCACCACCTTTATCCTCGATGGTTATCAACAGGCAATCGGTCTTTTCGTCACCATCCAAACTGGCATGGCGTTTGCTGGCACGGATGCCGATTTGACTATTGGGTGGCGATACCAAAAAGGCATTATTGAGCAATTGCATAAAGACCTGTTCGATGGCATCTTTATCGGCTTCAATATCGGGAATGTTGTCATGCACATTCAAATTGACTGTTAGCCCTTTTTCTCTGAAATGTAGGGCGGTATTGGTGATGATATCCTCTATCATATTGGGTATATTAATAGGTGCTGGGCTAAAGGATAAATGCCCTGTATCCAATTCAGTAATTTGAATAAGGTCATCCAACATAAGCCCCAACCGATTGACATTGGTCGCTACCCGTTGCAAGAATTTGCGTTGCATCTCACCCAAAATGCCAGATGCCTCACTGAGGAGCAAATCTACATACCCAGTGATGGATGTCATGGGGGTGCGTAATTCTTGCACCAATGCGAGGAGCAAATCGGCATTATCGGCAACATATTTACTGGATGATAAGGCATTATCTAATATATCCGATGATAGGGGTGTGGGTGATGTTATTGGCTGATTATTGCGGATGGCGTGCAATTCTTTGGCATAGCCATCGGCTTGGGCTTGGAGTTGCGCCCATTTTGCTTTGAACACCTTTAAGTTTTGCTTGACTGTATCAAATTCGGCACGCACCACATCGCGCTGGCGAATGGCGACTTCACGGTCATTTGCCAAATTTTGCAATTCGGTTTGCAAAGCATGAATGGTTGTATCGCGTTCATGCTCATGTTCATGAAGGTTTTGTAGGCGGGAGCGTTCTGTGAGCAGTGCGGCAAGATTGGTCTGCAATTCGCTATTTTGACTTTGCAAATCTGAGCGTTGGTCGGTGAGTTTTGCCACCAATTTGACCAAACCATCTGCCCCTTCTTCAATCCCTATCTCGCTGAGTTGTTGATGAACCGATGTGAGGCGTAAATCGAGACTATCGCGCTCTTTGATGAGGTTGTCGCGCTCCAAAATCATGCGGTCTATCATCTCTTTGAAATCTGACGGTATCATCAAACGGTCATTGGCGCGTAATTCGTCTAATTGGACTTGCAATGTCGTCCTTTGTACCTCTAAGCTGGCTTTTTCGTGTTTGAGGCTCTCGATATAATCTTTATATCGGCTCTCATCGGGTGTATTGAGTGCGCCATGCAAAGCAACTTCGGCTTGTTGCAACCGATGGAGTAGGGTATCGCGCTCTTGGCGGAGTACCTCATTGGTGACATTCAATGCCGACATCCGTTGCGAGACACTTAATGCCTCTTGGCTATCGCCCAATTCATCAGAGACTCGTTTCTGCTCAACATTCACAGCCGATTTGAGTGTGTCTATTTCGTTGGTCAATAACAATAATTGCTGACGGGCTTGGTCTAATTTGGTTTGCAGGCTCAATTTGACTTTTTGCTCTGTCTCATTGACCGGTTGCATATTCAATGCGCGGCTCACCATTTGCTGAATGGTATTTTCTTCTGCCATGAGTTTGGCATCTTGCGCGACATACGCCAATTGAAGCAAATTGGCGGCAATCACGGCTATCCCTTTGAGCAAACTTTCATCAGATTTGGTCAATTCGCGGGTGGTATAAGGTAATGCCACCACCAACATAGATATCACCTGATTATCTTTGGTGAGGGGCTGAATATAGGCGGGACCCATCGTTTCGATGTCTAGTCGGGTATATAAGTCGTGTAATTCATCCTGATTGCGCTCTGGCAACAATGGGCGTTGAGCCCGTCGCTCCATGCTATTGACCAATGTCGGCTGATTATTGAGATTAATGGACATCCCAAAAAATTCGCGCTCAAATACACGATCATATGCCATCACCACATCGGCATAATTGGCATCTTTTGAGCGTAGTAATACAGCAACATCCACCTTGAGCATGTCTATCACAGCTTTGAGAATGGCATTGGGGAGGGTGTTAGAGGTGCTATCGAGCATGATTCCCAATGCACGGAGTAATTGAACAGATTCCCGCCCTGCGGGTGACATTGTTGGGGTTTCTTGTACGATTGTTGGGGCAGGCAGTGGGGTAGGTGTGCCAGATGCTTGTGCTTTCATCAAACTCGCATTGAGGTCGCTAACAATGTGGCGGTATAACAGCATGGGCAACAACAATATACCAACAATCATCCCTAGTCGCATGGCACCAGAATCATCCCCAATGAGATTGCCCTGTGTGGTTTGAATAAGGGTGTAGATGGCACTCATGCCCAGAATGAAGAAATAGACAAATTTTAATGGGCTATCTGGAATTTGTATAAAATATCGCACAACCAAAAGCACGCCTAAAATGGCGAGTAAGCTGTGGGCAAATGTCCATGAAATTGCCAATGCACTCAGATTAAAATCGGTTTGAGTTGTGAGTTCTGACCACTGAATCGTGCTAATTAGCAACCCCACGACACTTAAACCGAGTCCTAGTTGCGTAAACCGATTGAGTATGGGATGTGGCAAAGCAAACATCCATAGGGTCAATAAAATGGTGATGGTGATGGCAAATCGTTCTAGGGGTGGTAATAAGGGGGTGGCAATTGTGCCATTGATGAGCGAAAAGATTGCCACAATGAGGGGCAATACCCATGCCAGCGTCATCCCAATAAATGCCAGTGTAAGCCGTTTATATTGTGTGTTTTGGGAGTCATACGATTCACGCCCCAAGCACATCAGGAAGCAAATAAAACAGACGGCAACAATGATGACAAAATAGACCGAATTGGCAGGAGGACGTATAAATAAATTGAGCAATTCTTGTGCAGACCCAGACAATGTGATTTTGTCCTCTCTTATACAAACCCATATAACAAAATTATATCACAGGAAGCATCAATCGCTGATATTTTGTGCGATTTTGTGATATAGTGAAATGGGATTATCACCCAAATACAATCAATATATAACGAAAGTTGTGAGTGACTATGTCTGACCCAATCAAACATACCCGCTTGACCGCGATGGCAAGTTGCGCGGGTTGAGCCTCTAAACTCGACCCGAGTCTATTGGCGCAAGTTTTGCGCCCACTAAGCGGTATTTTTATGAATAGCGACTACCCAAATCTTCTGGTGGGACTTTCTGAACCAGACGATAGTGCGGTGTATTTGGTGGCTGATGATAAGGCGATTATCTCCACGATGGATTTCTTTCCCCCAGTCGTGGATGACCCTTACCACTTTGGGGCGATTGCCGCCGCCAATGCGCTTAGTGATGTCTATGCGATGGGCGGTGAACCCCTCATGGCAATTAACTTGGTCGCATTTCCAGATGGCATAGATAATGCGGTGGAAATACTCACCGAGATTTTGCGCGGTGGGGCAGAAAAAGTGCGTGAAGCAGGTGCAGTTATCGCTGGTGGGCATACCGTTAGTGATAAAGAACCCAAATATGGGTTATCGGTGACTGGTCACATTCACCCCAAAGATATTATGCAAAAAGGTGGCGCACAAACGGGTGATTTGCTCATCCTGACCAAACCACTCGGCTCTGGGGTCATAACCACTGCTCACAAAAATAGTCGTGTCAGTGAATCTGATTTGAGCAATGCAATAAAAGTTATGAGCCGACTCAATAACCACGCGGGGCAATTTGCTGTGCAATTTGGCGCATCTGCCATGACCGATATTACAGGTTTTGGATTAATGGGGCATGGCTATGAAATGGCAAGCGCCAGCCAAAAATCGTTTCATATTCAGTATTCATTGCTAAAATGGCTTGATGGCGCACAAGGGTATGCCGAACAATCTATCTTTGCGGGCGGACTTTTTCGGAATAAGAATCATTTTGAACAATGGGTGCAAATCCAAGCCGATTTACCCGACTATCAACAAAATTTACTCTATGACCCACAAACATCGGGCGGGTTATTGATTGCTATCAACGAGAAAAATGCCCAAAAGTTGATAGAGGCATTGGTCAATGTGGGCGATAATGTAGCACTCATTGGGCAAGTTGAAACAGGCGAAAGTGGAATCGTTGTAAAAGCGTAGCGATTCATAATCAAAATAGGGCTATAATAACAAATAGTGCGTTAAGATTTCGTTTGTTCAACAGAGGAGCAATGCCTTATGAGTTCCCCATCTGTTCCCAAGCCAGTATCAGCAAAAGATGGTGTGTTGTCTATAGCTAAGACATCATCGTCTTTTGCAAATATTCGGTCTGGTCCAGGGACACAATATGCCGATATAGGTGATTTATTCAACAATTCCGCCGTAACACAATATCCACAATCCAATACCAGTGGCTGGGTATGGATAGAACAACCGGGTTCTGCGGGGTGGGTTTCGACATCTGTCGTAGCATTTACCCCTGTGAATACCCAACCTGCAAATACATCCCCAACACCATACGATGGAAAAATTGCCATTTGGCATTGGAAGGGGACGGCTATCCCAGAAACAACCATCGCCCAACTTGCCCAAAATATCCGTAAGAACACCCCCAATGTGCGCCAGCTTTGGGTGAAAGTTGGCGATGGTAATACGTGGCAAGGGAAATTTGATAGTGGTGATATGGCGATCAATGGTCCTGCCGATATTGACCGTTGGGTCACAATTTTGGGACAGCATGGTCTTGAATTTCATGCGTGGGTTGTGCTGAAGGGTGTTGATATTCAAGGCGAAGCCAATATCATGGTTGCCGTTGGGCAACGTCCGGGCGTGAAATCTATCATCATGGATGTTGAGCCATACGAAGGATATTGGAAAGCGGGTCCACAACCCATTAGACCCCTTATGACGATGGTCAGACAAGGGCTAGGTAATAATTTTCATATTGGTTTGTGCATAGACCCGCGCAAGGCACATTATGAAACAGTGTATCCCAACGAGTGGAAGCCATTTGTAGATAGTGTGCATACCATGTCTTATTGGCGTACTTTTAGAAAAACGGTTGCGGCAACACTCCAAGAGACGTATCAGGTTTGGAGTGGATTTGGCAAGCCTATCATCCCCATTTTGCAAGGTGATGCGCCTCTGATTGAGCAACAAGAAGCTCATATGATTGCCACACAACAATTTAAGGCAAAGGGGTTAAGCTGGTGGCGTTATGGCGACACACCCCAATGGGCGGCGGTGAATACCCTAATACCAGGGACAACAACCTCACCACCCGATACAAGCGGGGGCATCACCACCGATTTGACCAATACCCCGCCACAAGGCACCGCCTTTGCAGAAGAAAAAGTGATATTTTTTGGTCAGGCAGGGCATCGGAGCGGGACTTATACGGGTCAGCCAGAATATAAAGAGACCTCTGGTGCAATGACATGGAAATTTAGCTACACATCCACCCAAGAGACCACCAGCAAAGTGTGGTCAGAGTGGAAAACAGCACTCCCCGCCGATGGTATCTATCAGATTTCGGTATTTATTCCCGCAAAAAACGCCACCACCAAAAAAGCACGTTATAAAATACATGGGATTCGTGGCACAAATACCGAAGTGGTTGTAGACCTTAATCAATCTATTTATCGTAATATATGGGTGTCTTTGGGGATTTTTGACCTTGTTAAGACCCAAGAAAACGCAGGCAAAGTATTTTTGAACGATGTCACAGGTGAAAAAGACCGAGATATTGCTTTTGATGCGGTGCGTGTGCGCCGTATTGTGCCAATTAAAGAAGATAAACCAAACCCTGGTGTACCTGTGGCAGATGGGTTTGATTCTCCTGTATTTGAGTCATTAACCGATGCACAAGGAACGATTCTTTGGCCCCAAGGCTGGCGTGATGCGACAGGATTTGGTAGAAAAACCGCCGCCGCTTATATCTCTAATAATCGTGCCTATCATCCTGGTGTAGACCTCAATCTTGGCTCATGGGACCAAGACCGTGGCAAGCCAGTCTATGCAACCGCCAGTGGTGTGGTCATCTTTCAGGGTGATATGAGGATTTGGGGCAATGTGACTGTCATTCGGCACGATCCACTCCGCACGGCAGATGGCGCGATTTATTATAGCCGTTATGGTCACATGCAAAATGTGACGGTAAAAGTTGGTGATAGGGTCAAACGTGGGCAAAAAATCGGTGAAGTGGGCAAAGGCTTTGGTAATTTTGCCGCCCATTTACACTTTGATATTGTCCGTTCCACTGCATTGGAGCGATATGCAGGCGACTGGCCTGGGATGGATTTGGCACGTATTGAACGGGACTATGTAGACCCACTTGAATTTATTCGCAACAACCGCCCCAAACGATAGATAATAATGATAAGGGCGCAACCAATGTGCCCTTATCACTATTATCAACGTGTTAAAACAATCCCCAATCATCTGCCGCGCCTTCTTCCATCATGCTGGGATCCCACATTTCGATTCCCATTTCGACGGTAGTTGGCACGCCCAAATATTCTTGTGATGTGCGCCGTGTTTGCTCCAATAATTGTGGGGCATAGGGGCAAAATGGCGTGGTCATTATCATGGTGACATTGGCGCGGTCTGGTTGAATATCGGTATAGCGAATCAACCCTAATTCGATAATATTCATCCCAATTTCGGGGTCAATTACCGAGCGCAATGCCTCGATTAAACCCACTTCTGTTTTGACGGTGACATCTGACATATTATTTTTATCCTTTTTCTGTTTGCGAGTATCGATATTTTACACTCAAAAAATGAGTATTTGATGAAACTCATTGATTAATTTTTATAAACTCTATCATAAATATTGACATCCACACAAGGGCATTGGTATACTCAAGTGTATGCTATAGGGTACAATCTAAATTTAACCCGTATTAAACATTGATAAGAAGCAACGAGGAGGTTAACCCCTGAATGGGCGCAACGTTAGAAATACGCAATCTACACGCAAGAGTTGAAGGTAAAGAAGAACCCATTTTGCGTGGTGTCAATTTAACGATTAACCAAGGCGAAGTCCATGCGTTAATGGGACCCAACGGGTCTGGTAAAAGCACGTTAGCCAATGTCTTGATGGGCAATCCTGCCTATGAAGTGACCGATGGTGAGATTTTTTTTGATGGTGAAAATGTACTAGACCTAGAAGCCGATGAACGTAGTCGCTTGGGCATATTTTTGGCATTTCAATATCCTGTTGCCATCCCAGGGATTACATTGGCAAACTTTTTGCGCCATGCGGTGAATGCCCGCATGAAAGAGATAGACCCAGGTAGTAAGGGCATGTCTATCCCAGATTTTCGCCGTATGATGAAAGCCAAGATGGACTCACTGCAAGTAGACCACTCATTTGCGGGGCGTTATTTGAATGATGGCTTTAGCGGTGGCGAGAAAAAGCGTGCCGAAATTTTGCAAATGGCAGTATTAGAACCCAAAATGGCTGTGCTAGATGAAACCGATTCTGGCTTAGATATTGATGCCTTGCGGATTGTGTCTGAAGGGGTCAATGTCTTGCGTGGTCCCGAATTGGGCGTGTTGGTCATCACCCACTATCAACGCATTTTGAATTACATCAAACCTCAATTTGTTCATGTGATGTTTGCTGGTCAGATTGTGGAAAGCGGTAGCGCAGACCTCGCTTTACGGCTTGAGGAACAGGGCTACGACTGGGTACGTGAAAAGTATAGTGTAGTTGCCGAATAGGGCAGAAAGGTTATTTCCATGACTGATTTCGTGCCAAGCGAAAAACAACTAACTGATGAGGAATCCTCGTTAAAGGGGATTCGTGAAGATTATGATAGTGCCTATGGCTTTCATGATGATGATGTGAAATATAAATTCATCTCCGAAAAAGGTATCAATGCCGATGTGGTGCGCCAGATTAGCGCCATGAAAAATGAACCACAATGGATGACAGACATTCGTTTGGAAGCCTATGAGCATTTTGTCAGCCGTCCAACCCCGCAATGGGGCGGTAGTGGCATGTTGAACGACATCAACTATGATGACATTTACTATTATGTCCGTGCCAGTGACCGTTCTGAGCGCGACTGGGATGATGTGCCATCCGAAATTAAAGACACCTTTGATAAATTGGGGATTCCCGAAGCCGAGCAAAAATTTTTGCAAGGCGTATCGGCTCAATACGATTCGGAATCGGTCTATCATAACATCCATAAAGACCTCGAATCTAAAGGTGTGATTTTCTTGGATATGGATTCTGCCTTGCGCGAATATCCCGACCTTGTGCGCGAATATTTTGGGACAATCATCCCATTCAACGACAATAAATATGCCGCCCTCAACACCTCTGTGTGGTCTGGTGGGTCTTTCATCTATGTGCCACCAGGGGTACAGGTACAAATGCCATTGCAGGCATATTTCCGTATCAATACCAAAAATATGGGTCAATTTGAGCGTACCCTCATCATTGTGGATGAAGGCGCGTATGTGCATTATGTAGAAGGTTGTACTGCCCCCACCTATAGCTCCGATAGTCTGCATAGCGCGGTGGTGGAAATCATCATCAAAGACGGGGGACGTTGCCGGTATACGACCATCCAAAACTGGTCAAATAATGTGTATAACCTTGTGACCAAACGCGCTGTGGCACACAAACACGCCACAATGGAATGGGTAGATGCCAATTTGGGCAGTAAACTCACCATGAAATACCCCGCCGTTATCTTGGCAGGTGAAGGCGCACATGGCGAAGTCTTATCCATCGCCTTTGCAGGTAAGGGGCAACATCTGGACGCAGGGGCAAAAATCACCCATCTTGCGCCCAATACCACCAGCCAAATTATCAGCAAATCCATCAGCAAAGACGGTGGACGCGCCAGCTATCGCGGGTTGCTAAAAATTGGACCCAATGCGACCAATGCCAAGAGCAATGTCGCGTGTGATGCGTTGTTATTGGACGACAAAAGCCGTTCCGATACCTACCCATACATCGAAATCGAAAACGAAAAAGTGACAATGGGGCATGAAGCCTCTGTGAGCAAAATCAGCGAAGAGCAATTGTTTTATCTGATGAGTCGTGGACTCACAGAGGACGATGCCAATGCGATGATTGTGAACGGCTTCCTAGAGCCACTCGTCAAAGAATTGCCGATGGAATATGCACTCGAAATGAACCGCCTCATTCAAATTCAGCTTGAGGGGTCAATCGGCTAAATTTTGTTCCTAGCATGGGGCGCATCATCGTGTTGCGCCCTTACATACCTAATAACACGCCATAAAGGAGACGATATTTGTGGTTGCTGTAAGACGACGCACGACAGGGGTAGTTGCCCCTAATTATACGCTAGATAATGTTCTTGCTGTCAGCGAACAAAATCAAGACCCCCAATGGTTACGCGACTTGCGCGAAACATCTTGGGGTGTATATGAATCGTTGCCAATGCCCACCACACAGGATGAAGCATGGCGACGCACTGGTTATCAATCTATTCGGTGGCATGAAGCCGAAAAATTAATTCCCCCCAATGGCGCATCACTCGCCACAGTCCCCGCCTATCGCTTAGAACCCCTCGTTGGGGAAGGTGAGGGTGGACGGTTGGTGTTTGTGGACAGCAAATTGGTAGATTACACTTTTAGCGAGGATGTAAAGGCGCAAGGCGTGATTTTTACCGATTTAGTCAGCGCCAGTAAAACCCATGAAAGCCTCATCCGCGAGTATTTGATGACCAAAGCTGTTTTGCCCACAGATGGTAAATTTGCCGCCTTGCACGGGGCATTATGGGATTATGGCGCGGTGTTGATTGTGCCACGCAATAAAGCGATTGAAGTGCCATTCCACATCGTGATTTACAACACCCATAGCGGGGCAAATTTTGGGCATGTGTTGATTGTCCTAGAAGAAAATGCACAGGCAACTGTTCAGGTCGAATATGCCTCTTCTGATACAGCCGAACAAGCGACATATATCGGTGTGACAGAACTCTTGGTGGGTGATGGTGCAAACCTAAAATATGTGGCGTTGCAAGATTGGAATCGCAATACCTTCGAGTTTAGCCATCAACGCGCCCGCGTGGGACGTGATGCAAATCTCGACTGGATTGTTGGCACAATGGGCAGTAAATTGACCAAAGCCCAACTGGAAATTGATATTGATGGCATTGGTTCAACAGCGCGGATGTCTGGCTTTTTCTTTGCCGATAAAGACCAACATTTTGACCTCGATACCCAACAAAATCACAATGCACCGCGCACCGTATCCGATTTGTTGTTTAAGGGTGCTGGCAAAGACGAATCGCGCACCGTTTGGCAAGGTATGATTAAATCTCTGCCCGATATGCAAAAAATTGATGGGTATCAGGTTTGTCGTAACCTCATGTTGAGCGATAGCACCCGCATGGATGCTATACCGGGATTAGAAATTGAAGCCGATGATGTGAAATGTTCGCACGCGGCAACTTTTGGCACATTAGAAGAACATATTTTGTTTTATCTGATGAGCAGAGGCATCCCCCGCCAACAAGCACAATTGATGGTGATTGACGGATTCTTTGATGAATTGCTCCAACGTGTGCCATTTGAACGTGTACGGGAACGCCTAAAAGAAGCTATTGAAGCAAAAATCGTAGGCGAGTGACCTTTGTAACACCCCGTCACGAATCATTCATGACAAAATGGCGCATCGTATCACTAGATGTGCCATTTTGTTTATTCGATAATAGGCTAGGAGGGTATTTTCATGACACTACCAGCAGAACACATTTTTGACGTAAAAACTATTAAAGCCGATTTTCCGATTTTGGCACAACACCACCAAACAGGCAATCTGCTCACCTATTTGGATAGCGCGGCTTCGAGCCAAATGCCAGAGGTGGTCATTGAGGCGCTTAATGATTATCATCGGCGTTATCATGCCAATGTGCATCGTGGGATTCATCAACTGAGTGAACTCGCCACCGATGCCTATGAATCGGCACGAAAAAAAGTGAAGGGGTTTATCAACGCCAAAAGCAAACGTGAGATTGTTTTCACTAAAGGCACAACCGAAGGCATTAACCTTGTGGTCAACACATGGGGCAGGGCAAATCTGAAAGTGGGCGATGTAATATTGGTCTCACAAATGGAGCATCATGCCAATATTGTGCCATATCAGATGTTGGCGCAAGAAAAAGGCTTTACCATCCGCTTTATCCCCATCACACCACACGGCGAGATAGACATGCCCGCCTATCAACGGCTACTATCAGACCATTCGGTTAAATTGGTGGCGATAACCCATTGTTCCAACGTGTTGGGGACAATTAACCCCATCGCAGATATGACCCGTTTGGCACATGAAGCAGGCGCAATTATCGTGGTGGATGGCGCACAAAGCGTCCCACACATGCCAGTAGATATTCAGGCGCTAGACGTAGATTTCTTCGCCTTTAGTGGGCATAAAATGTGCGCTCCAACGGGTGTTGGTGTGCTATATGGCAAACAAGCCCATTTAGAAGCCATGCCCCCGTTTTTGGGTGGTGGTAGCATGATTTCTGAGGTGACATTTGACGGATTCACCTGTGGGGAACTCCCCGCCAAATTTGAGGCAGGCACGCCTAATATCGCACAAGCCATCGGACTCGGTTATGCGATAGATTATCTCTCTAACATTAGCTTAGATGCGATTCATGCCCATATCCAAAATATCACCCACTATGCCTTAGACTGTCTACGCGAATTGCCTAATATCACTGTTTATGGCGATAGTACCTCGCGGGGCGGGGTGATTTCATTTACACTCGCCAATGTCCATGCACACGATTTATCACAGGCATTGGATTTTGAAGGCATTGCGGTGCGCTCTGGTCATCATTGCGCCCAGCCGTTACATCGGTTATTGGGTGTTGGTGCAACGACTCGCGCCAGTTTTTATGTATATACGACCCATGAAGATGTGGATAGGCTCATTAGCGCATTACATAAAACGACAGTATTTTTTAAGAGATAGAGGCACATCATGGATGCAATGTATCGTGAAAATATTTTAGACCATGGAATGAATCCACGTCATAAAGGCGTGGTCAACCCCGCAACACTCGACTTTGAGATGCGTAATCCGCTTTGTGGTGATAGGCTACGGCTGACCCTGCGCGTGAACGCTGAACAAGTTATCACGCATATTGGCTGGGACGGGGAAGGGTGTGCGGTGAGCCAAGCCGCCGCCTCTATGCTTGGTGAGCGCATTTTGGGATTGAGCATAGACGAGGTGAAGCATATTGGCAAAGAGGATGTGTTTGATATGCTGGGGATTCCACTCACCGCCAATCGGGTCAAATGTGCGTTGTTGGGGCTAAAAGCCTTGCATGTCGGCTTATATGGGTTAGAATTTTGGCAATCTGAAGATGAGGAGTAGTTTATGTCTGAATTTATCACCGTTGCCACAACCGATGAGCTAAATGCTGGTGACCCGCCGATTGTTGTTGAAATTGGTAATAAATGGGTCGCAATTTATAATGTCAGTGGCGAATATTGTGCCATTGAAGATGTATGTACACACGATGGCAATCCATTGGCGGATGGTGAGGTTGAAGACGGGGTGGTGATTTGCCCCAGACACGGCGCGAAATTTGATATTTGCACGGGCAAAGTTCTGTCTGCACCGGCTTATAGTGATGTGCCAACCTATCAAACCCGTGTGGTGGGAAATGAGATTCAAATTGGCACGGTCAATAAAAGATGAGTGCCAAGACGATTTTGGAAAATATGTATTCAGGGCGCACAGTGGTCTTTGGGCATCGCGGCGCGAGTGCCTATGCACCGATGAATACCATTCCCGCCTTTGAATTGGCGCACAAACAAGGTGCGGATGGCATTGAATTGGATGTTCACCGCACCAAAGATGGAAAAATTGTCATCCTACACGATTTTTCGGTAGAAGGTACAACTAATGGGACGGGTGATATTGCCGATATGACCCTTGCGGAACTCAAATTATTGGATGCGGGGTCTTGGTTTGATGTGTCATTTGCCAATACACAAATCCCCACATTAGAAGAAGTTTTTTTAGCGGTGGGTAGGCAGTTATTTATCAATATCGAAATTAAATCACGCGAAATCGAGAGTAATGGGTTAGAGTCTTTGGTGGCACAACTCATCCATAGTTACGGCATGAAAGAGCGGGTGATTGTCTCATCATTCAATCCATATGTCCTCATGCGTTTTCGTGGTATTTATGCAGATGTGCCATTGGGGTATCTGACCGCACCAGCTGAATATATTCCCACTCCAGACAGATTCGCTTTTGAGGCACATCATCCGTATCAGGCGATTTTGGATGAAGCAACACTCGCCCAATATAAGGTTCAAGCCAATTTTATCAATACATGGACGGTAAATGACCCTGCCCGTGCCGTTGAATTGGCAAAAATGGGTGTAAACGGACTTATTACCGATAAACCCGATGAAATTCTGCGGGCATTGGGTAGATGAATCTGCGCGATTGGTTTGTCAAATTTGCCTTTCGATTGCTCTATCACGAAATGGCATTCACCTATGATACGGTGAGCAAAACGGTTTCTTTGGGCGATTGGCGAGCATGGCAATGGGCGATATTCGACTTTTTACCCCCGCCATCTGAAGCAGGGGGCATCTTAGAATTGGCGCATGGGACAGGTGATATACAGCACGATTTATTCACACGCGGGTATCATGCAATTGGCTTGGATATATCGGTACAGATGGGCAAAATTGCCCAGAAAAAACTAACCAAGCAGGGTATATATCCGCGTCTTGTGCGTGCAAGTGGTATGGCATTGCCGTTTGGGGATGCCCAATTTGAATATGCCGTCTGCACCTTCCCAACGGCATTCATTTTTGAGCCACAGACGCTGGATGAATTGCATCGGGTGATGAAAGCAAATGGGCAGGTTATCATTGTATTAGATGGTGAATTGATGCGCCGAAATATTCAAACCCGTTTGGTGGATGCCGTATATACAGTGGCAAATCACCATACTCCAAGCGATATTGAAAGACGGGTGAATGAGCGTGTTTTGGGATATGGATTTATCCCCAAATGGCATAAAATTCCCATAAAAAAGAGCCAAAGCTCTGTGATAGTGCTAAAAAGGGACTAGAATTTTTTTCGACTATCACGTATCATACTCTTCATATGGTGGGTATAGCTCAATTGGTTAGAGCGTCTGACTGTGAATCAGAAGGCTGTGGGTTCAAGTCCCATTACTCACCCGCACAAAACACCGCTAGAAATAGCGGTTTTTTGATTCACTATTGTGGTTTGCGTAATTTAACCATTTTACGCCGTAGCAATATTTTCCTGCCGACCCGTCCGAATGACATTTCGACAATCGCCGTTGGTTTTGGTGGTGTACCTATGCGCGAGAGTGGGGTGGGAATATATGCCTCTACCGCCGACTGTTCAACGGCTTTCATCTGTTGGGTTTCGCTGGGCTTTTGCATCCCAAAAATATCGAAAATGCTCAATTGAGAGGTGTCTAATGCCGATGGCTCATTGAGTTTTGGCAATTCATAGGGATTATTTTCTGGTGTTGGCGCTAATATAGGCACTTCTGCTGTCGGTTTTTCTGTTGTTGTGAAAAGTGGCGATACTTCTACCGTTGGTTTCTCTAAAATTGGTGAAGATTGTGTCGCTGTGGGCTTGGGGACATTCATGGCGGTATCGGCATCTATACCTGCCAAGAAATCGGGGTCTTTGGGTTTTTCAAATAAGGTCGCACGCGCTTCGGTGGCATTAAAAGCCACATCGGTCTGAATTTCATCAGAAGTCACAGCGGGGCGTTGTTTGGTATCTTCATCAGAGAAGGGCGGTTCTGTCAATAAATCGGCGGCAGAAAATTCATCCGCGGGTTTATCTGTAAACAGCGATGGATGGCGTGGCTTATATTGAGCGCGTGCTTCGGCATCTGGCGCATCTTGCATCAGTGATTTTGGGGTAAATGGCACAACCCCTTTAGATTTGCCCACTTGTTTATAGAGTGTTTGTAGACTGTCTATGATATTGCCTTCAATACTGCGCTTCACGCTCATCGTATTGCGTACCCCACTCAAAAAACCCGTTAGGGTATATTCAAATGTCCATTGGACAATTGTCCCTTCTGGGGTCTCTTGCAGGCGGATAATACCCGCATTGGTGGCGTAGGGTGCGCCGTTGACAATAGTGTAGCGATACCCAACTCGTTCATACCAATTGGCAATTTCGATGACATAATCTCGCCCGCCTTCGTTGGTATGTCGCCAACGTGCGCCGCGACCTTGTTTATAGGATGTGAGAAAGGCAATACTACGACAATCTGCCAGCCATAGGGCATTGTTCTCAATATTACTCACAAACTGCCAAACATTTTCGACAGCAGTGGGAATGAGAATACTATGCTCAAGAATACTCATCAACAATTTACTCACTTTAAGACGTGTTCAAAACGCAAGTTTGTGTTAAACTTCACCTTGATTGCATTATAGCACATTACATCGGACGGAAAAACACTTGCCAACACCAACTATCACACTTGGGTTTGTTATTGCCACATTACTAGGTGCATTTTTCCACTTGGTATTGGGTGGTGACGTGCGCCGTTTGGCATTATTTTTGATGTCAAGTTGGGTTGGTTTTGGTATTGGGCATTTGGGCGGTGTGTTACTCAATTTCCGATTATTCAATATTGGCGCACTCCATATTTTACCTGCATTATTTGGGGCAGTCACATTGCTTATTTTTGCCCATATCCTCTCATCACGGCGCACTGATAAGCGCCCAACCCGTTAAGGTGCGTTTTTTATGAGTCAAGACAAATTACCACAACCAACACCCGCAGATAACGCTGTGGCAGAAGAAGAGAAAAAACCTTTTTCGCTTATAAAGTTTATTTTACTCGTCAGTATTCCACCGATTATTTTTATCGTCGTGCTGTTCGTTGGTGGAGTGCTCCTTGCACTATTCACAGACCCGTCCCAAACCGCACCGCGCATTGGCATGATTCGAGATATTTTTATCATTATCCTCGCTTTCGAGTTTATTTTGGTAATATTGGCATTGGTGGCACTCATTCTACAGGTTGCCAGATTGATTTCTACTGTACAAGATGAAATTAAGCCAATTATTGAAAACACCAAAGAGACGCTTGAGACAGCCAAAGAAACTGCCCAATTTGTGAGTAAAAATATCACGAGTCCTATTGTGAACACACAAGCCTTTTTTGCGGGATTATTTGTGTTTTTACGCGATGTCGGTGGCATCCGCAAGGCAATCAGACGGACACCAACAAAGGGGGATAAAAATGGACAATAGCAAGTTTTTTTCTGGATTCATCATTGGTACGATGATAGGGGCAATTTATGGGTTATTCAAAGGACCCAGAATTTCTCTGCGAAAGACCCATAAAGAGGGTGTGATAAGTATTTTGCCCGCAAATACCGTCCAAGACAGCATTGAGGCGGGCAAAAAATTGGCGAAAGACCGTCTCAAACCAGATTAATTTGCCCAAATGCTTGCGGGATATACGCTAAAATATCGGTGGCAATCACACTGCGCCCGTCACCATGACGGGCATAGGCAATTTCTCCAGCCAGACCATGCACATACCCGCCGATGATGGTCGCATGAAGGGGAGTAGCCCCTCCTGCCAATAATCCTGCGATTAACCCCGCCAAAATATCGCCTGTCCCTGCGGTGGCAAGGGCATCGTTTTTAAATGGCAAAACATATAAATTTCCTTCTGGCGTAGCAATTGTTGTATGCGCCCCTTTGAGCAGAATAATCACCTGCCATTTTTTGGCTTTTTGTAGAGCCAATTCCCATCGGTTCGCTTGTACTTCTGAGGTAGAGATATCACACAGTCGCGCCATCTCGCCCGGATGCGGTGTAATGATGGTATAGGGAGGTAAGAGTTCCCACCACTTATCCCGTTTCGCCAAAATGTTAAGCGCATCGGCATCTATGACCAAATTCGGCGCATTCAGGCGATTAGCCTCTCTGCCTAGCAAATGCCGAATTAATGGATTTACACCGCTTATATTGGGGCTTTCTAGATATACCCCCTCATCAGTAAAAAATGAGGTCACAAACTGTTCGGTGATTGGGGATTGTCCCAGACCAGGACCGATTAGTAACGACTCGTATGTGCCGATTTTGCTAAAAATAGTCGAAACAGCACCTGATGAAATCATGCCATCCTGATGCGATAATGGCAACCATGTCGCCTCTGGCAAATTTCCCGCCAAAGTCGCTATGGTTGGTGGGGGTGTGGCAATGGTGACAATCCCCGCCCCAGCCCGATATGCTCCCAATGCCGATAAATACATCGCTCCCACATATTGGGCGCTCCCGCCGACAATCAACGTTTTGCCAAATGTCCCTTTGTTGCTCTCCGATGGGCGTGCGGGCAACATTGCCTTCACCATCTGCCCTGTGACCAATTCATCCACCCCCACCTGCATCGCGGGTAGGGTGGTCGGGATGCCAATGGGGGCAATCACCAATTCACCCACATAATTGGCGGCGGGATACTTGACCAAGCCAATTTTTGGCGCGATAAAGGTGATAGTCGCATCGGCATTGAGGACACCGACCTCCGCATCGCCTGTATCACAATTTACCCCACTAGGGCAATCTACCGCCAAAATGCGCGGTGGGTGTTGATGTGGCAAAAATGTTGGGTTTGTTACATGGATAATCGGTGGGTTTGCCACCTCTATCTGGCGTTCCCGAATGGCTTGTCTGGTTAAGCGTATGATACGCCCCAAATCGCCCTCTAATGCGCTACGTCCACCGATGCCGAGTAGCGCATCTATCACCAAATCGGTGCTGGCAACCATATGACGCAATACACGACCATCGCGGTCATCCTCGGAATATGCCATAAATAATCCTGTACTGAGTATAACACGGTAAGGGTCATAGGCTTCATCGAGCCGTTTGAGGAGATAAAAACGCACATCCATATCACCCGATTCCGCCAAATATTTGCCCGCTACCAATCCATCACCACCATTATTCCCCCCACCGACCAAAATGGTGATACGCGGTTTTTGGAGTGTGTCTTTGAGCATGTGCATTGCATAACGGGCGGTGGCGTATCCCGCATTATCCATCATTTGTGCGTATGAAAAACCAGACGCATCGGCTTGCGATTCAATTAGTCGTGTTTGTTCAATGGTTATCAATTTGACCATGTGAATTTTTCCCCATAAATAAAAACATCCGCTACATGAATCGTAACGGATGCCAAAGCAGGATGCTAGTGATAGTTATTAGAATTGGCGTTCAATCACCACTTTAGCGAGGTCTATGAGGGCATCTTTGGCGGGAGATGCGGGCAATACATCTATCGCAGAAATACCCCATTCGACAAATTGTTCGGCTTGGAGACGGGCTTGGATGAGGCGCTCTCCATCCATTAATTTCTGTTTGACATTGTTCATCACATCATCCTCTTGAACGGATGTGAAACCCTTGCCTTGGTCTTTATCCAAATTGGCTGTTTTGCCCAATTCAGATTCGTCACCAATGACATCCAAAATATCGTCTACAATCTGAAATGCCATGCCGACATTATAGCCATATTGGGCAAGTGCTTCCACATGCGCCTCTGGTGCATCATTGAGTTTTGCACCCAACATCGCCCCTGCACGGAATAATTCCGCCGTTTTGAGGGCGATAATCTTAAAATAAATTTCACTGGTGAGGGTATTGTTTTTTACGGCGGCGGCTTGAAGGGTTTCGCCTTCAACCAACGCGATGGCGGCGCGGGCAAACAAAATATTGAGGTCGCCATAGGGTGACATGAGTTCATAAACTTTGGTGAATAAAAAATCACCTGTGAGCAGGGCAAAGGTACGCCCCCAAAGTGCATTCACTGATGGGCGACCACGCCTTACCACGCCATGGTCATTGATATCGTCATGAACCACGCTGGCGGTATGAACAAGTTCAATGGCGGCGGCGGGTGGCACGGCATAATCAATATCTGTACCACCTGTAGCGACATAACTAAGCAAGACCACTTTGGGGCGAATCCGTTTTCCGCCCGAATTAATGATATGCCGACTGGCATCTCTTAGAACATCAATATCACTGTTGATGATATTGAGCATGGATGTCTCTACAGCCTTAACTGCCTTATCCAAATCGAAATCTGATGAACCAGCATGAGGCTTTAGACCTACATTATTCACTAGAGTTATTGTTTGAGAGGTCATCTCACCTTGCCCTTATCTGTAAAAAAATGACTGACACCATGAAGTTTTATTTTGTTCATTTTAATTGTGACATTCAGAACTAACTAAATCTTGAATATATTCTACCATGAAACAGGGGTAAATCAAATTAACAAAGATGAAGATTACTCATTTTCTGGAATGGAAACTATAGGTAAATCGAACCAGAACTTACTGCCTTTGCCAACTTCACTTTCTACAAAGATTTGCACCTGATGGCGGTCTAAGATGAGGCGAACAATAGCGAGTCCAATACCCATACCCCCATATTGGCGCGTAGATGAAAAATCTATTTGGTAAAAACTGTCAAATATCTTATCTATTTTGTCTTTGGGGATGCCGATGCCACAGTCATCTACCATAATTCGCACTTGGTCGGCTTGTAGCGATACACGCACCACCACTTCTTTTTCGCTAAATTTGAGGGCATTATCGAGGAGCAATTGCAAAACGATAGATAGACCTTGTTTATCGGCAAAAACGGGCGGAATATCACCTTTTGAGTCAAATTCAACCCGTGCTATGTCTTTTTGATATTCCCAAATGCGTCTCAAATTGCGTTTGGCATATTCAAGTGCATCACGCACAATAACGGGACCCGGAGATACTTGTGAGCTGGCACTTAATAAACTGATATTTTTGACCAAAATTTCAAGACGGGTAGTGGCTTGTTTGGCATAGTGTACCAATTCACCCTGTTTATCGGTGGTCTCGGTATCATCCAGCATCCAAATTGCCGATTTAAGATGTAAAAGAGGCGTTTTTAGCTCATGAGAAACATTACGAACAATGGCATCTTTGAGGATTTCATTTTCGTTGTTGAGTCGCTGTTGACGTTGCAATTGCGACTTCAATTTTTTGACCTCATCCTCTAATTCCAAATTACGCGCCATGAGGCGTGTTATCCAACGAGATTGAGTGATAATATACCGTAAAATAGGGTGCATAGTGTCTCATGACAATTTATAAACAAAATATGGAGCTATGTTAGCATACTCTGCCATCTCATGACATAATAGGTGGGCGTGTATTATAAAACTCAAACTCATCTCTATCCTCTAATGGCATTTTTGCAACGTTTGGCACAATTGATTGATATGCAAACGGTCATGTTGGGCGGTGAAGTGTGCCATCTCTAAGAAAGTGGTCGGTCCAAAAATGCTATGGCGAGCGACACGCCCCCATACCTCTTTGGGTAGGGTGTTTAGCCATGCGAGTGTTTGCTTGCGTGCTGTATAAAATACATCTGCCAATGCCGTCTCATCTAAATCGCATTGTGGAGTAGGGGGATTGATATTCTCTGAGAGAAATGGATTATCTTGCGATAAGATTTTTTCCAGACGCGGACGCTGTACCGTTTCTTCGCTTTCTAGCAAATGACACATAATCTGATAGGCAGACCATTCTTGTGGGTCTGGGTGTTGATGCCAAAATTCAGATTTGATATTCTGCAACAACCCCTGTAATGCGCCCAGATTGCCAATCAATTGAGGGGCTATCATGTGAGGGGCGAGCAAAATGGGTTCATAGCTATCTGCCCAATTATCTTGTGCGATACATCCCACAAAATCTGCCCATGTGCCATAATAATGATTAAATGATGCTGTTCCTTCTGTCAGATGAAAGCCATTCACACCCAATTGCTGACCCGCAACAATATCACTTTTGCTTGAGCTAATGATGAGGGCTTCGTTGGGTTCAATGCCCACCCGTGCCAAAATTTCGGCAAAAAAGGTGGGATACTTACGCTCAAAATGACTATTTTCGCGGTGGGTGACGAATGGCTTCGTATCAGCTAATTGTGGAATATGCTCCAAACGCCCCTGTGCTTGCGTGGGGGTATCTTGGGGATTTGTCAACAAGACTAATGTGATTTTATGCGCGGTGACATGCCCTAAAATGGGGATAATCACGGTAGCTTCTGCCGAGCAAAACGCGGTTTCATCACACAAAAAGGCTTTAATCATCAGACTCATCTATCTGCTCAAGGGCTTTACGAAATAAATCTAATGCAGGGCGGTTTTCTGCACATTTAGGGCATCCCACTATCGGATTTTCAATGGGGATTTTATGCCGTGTACAGGTGGCTTCGAGTTTGAGATTACGCCCAAAGCCCAAAAACCGATTTTGGATGGTGAGTACAAGTTCCAAATACGGGCTAGAATTGGCATGAAGAATCTCTGGGACAGGGCAGGTGGCACAATCTTTGGGATGCCACCGCAACGAGTCCAGATTTTGTTTTGCCAGCCGACATTCTTGAATATCACGTCCACGATGAAAATCCTGATAGTAGTGTTTACATTCTTTTCCAGCAGGAGTCCGCATAGTGCCTCACTTATTTAACCAACTCAAGGCGGTAGATGCTAAATTATCCAATGACCCATCGCGCATGGTGCAATCTGGCAACGATTCTAAAAAGGTCGCGCCATAACGTTTGTTCAGTACCCGTGCATCCAAGATGGCGACAATGCCTCTGTCGGTGCTGGTGCGGATGAGCCGACCAAATCCCTGCCGAAAACGCAAAATTGCATCAGGCAAGGCATATTCTAAGAACGATTCTTGATAGAGTTCTGACCGTGCCATGAAAATGGGATCACTTGGGACAGCAAATGGCAAACGGGGCAACACCAGTGCGCTCAGTTTGTCACCTGCAATATCTATCCCCTCCCAAAAGCTCTTTGTGCCAAACAACACCGCTCGTTCCGATGTTTTGAACCCCTCTAACAAACTATTTCGGCTAGAACCATCACTCTGGTCATAGAGGATAATGTTGTTTTGCTCCAAAATGGGGGTGACTGTTTGCGATGTCTGGCGCAAATGGGCATAACTGGTGAATAGCACCAAGACTTTTCCGCCAAGCGCCAGCGCGAGGTCAATAATGGCTTTTTCCACGCCTTTTTGATACCCCTGCTTATCGTTGATTTCTGGAATATCGTTTGGCACATATAACAAGGTGCTTTGGCGATAATCAAACGGTGAACCCACATCCATTGCCTGAATCGTATGGGCATGAAGGCGGTCTTTGATGAAATGAAATTCATCGTGGGCATTGAGTGTCGCACTGGTCAATATAACCGATTTTTTTTGCGTCCAGAGATGCTGTTCTAGCAGCCGTCCAATACGCAGTGGGGCAATATTCAATGTGAGATATTCAGACACCGCCTCACCACTGAGCCAATAGATGAGATTTTCATCACCTTGTATAAAAAATTGGCGTAATTGTTGATAGGTATTCTGGAGATATTGGGCGGTGCTTTCCAGATGTTTTTCAAGATGACCAAGATGCTTCTGCTGATTAAACTTACTCACCGCTTTTTTGAGGCGGGTGAGGGCGGTGGTAATCACATCAAAAAATTCTGTGAGGGTATCCCACCGATTCATTGCCATCTGAAAGGAACGAGTCTTGCGTTGGGCAGATTCTATTCGCAAATTGATATAATTGTCCGAATACCGTTCATCTTGTCCCTCTTCGGCAATCCCGCTAAATGCCTTAAAGACACTGCTCACATGACTCCGCATGACCACAAGCGCTTCACCCACACTTTGGATATATGACGTGACCGATTGCAAGTCCGTGGGGGCGAGATTGTCTTTGAGTGTGTTGATAATTTCATGAAATAAGCCTTTTTGGGGTGTCCCCAAATCGGACAGATAACGAATGAGTGTGCTGGCATCTATGCGAATGGTCAAGCTATTGGTGACAGCTTCTTCGAGTTGATGTGCCTCATCAATCACCAGATACTCATATTCGGGCAATACACGGCTATTGGTCAACACATCAGACAGCAACAATACATGATTCACAATAATCAATTGGGCTTCTTCTGCGGTCTTACGCGCCTTATAGAAGGGGCAAACCCCTTCCATTTGGGCTTCGCATCGGTCGTAACTACAATTATCATCCTGTGCTGTAAACCGATTCCATACCTCATGCTCAACATTGCCCCGTAGGGTAATTTCTGATTTATCACCCGACTGACTTTCGAGCGTCCATATCAAAATTTTAGCCAAAATACGTAATTCTGTGGTATTGTGTGGGCGAAAACGCCGAATGGTTTCCACACGGCGCGGACACAGATAATTCCCTTTGCCTTTAATAACGGTGGCAATAAATGGCGCTTCTAGCCCCTGTTGCAACAAGGGAATATCCTTGCCAATGAGTTGGTCTTGGAGATTGATGGTATTGGTCGAGATGACGACTCGCTTATTTTGCGATTTTGCCCATAAAATAGCGGGCATGAGGTAGCCAATCGATTTGCCGACACCTGTCCCTGCCTCAATGATAAAATGGTCACTCATCTCGAATGCACGGGCAATCGCAGTCGCAATTTCCACTTGCTGGGGACGAAATTCAAAATTGGGCAAGGTTGTGGCAAATGAGCCATTTTCACCGATATACCCCTCTATGAGCGTAGATACTGCACCATTGAGGGTTTCTGTCCTTATGAGGGTCTTTTGGGCATCTGGCAAGGCAGAAAAGAGAACATGAGGGGTATATGGGACACCCTCAAGACGTTTTGCAGAGAATACCGCATCAAATACGGGTGCCGTCTCCCAGTCTAACCCACGCGCTAAATCGCAAATTTCTGCGATGATTGCATCGGGTAATGCGAGTAATTTATTCCAAAAAATCCAATAGAGCAATGCGGTTGCCCGCGCATCATCGAGGGCGCGATGGGCATTATCTAAAACAATCCCCATTTCTTGGGTGAGACTGTTGAGGTTATAGCGCACAGCACGCGGTAATAAAACGGCGGCGACCTCGTAGGTATCTATGCCAATATTGTGTTTGAGGACACCATAACGAGTTTGCAAAAATCCCATCTCTAAAACATTGTTATGGGCAATAATAGGGCTATCGCCAACAAATTCTACCAATTTTGGCAGAACATCTTCAATGAGAGGTGCATCGGCAACATCATCTTGGGTAATCCCTGTCAGATGTGTGACATAAGGGGGAATAGACACAGGCGGTTTTACCAAAATGGAGAGTTCATCTACAATAACCCCATCTCGCATCCGAACAGCACCCACTTCGATAATAAAATCTTTGGCGCTGTCTAGCCCAGTGGTCTCTAAGTCAATGGCGACCAGTTCGCCTTGCATAATCTCTCCAATCTAATGAGGCAATATATGGGCATATTGTAACACACGCATCAACAAAAACACCCCTACAAACTTTGCAGGGGTGTTAAAAAATCAGAGATTCGTGGACATTACATCAGGGTGTTGCTTCAGCAGTTGGTTCTGTCGCTTGTGTGGCTTCAATTTCTGGAGCGAGTTCTGTTGCCTCTGGGGTAGTCTCTATCACTGGAGCGACTTCTGTAGATTCTTCAACGACTGGGGTCTCTTCAGATATGGGTTGTGTAGATTCTGCCTCTGGGGTGGTCTCTACGACTGGCGTAAGTGAAGCCGTTACAGCATCGGTGAAGGCGACTTGCAAGGTTTCGCGCAGGTCTGCTAAATCGTCTCTGCCGATGAGTCCCGCACTGATGAAACTGGTATAGGTGCTATCTTGGAACAAATACCAAATCACACCTTGTACTTCTGAACGAGCCAGCGCACTTTGTTTGATGATGAGTTGGTGATTGAGCGTATAACCATAGGTCATATCGATGATAGTTTCTAGCGATGGCACAACACAACCAGCACCACTATCTACGGCGATTAATTGTAGGTTTGCACCTTCGGCTTGGCTGGCAGTTTGATAATCTTGCCACGACATATAGGTGGTCAGACCAGGGACGAGGCTTACGGCAGTCGTGCGATAAGTGGCATCATCGTTGCGCTCTGCAATGTCATCACGTAGAATCAGAGAGGCATTACCCAAATTGGTGAGCAACAAGTCGGCTAAGACACCACCTTGTTCGGCAGAAGGGGCAATCAGTTGCAATTCGAGGTCTGGCAAATTGTCACCCACCATATTCCAGTTGGTGGCGGGAATTTCGGGATTGCTCCCCCACAGACGTAACACTTGGTCGGTGGTGAGGCACACATTATAACCCGCATCACCTTCTGGTTGGGTATTTTGGCGCAAATCGCCGTTGGCAACCAATACAGGCGCTTGTTTTCCCAAATCTATGGTGAGCGATGCGCCGATATTATTATCACAGCCCATTTGTTGGTCTGGATTCAATGCCGATTGGTTGGCGTTACGGGTGGTCACAGCAATAAAATCGAGTTCATTGTTGCAATAACGGCGAATCCCGACTGTTTGACCTTCTAATTGCTCTGTGACAGTGACGGCGGCGTATTGCCCGCTAAAGGCGCTAATAATATTGGTAAAGGTTGTGTCTAGGGCGGTATTGCCACCAAAGACCACCGTACCAAAAATATTTTCTGGAATACGGAAAGCCGTCACTTCTTTGGTGAATTGTCTGCCAACAAGGGTTTCATCGGTTAAAATATTGAGATTATCTGTCGTGGCATCGGCAGTTGGCACCACATAACCAGCATTGACGATGCTTTCTGCACCAGATTCACCAAAGGCAAATGTCAGCACATCCACAACTTTATCTACTGCGCCATTGTTGATATAGAGATAGAGTGGGGTGGCAAATGGATAATTGCGATTTTCGATGGTCTGTGATGACGGAGTAAAGCAACCGCCTCTGGTTGGGTTATCTATAGAGACAACCAACACACCCAAATCATCGGTGACAGCGCTGGCAGGAATCACACCCAATGCCCCTGCGGTGTTTTTGACCGCATCAATCACACTAGCAGAGTCGTTATTGGCAATGGCATCGGTACGCAATCCCAAGCCACTCACATATTCATCTAGCAATACATAGAGCGATGTGTCATCAGTGGGCAAATATAAAGTCAGAGGGGTGACAGTGGCATTTTGTATGCCTGTTTGTGACCAATCTAACACACTATTTGTCGTGCTGGTTGCAAAGATGTTATTGAGGCTAGATGGTGTTAAACATTCCAGAAAAGTTAGATCTGGATTGGCAATGATGGCAAAAGCATCATAACCGAGTAAAAACTCACGATAAACAATGCCATTTTGTGTACACACCAATTCTTCATCGGCAGTCATGGCGCGAGTTGCACCCGTCATATCTGCACCAGAAGTACAAAATGTGGTGAAGCCTGCAGATGTTCCGTTGGGTTGGGCAACGAAGGATTGTTCACTGCCGCTATCTTGGGCTACAATGGCTAGTAAATCGCTCACTAATCTTGACCCAGTAATGGTGCCTTGTGGCAATTCTTGGGCAAAAAGTGAAAATGTCATGGATGTAGATGCTAGGAGCAATATGAGAATTGCCCCTCGCCAGAAATTTTTCATGGATGTTACTCCCTTTAAGATGTGAGGTTCGCTATAATAGTATTTACGATTGTAGCGTGGTGTGCGCCATTGTCTAGCCATATTTTGGGAACTGGAACAAGTTATGGAGCAAGAAGAACGTTCTATCTATGAATTGGTCGGTGGCGAGGCGACATTTTTGCGCCTTGTTGATATTTTTTATGCCAAAGTTGAGCAAGACGAATCGTTGCGCCCTATGTTCCCCGATTCGCTTGAAGAAGGCAAACACTGGCAATTTTTGTTTTTATGTCAGTTATTTGGTGGTCCACAATGGTATGCAGAGGAGCGCGGTCATCCACGCTTGCGGATGCGTCATGCACCATTTCAAATTGACCAAAAAGCCAAAGATGCGTGGCTCTCGCACATGCTTAGTGCATTGGATGAGGCAAAAATCGCCCAACCCATGCGTGATGCAATGCGAGCCTATTTTGAGCGTGCGGCGTTGCACATGATTAATCACTATCCACCAGATGGGCTAACAAGTGTCTAAAAAAATAGCCACACCCACCAAACAAACTTTTTGGGAACAAATCACTACTATGTCGAGAATCATACGATTATTGGTGGTCGCTATTTTTGCCATTAGCACCACACTCGCTATTAGCCCCACCATAGATGCCATTTATATACAATATTTTTTCACAGAGGCAACCCGCATTTTGCCGTCTTTGATTGCGATGAGTGGTGGATTGGTCATGTATGTGGTGGGGTGGATGTATTTGGTTGGGAGTTTGGGACAACCGGTTACTGTCACCAGAGGATTAAAGCTCTATTTCTATATGGGGCTATTTACGATTATCATAGTTTTGTTATGGGTGACTAGCTTATTACTTGCCAGCTTATAAAAAGAGAGATTGCCATGAGACCAACAATCAAATTTCTGTGGATTGCCATATTGCTCATTGGAGGGGTTATGTCTGCCTGCACACCGACAGACGATGAGAATAGCCCATTGCCTTCACAAGAATTTCAGACCTTAGAAAATCCGGTGGTTGCAACCGATTTACCAGCAGAACCTACCGCCGATACACAACCAGTCCAACCCACGGCGACCAGTCAAGGGGCGCGCCCCTTGCCCCCCACATGGACTCCGACATTTGAACCCCGTATTGCACCGACAGATACCCTTGCGCCCACATTAGATTCGATTGGCACATGGGAAGCATCATCACCCGTTCCACCCGCTACAGTGAACCCCGGATGCCTCACCTTTAACTTAGACCCCGCCCGCACGGTGAATACTATCCGTGTTGGCGAATCGCCCATATTGGCTTGGACACCTGCCACAGGCGCGACATTGTATCGGGTTTATGTCTTTGATGATTCTGGCAGACAACAACTT
>DAOTUO010000087.1:0-11557 GCA_034436595.1 Anaerolineae bacterium | reverse complement strand
TTGTGAGGAAATGCGCTAATCCAAAGTCGAAACCACCGATTTTACCCGTGCTAATTCTCTCTGGAATATCCATTTTCTCAATGACGCTGAAACACACCCATAACCGCCCTGCCGAATCACGTTTGATTGTGACCGTTTTTATCTGCCCGTTCAACGGACGATGATACACAAATTTGTATATTTTCTTTCCAATGCGGATTTTGCGATATTTCTTAGACGGTTGTTTATCATGCAACGCCCATCCTGCTTGTTTCAGAACAAATAATTTGAATTTCTTGACCTTCTTGAAGCGCGGAAAACCGCCTTGCTTTTTGAAGAAACGCGCATACGCTTCATCAAGTCGTTCAAGAATCTCCTGAACGGCTTGTGAGCCTAATGCTTTCCAGTAGGCATAGATTTTTGTACGCATCCGCAGTTTGGCAAAGTGGTTTTTTAGCCTATCGAGAAGGATATACTTGCCTGTTAGCTTGTAGTATCGCTTTTGTAGCGCCAGCGCGTGATTCCACACAATACCCGCAACATTAAATCTGATGGTACAATTCACCATCTATTTTGCTGTTGTGATAGAGTTGGTACTTGTATGTTCTACGCACTTTGACAACGTTTGACATGGCGCTATTCCACTTTTTCGCTATCACCAGTGGTTGTTATATTTTTATTCTAGTGCACTTTTAACTATAATACACTAGCGCCTTATATCCCTCTAGCTGAAGCTAGGGGTCTTACGGTGTTTTGTGATAATAACCATTTTTGGGCATAATATGTTACAGATGGGCGATATAAATCATCCTTAAGTACAGATGCCCCATTAAGAGAGGACACCTTGTTATGTCTTTACAACCGACTTTGATTATTTTGGCGGGCGGGATTTCGTCACGGATGTACCCACTACGGGAAAAATCACTCATCCGCTTTGGCTCAGACCCGCTTCTGGTGCGTCAATTACGCCGTTTTGTGGCGCTTGGCTTTGAACGGGCGATATTGGTCGCCAATCCAGAAAATAAGGGCGTTATAGCCGATTTACTCGCTTCTATGACCGAGTCCATTCAAACCGATATTGTCGTCCAAACAGACCCCATTGGCATGGGCGATGCCTTGCTTAAGGCACAACCTCTTTTAGCCGATTCGCCCGATTCGCCCATCTATATTACTCAAGTGCATGATGTGGTAGACGACCAATTGCATCAAGATATGTTGTCTGCCTATCATCAACACCTACATGGGTCTTATATCGCTGGCTATGAGATGGAAGATTATTTTCCGGGGGGGTATTTGACCATCAACCCAGAAGGGCGTATTTTGGGTATCATGGAAAAACCAGACCCCGACAAGCGCCCTAGCAAGTTGGTGAATATTGTGGCGCACTTGCATAGTCATAATGGGCGGTTATTTGATGCCATACGCGCTCAATATGAGGCGAATATCACCACAGATGACCATTATGAACGGGCGATGGCAAGTCTGATGAGTGAGCATATCTTTCGTGTTGTCCCCTATACAGGGCATTGGAGCGCCTTAAAATTCCCTTGGCATGTCTTAGATGTCATGAAGCACTTTTTAAGCCAAATTGAGGGGCAGGTGATTGAATCTGATGCCTATGTTGCGCCAACCGCGACTCTCTCTGGCAATGTGTATATTGGCGTGGGGGCAAAAATATTTCCTCATGCCTCTATTGTGGGACCCGCCTATATCGGTGCGCGGACGATTGTCGGCAATGGCGCATTGGTACGCGATTCGATGGTACTCAATCATTGCGAGGTGGGTTTTACGACCGAGATTGCTCGTAGCTATGTGGCAGATTATTGTTCCATGCACGCCTGCCGTGTGTTGGATTCGATATTTGCAGAAGGGGTGAATTTTTCTGCGGGATGCACCACCGCCAATTTGCGGATGGATAAAGGTGAGGTGCTTTCGACTGTGAAGGGCAAACGAATGGGGACAGGGCGCAATAAATTGGGCGCGATTATTGGGCGTGATGCGTTTATAGGTGTAGATGCCCTGACCATGCCAGGGGTCAAAATTGGTGAACGGGTGCAGGTGGGACCTGGTACGCACATCCATGAGGATATTGAGGCGGGGAAACGGGTATATGTGAAGCAAGAATTGGTGATAAGGGATTAACAGCATGATTTCATCGAAGTTATTCAAAAAATATGATATTCGCGGAGTGGCAATAGGCGAATATGCCATTCTCACAACCGAAGCCGCCCAGCTTATCGGCGCGGGCTTTGGGACATTTATCCAACGCTATGAGCATGAAGGGATTGTGGTGGTGGGGTATGATAACCGCCTCACATCGCTCGATTTAGCCGAAGCCTTCATCAACGGGTTACGCGAATCGGGGTGTACGGTCATTGTTCTTGGGCAAACCGCCACCCCTGTGGTCTATTGGCACGCGGTCAATTTGGATAGCGTGGCGGGGGTGATGGTCACAGGCAGTCATCTGGGCGGAGACCAAAACGGATTTAAGTTTTGCATTGGCAACCGTGCGATTTATGGCGATGATTTGCAAGCCATTCGACAAATTATTGAAAATAACGATTTTATCACTGGCACAACAGGGGGCATGAGCTTTCATCATGATGCTCAACAAAAATATATCGAATCGCTCCAACGGCGGGTACTCTCGAGCCAACGCCAATTACGGGTGGTAGTGGATGCGGGGAATGGCATGGGGGGTGTGCTTGGGACGGCGCTCATCCGCGCATGGGGGCATAATGTGATTGAAGAATTATTTTGTGAGCCAGATGGCAATTATCCCAACCATCCCGCCAACCCGCAAGAAGCAGAAAATATGGTGTTATTGGGGCAAACTGTCCGCAAAATGGGCGCGGATATTGGCATCGCGTTTGATGGCGATTGTGACCGTATGGGGGCGGTGGATGAAGATGGCAACATGATAACCGCCGATAGGCTATTGGCATTGTTGGCACGGGATATGCTCACACGGCAAAAAGGCGCGGGTGTGGTGGGCGAAGTGTTGTGTAGCCAAGTGCTATTTGATGTGATTGCCCAATCGGGCGGTGTGCCATATATGGCGGCGAGTGGTCATGCACTGGTCAAAGAGGCGATGAAACGCCATCATGCCCTATTGGGTGGCGAAATGAGCGGACACATCTTTTTTGGGGAAGATTATTTTGGGTTTGATGATGGATTTTTGGCAGCGGGGCGCTTATTGGCATTCATCGCCAATTCGCCTTTATCACTTGGTGATTGGAACGCAGAATTGCCCATGCTCTATAGCACCCCCGAATATCGCCCACATTGCCCCGATGAGTGGAAACAAGTGGTTATTGACGGTGTGGCGGGGATGTTGAAAGATAAAGGACGTGTCGAGACCATAGATGGCTTTCGGATTCAATTTGAACATGGATGGGGAATTTTGCGTGCCAGCAATACCGAGCCTGTGTTGAGCCTGCGTTTTGAGGGGCAAACACGAGACGATGCACTTGCCTATAAACAATTGTTTATGGACGCATTGGCACATTTCCCCCAAGTAGAAAAGGGTGATTAGCACGATGAAAATTGGTGTTTTGGCGTTGCAGGGTGCATTTATTGAACACGAAAAAATGATTCAGCAGTTGGGCCCAGAAACTGTGCAAGTGCGTCTGCCACAGCACCTGGACGGACTAGATGGTCTGATTATTCCGGGGGGTGAAAGCACCACGATTGGCAAACTCGCTACCACCTATGGGTTGATGAACCCCCTCCGCGACTTTGCCCAACATAAACCCACATGGGGAACATGCGCGGGTATGATATTTTTGGCGAAAGACATCGGCATAGACCGTCAGCCAATTTTGGGCTTGATGGATATTGTGGTCAACCGCAATGCGTTTGGTCGGCAGTTGGACAGCTTTGAGACCGAATTAACCGTAGACGGGGTAGACGGCGGCACATTTCATGCCATTTTTATCCGTGCGCCATTGGCGACAGCGGTGGGCGTGGATGTACAAATTTTGGCGCAATTAGAGGCGGGGAAAATTGTCGCCGCCAAAGAACGGCATTGGTTGGCGACTGCTTTTCATCCAGAACTTACCAAAGATACCCGTATTCATGCCTATTTTTTGGATATGGTGAAAAATCATCCCTAAGATTGGCAATTTTAAGCCTTGAAAATTACAATCGCGTGCTAAAATATGGCACATTAAGATTGGATATTTGATAAGGGGGTACGACCTTGAATAACAAGTTGTTTTTCGATGTACTGCACTATCCCACAGACTTAGGTCCAGGTGATGAAGATGAATTGGAAGAAGAACTCGATATTGAGCCGATTGAGGATGAAGACGAACTTCTCTTAGAGGATGAGTTTGCCGAAGATGGTGATATTGAAGATGTTGTTGATGAGGATGAAATCGTCACCAAATTTGATATTGTAGAGGATGAAGAAATCGTCGAAGATTCTGGATATGACATCGAAGAAGAAGACGATGATAGTTTTAATCTCTACGATGATGATGAAGATTACTATGACGATGACGATGACGATGATTTTTATGAGGATGAATACGAATTTTAGTGGGGCGAGGTACGCCTCGCCCATCATTAAAATTCGTCAATAAAGATTTTGCTCGGATTCAAAATATTGTTTGGGTCTAGGGCGTGTTTAAGCGTTTTCATCACATCATAGGCTTCACCATGTTCGGCGGGCATAAATTGGGCTTTGCCCATGCCCACCCCATGTTCGCCTGTGGCTGTCCCACCCAATGATAAAGCTTTTTTCACAATTTGATGGTCACATGCCATCGCTAATTCAAATTCAGATTCATCCCCATAGGCAAATTCTACATGGATGTTACCATCGCCCGCATGACCGACCATCGTAATTTGCAATGGCACAGTAGGGCGCAATGATTCGATATAGGCGATGAGTGTGGGATAGGCGCTAATCGGTACGGCGACATCCATCACCAAAATCTTTTTATTGGGATTTGCCCGCACCAAAATTTCGTAGCTATGATGCCGGGCGTGCCATAAGCGCAGGCGCTCGGTATTATCGGTGGTGGCACGGATAGCCACTGCACCCATATCCCGACAGAGTTCGCTCGCCATCTCAATCCCCGCGCCTAGCCAAGACGCTTGTCCCGCGTGAAATTCGATGAATAGGGTGGGATAGTCGAGTAATTCGATGCCTTCTGCCTCACGCAATAGCCGACAATGCTCGGCATCAATAAATTCTAGCGCGGCGGGGTCTAAGCCACTGCCACGCAAGGCGACCACCGCTTGTACGGCACTTTCGACATCTGAAAAAGCCACCACCATCGCGCTCATGTGTTGGGGAATGGGGACGAGTTTGAGCGTGGCTTGGGTGATGATGCCTAGTGTGCCTTCGCTCCCCACAAATAGGTGCAATAGGTCATAGCCAGACGATTGCTTCACCGACCGCGACCCCACCTCAATAATCCGCCCATCCGCCAAGACCACCTGCATCTTTAGCACATTATCTTTACTCGCACCATATTTCACCGTGCGGATACCAGCGGCATTATTGGCTAACATTCCGCCGATACTAGCATTGGCACCGGGGTCTGGCGGAAAAAATAAGCCGTATTTGGCGAGTTGTTGATTCAAATCTTTATGCCCAAGCCCTGCCTGCACCGTCACCTGAAAATCATCGGCATGAACGGTGATAATGCTCGTCATGCGTTCCAATGATAGTGAAATCCCCCCATGTACAGGTATTGCACCGCCTTCTAGCCCTGTTCCCACACCCCAAGGGGTGATAGGGATGCGGTGCGAGTTGGCATAGGCAACCACACGGCTGATTTGCTCGGCAGATTCGCCAAAAATGACAACATCGGCGGGGTGTCCACGATGATACGATTGGTCACGGCTGTGTAATTCGCGGTCTGCTTGTGCCACCGAGATATTGCTTGCGCCTGCTAGTTGTGTAAGCATAGCGATATGGTCTGGGGTGATAGGGGTGAAGGTCATAAGATTTTCCTGCCACAAGAAATTTCACACGATTCTAATGCATCTAGTGTATGATGAAGGATATTAATCTGTAAAGACAATTCATAAAGGATAACGACTTATGACCCTCAAAATTGGCGATATTGCCCCAGACTTTGAACTGCTCAATCAAGACGAAAAATCGGTCAAATTGAGTGATTATCGGGGCAAGCGGGTGATTTTATTCGCCTATCCCAAAGCATCTACCCCTGGATGTACCACCCAAGCCTGTGGTTTCCGTGACCAATTCCCCAAAATAGAAAAATCCAATGCGGTGGTATTGGGCATTAGTCCCGATGAACCCAAAGACCAAAAGAAATGGCAAGAACGCGAAAAATTGCCCTATGACCTGTTGTGTGACACCGACCAAAAGGTGCTAGAAGCCTATGGGGTATGGGGCGAAAAATCCATGTTCGGCAAAAAATATATGGGTGTGACCCGTTCTCATTGGGTGATTGATGAAAATGGCGTGTTGGTAGATGTACAGGTGGGTGTGAGTCCAAAGGATAGTGTGGAACGCGCCATTGCTACGTTGGGTTAATTGTCATCGTGCCAGAACTTCCCCATGGGGGGAAAGTTCTGATTTCTAGCCTATAGGCGCATTAGGAATACGCCCACATGACAGTTATTTGGTGGCAAATGCTTCGGTAATGAGGCTTGGCTCAAATTGGTCGCCCGTTGTGCCTTCTGTGGCATATTTATAGAGAGCCGCTTGGAAGATACCCCCCAATGCGCTAAAGAACAAGCCAATTGTCCCCAAAACGGCGACCATCAGCACCATGCCGATGACGACTCCTGCGCCACCCATGATGTTAGACAGCAAGAAGGTGAGTGCGCCCACGACCAAAAAGCCAGCCAGCATGAACAAAAATGAGATGAATCCCATGCCTGCGGTGGCGACTAAGTTCTCGCCCCATGTCTTTTTGAGATATGAGCCACTGCGTTTGATTGCTTCGATGGGTCCGACATTTTCCACCACCAACACGGGTACGACCAAAAAGGTGATGAGATTCCACGCCATATTCAATATGCCCGCAAAAATTTGCCCAATGATAGACACCACAATATTATCGGAGCTACGCGCACTATTTTGGATGGCGTTCAAAATCATGCCGACAGTCGCCGCAATGGACGCATAACCGATAATTTTTCCCAGACGTTCAGAGGCAATGCGGAAGCCATCTTTGACCGTTGGGTCGCCCCCATTGAGGCGAATCATCGCCGCACCAACGAGTGCCGTTTGTGAGAAAATGACAACGGTATAGGTTATCCAATAGAATAGAAAGCCAACGACTACGCTGATAATTTGTGAGCCAGTGCCACCGTTGCTTGCAGAATTAAATATCCCCGATGCCGCAAGGGGGATAAAGAACAAAATGGAGACAACAATTAGCCCCAATGCCGAAATTAATGGAAACACAAGTAGTTCTTTGTCTTGACGTAAAATAGCGAGGCTCGCCTTAAACAATTGCCAACTTCTACCAAATGTTCTAAACATGAGATTACTCCTTATAATGATATTGCGATATGTGACCCTTTTACTTTACAATATATTACGACAAATTGCCTTAAAAAACACCCGAATTTATAGGGGTTTATGAGAGAAAGATGGTAATTATGCAAAAAAAACGATTTTATGGGGGTATTATATGGGTTGTTTTTATTCTCCTTATGGTTGTCGGATGGATAGGTGTTTCGCCAGTGGTCGCTCAAGACCAATGTGGGGGCGTAGATTCGGTGCAATTTCCTGTAGATACAGCACAATTTGAACTCGTCCAAGATTTTGCTATCGCCAGCCCACGTCATCAGGGGCGGTATCATACAGGGGAAGATTGGTTTTATACCAATGGGCAAGTTCCGGGTCGCACGGTGGGGCAACCTGTCCGTGCTGTTGCCAATGGGTTGGTATTGCTCAGTGGTGCAACCGCTTGGGGGGTGGATGGCGGTGTGGTGATTTTACGTCATCAACTTGCCAACGGCAGTTATTTTTTTAGCCAATATGGTCATATCGCCCAGAACGATGATATACGCCTGCCATCGCGCTTGTCGTGCGTGCAAGCGGGGCAAATTATTGCGGTGGTCGGCGATGCGCGTCCTGCGCCCCATCTCCATTTTGAGATTCGGGTATTTGTCCCTGGGTCAGATACCAACCCTGGCGATAACCCTGGACCGGGCTATACCCGCGAACACCCCTTCGATTTGGGGTATCGCCAACCAACCGCCTATATCACCAATCTGCAAGCGCAACTGACTAATATCAGCACATGGCAATTTATGGGGCGTGAAGTGGGTGAACAACCTGCGCCGTTATTGCTCAACGATAACAGTCTGTTGTATGTGGATGGCAATATTTTGCGGCGGCTCACCGCCGATGGGCGGGTTTTGTGGCGGGTAGAACAAACCCGCACACCCATTTTTTTGTTTGGATACCAAGCCAACTCGCATTTGATCACAGGCGATGGTGGGGTGCATGTGATAAACCTTGAAAATGGGGCGTATATCAGGAGCTGGAATTTGGGATTTGAGCCAGTTTCTGCGCCTGTGCGGATAGCGGGTGGTTGGGCATACGCCAGCAATAGCGGGGAATTGATGGCAGTGGCAGATGACCATGTGAATATGTTATGGCGCAAAGAAGGCGTACCTGCTTTTTCTAAGGGGATGGCGACTTCATCGCTCATCGCGCTACAGTCGGTCGAGAATCAATTATGGCTTTTATCGGCAGGTGGAGATGTGTTGCACCGTTCAGATTTGCGAGAAGGGGTTAGTCTCGCGGGTGGCAGTGGTGGTATGATAGCCTATACAATGGGCGGATTGTGGCAAATATCGCCTAGCGCAGAATGGTCGCTGTTGGCGGAGGATGCGCCCGCGGGTGGTGAGGGACATGGCTTGATGGTCGGTGACGATGGACGCATTTTTATCCTTACCGATGAATTACTCGAAATTTATTCGCCACAAGGGGAACGCCTGTCACAAGTTAGATTGCCACAACGCCTAGAGGGATATGTGAGCCTTGCCCGTTATGATGATGTGCTGTTTATCATCAGCAGTGATGGCGATTTACTAGGCTTGCGCGAAGATGGTCTGATTTGTGGGCAATTGCGCGTATATGGGGGTGGTAATGGACAAAATCGCTGGCAGGCGATGGGGTCAGATGGTATATTGCGCTTGCGTGTCGGAAATTTGACAATGGGGCTTAATTGGTCACGATTTACACAGGGATGTTGATGTGTTTATAGCAAAATTAGGAGATGTGCGCCTCATGCCCATGGCAGATGACCATGCAGTGGCGCTGTTTAATATCGTCAGAAATGACCGCCGTTATTTGGCGAAGTGGCAAAATTGGCCCCGCACGCTGTTGTCATTGGATGATATGTACCGCATGATAGAACACTCAGACCTCAAAATTAGCCAAAATAATGGGTTTGATAGCACCATTTTTTATCGGGGGCAAATTGTGGGCAAAATCGGCTTGGTGTATATCACCCGCGAGACGCATACTACCGAAATTGGTTATTGGCAGGCAAAAAACGCGCAAGGCAAAGGTATTATGACCCGTGCGGCACACATAGTCACCAGTTTTGCACTGATAACAATGGGCTTGGAACGGGTTTATATCCGTTGTGCCGAAGCCAATGTGCGGAGTGCGGCGATTCCTGTCCGTTTGGGATATACCTATGAAGGTGTTTTGCCAGAACAAGTTTGGATACATAAGAAATTTTACTCGGAGGTGCGTTTTGTGATGACGGCTAAGACATGGCTCACACAAAAAATGATTTATCACATTACCACACGGGCAGAATGGGATGAGGCGCAAAAAGTCGGCGCGTATCGTGCGCCATCGCTGGAATCTCAGGGGTTTATTCATGCTTCTAGCATTTCACAGGTCATTAAAGTCGCTAATGCGGTGTATGTGGGGCAAAAAAATCTTGTGCTGTTGGGTATTGATGTGCGCCATATTATCGCGCCCATGCGTTATGAACCACCCGATACCTCTATTCTCGCAGAGCAGTATGAGGGTGAATTGTTCCCCCACATCTACGGTGAATTAAATCTGTCGGCGGTGTTGCGGGTGGATGAACTGCCGTGTGGGGATGACGGGCTGTTCGCATTGCCAGCTTATCTCGACAAATAGGTGGAATTGTGTCACAATGAATAAACACCTCATAATTGGTTATCATAAAAATAGTTTTATTGCTGTTGTCTAAATAAATTTTCTCGCACACCCCCAAAATCAGAGAAAATGACCAGTATTATGAGGAGAAACAGTCATGGAACTATGTGTCATTGAAGGTGACGGTGTTGGGCATGATGTCATGCCATCGGCAGTGAAGGTCTTAAAAGCCGTGTTGCCAGATGTTGTCATTCATACCGCCGATGCGGGGTTTGAGTATTTTCAATCGCATGGGACATCTCTCCCACAACCCACAATAGACCTTGTAAGACGGTGTAGAGCCGTGTTGTTTGGTGCAACCAATTCCCCATCGTATTCTGTGGACGGGTATTTTTCGCCCATTATTGAGTTACGACGTATTTTGCAGACCTATGCGAGTGTGCGTCCAACGCGCTATTTGCCTGTGTCTACTGCCCGTCATGGTGTGGATTTGGTGGTCGTGCGCGAAAGTACAGAAGATTTATACGTGGGTGAAGAAAGCACCGATGCCAGTGGACACACCAGCAAGGCGCAAAAAGTCGTCACACGCGGGGCAACCGAGCGTGTTACACATCTGTGTTATCAGTTGGCACGTAAAACAGACCGTAGCAAGGTGACAATTGTCCATCAAGCCAATATTTTGCCCCAATCCGATGGGCTATTTCGACGTGTGGCACTAGAGATTGCCATGCAATATCCCGATATTCATACCGATGAACTTTTGGTGGATACCGCCGCCTATTGGATGGTCAAAGACCCCATTCGCTTTGATATGATCCTCACATCTACGCTATACGGCGATATTTTGTCGGATATGGCGGCGGCGTGGGGCGGTGGCTTGGGGCTTGTGCCTGCGCTCAATTTGGGTGAGGATGCCGCCATTGCCGAGCCTGTGCATGGTGCCGCACCCGATATTGCGGGCAAGGGCATTGCCAATCCAACCGCGTGTATCATGAGCATGGCGATGTTGTTGCGCCATCATTGGAATATGCCAGAAGTCGCACAACGCATAGATGATGCAATTCGTGATACACTAGAAGATGGCAAATATACGGTAGATATTTATACCGAAGGCGCGATTAATACCGTCGAATTTACCGACCATGTGATTTCTCATCTGTAGCTATTTTTAGTAGGTTGTAAGCATCCCCATGCCTAAAGGCAGGGGCTTTTGATAGCCTCAATGCTTACCAGTCTCAGCCAGCAATGGCTCCGTTATGGGTGAATATATAGGCACTTCGGGGTGCTTCATCAGATCCGAACCCTGCGGTGAACGATTAAACAGGACGAAATGGGAGTGAGCCAGTGTCGTTCACATACAAAACCACCCGATAACATTGACGCGGTGACCATAACCGCCGTAAGGCGAGAACCGAAAGGTAGCTTTCATTTTATGCAACGTGTATTTGTACTCGATAAAAACAAAAAACCATTGATGCCCTGCAATCCTGC
>DAOTUO010000086.1:0-4199 GCA_034436595.1 Anaerolineae bacterium | reverse complement strand
GCGCACACTGGCAGACTGGTTACGGATTCAATGGTATGGCTTCATGTGGGGTGCAACCGCGATTGACCAAGTGGTGGATGAATACACCCCGCGTCGTAGCGATTTTGATGACGATGTGTCTTGGGAAAATTTTGATGCGCCACAACCCCTCACAGTGGATGACCTCGCCTTTGATATTATCCGTGCAGGGTATGAGATGGTGGGCGATATTCCGCTCATCGTAGTGAATGAGCCAATATTTATTGCCACAGGTCAAAATAGCGACTTACGCTATAATAGTTTTTATCCCCGTTGGGCGTATGATGCTTATCGGGAATTATTTACCGAACAAGCCACTGTCAATCAATGGCGCTATTGCGATGTATGGGATGCCATGCCCGCCGAGTCATTCACCGATAGCCCACTGCACATGACTTCACAGGCGACAGGCGAATTGAGCCGTATATTGGGGGAAATGTTGACCGATTATTTGGAATTTGGATATTTAGGAAGGGCTTGTGACTAATATGGATGAAAAAACAATACGTGACCAATTGCGAGGTTATATCACCGCCGATTTAATCCGTGACCCAGATTATCCGCTTGGAGATGATGAAGGCATTATCACCAATGGCATGATGGATTCATTTGCATTGGCAGAATTGGCTGTCTATGTGGAAAATGCCTTTAATGTGTATATCCCAGACCCCGATTTGACAGTGGATAAAATGGACACGCTCAACCAAATTGTGGTGCGGGTCATGCGCGATATAAAATAACCATGAATACCTTGCACGATGCACAGGTGCTAACGGCACACAACGATGTTGCCCCTGCGATTATTTTTGTCGCCAGTGATGCACCGACACAGGTCATCACACGGGGCGATTTTCGGGATGCGGTGCGCCGCTATGCACACGGCTTTGTGCGGATGGGGATTCATCCCCACGACTTAGTTATCATCGCCCAACCACAAAACCTAGAGGGGATATATGCCTTTTGGGGGGCGATGATGATAGGTGCAATCCCTAGCATGTTCCCTACCCTAACAGAAAAATTAGATCCAAAAATTTATATGGACAGTATGGCAGAATTGGTGCGCCTATCAGATGCGAAGGCAATTTTTACCACAGACGATTTTGCCCCACAGCTATCGCAAAATGTGACCTGTCCTGTCTATGGCACAAGTAACTTTATTGTGGATGAATCGGTGCATGACGATATGGACTATGCACCAAATCCGTCAGAAATTGCCTTTTTGCAACATTCTAGCGGGTCTACAGGCTTACAAAAAGGGGTAGCACTTGCCCATGATGCGGTTTTATCGCAAGTGGCACAGTATAGCGATGCGATTGCCCTCACACCCGATGATGTGATTGTGAGTTGGTTGCCCCTCTATCATGATATGGGACTCATTGCAGGATTTTTGATGCCCTTCATACAAGGTGTGCCGTTGGTACTCATGTCGCCGTTTGATTGGGTGGCACATCCCGCGTTGCTGTTTCGTGCCATCCATGAGCATAAAGGGACACTGTGCTGGTTGCCAAACTTTGCCTATAACCATTGTGCGAGGCGAATTCGGATGCGCGACACAGAGAGTTTAGACCTGTCATCCATGCGCTTATTCATCAATTGTTCCGAGCCAGTCCGTTTGGAGAGCCACACACTATTTTTAGAGCGATTTTCTGCCAATGGGGTCACACCCAACATGCTCACCGTCAGTTATGCGATGGCAGAAAACACGTTTGCTGTTACCCAAACCCCGCATGGGCATATTCCGCGTGTGGATAACATTGATAAGACCGCATTTGAGGCGCATCATCGTGCTTTGCCATCTGATGACGATAATGCACTGGTGCTGGTATCTTGTGGCATACCCATCGCGGGAACACAAATCCGCGTGCTAGATGTAGATAAAAATCCGCTTCCAGAACGCTCTGTGGGCGAAATTGCCATAAAAAGTCCGTATATGCTCACAGAATATTATCGCCGTCCAGATTTGCAACCGTTCACGCCTGATGGCTGGTTTATGACGGGGGATATGGGCTATATTGCCGACGGCGAAATTTATATCGCGGGGCGGTATAAGGATTTAATCATCAATGCAGGCAAAAATGTCTATCCACAAGATATAGAGGCGGTGGTGAGCGCGGTAGATGGGATTCGTGCGGGACGGGTGGTGTGTTTTGGTGTGCCAGACGAAAAAGAGGGGACAGAACTCATCGCAGTGGTCGCAGAGGTTACAGACGATGACCCACAGGCACACAAAGCCCTTGTGAGCGCCATCAAACTCGCAGTGGTACAAAGCACCACCGTGACCGTGACGTATGTCAAATTGGTGGGTACTGGCTGGCTTATCAAAACATCCAGTGGCAAAATTGCGCGTTCCGCCAATCGGGATAAGTGGATGCGCGAACACCCTATAAAATAAAACACGGTAAACAGCATGTATAATTTCCCTACAGTCATATAATCGTGTTGGTGGTCGTAGGGACGTGATATAAGGCTTGTCCGTAGTCGTTTTGATGATTTTGCGTAGATTTGGCAGACGGTGAACCACCTGCCTGCGCCACCAAAACCCCATAAATGGGGTTGACCTACCGATTTTTAGGGTCAGCTTGGCATGATGTACGGGTTTGCCATGGCAAACCCCTACGCCATACCCATTTTTTGTGATGAAAATAGGCAAAACAACCCCGTTCACGGGGTTTTATAGGGTCAGACGGGTGGTTCACCGCCCGTCGAAGGACAAATACATGCCATTTTTATCGAATTTTGCCTAATCCTCAACCATCAATGGGGGCAATAGCACCGCATCTAGCAACCAGACCTCACTGCCATTGGGCAACAATAGGCGGGTGATATAAACCGCGTTGCCAATGGTCAAGCCACTCCGTGTTATCTGCACGGACAATTCATCGCCCAATAGGGTGATGAGCGGTGCAGTGGGGTCTTGCGGTAACGCGCTTTTTATCAACAAATGTTGATTCAACAGACGCGCCAGCCGTGACTCATCATTAAAAAAATAGATACTGGTATCATACGCCAATGCGTTAAAAGCGTTGTCGTGGGGGAGCAAAATGATGCGGTCATCTGCCAAAAAGTCGGCTTGCATGGTGGCGTTGTCTATCAGACGGAGCATGGTCGCATATTCATACGGCGGAATTTGGGCGTTGGTGAGCGCATTTAGCCATGTGAGGAAATCGGTCTCGACCACATCTATACTCAACGGGAAATAATCACGCATGAGGTTGCCTGTATGGTCGCCCATAAAAGCCACCATCGCCGTATAATATGGCTCACCAAAAGCGAGGTCTGTCTCGTAGATAACTTTGTCGCCCACGATAACTTGTAGGGGAAAATAGGCGATGGGCGCAGAAAAAGATGCCCATTGCCCGTGTGCTATGTCGGATACGACCTCTTCGTCATCTACCACAATGCGGATAGACGTGCTTTCATCAGCAAAAAAATTGCCAATCCACCAGACAGAAGTCGTTTCGTTGGATGGCGTATCGGTCATATCGGTGAGGGTATAACGCGGGTCTGTGAATCCATTTTCATCGGGCGGGGTTGTGCCGATATAGGTGAATACATAGCGATGCCCCACCACAAAGGTGTCATCCAACGGCAATGCACTATCGTTCAGATGCAGGGGTGTATCGGCAGGCAAATACAGGGTGGTTGTGGCTTGTGATGCGACTGGATAACCATCATTCACTGCACCGATGAGGATGGTGTTGGCGCTGGTGTTAAACACATGCACCAGCGCCACTTCGTCTTGTTGTGCGATGCTCTGAAAGGCGGTGAGCAGGATGATGAGGCAAAAAAATAGGCGTATTTTCATGGGTCTCTTCCTTATATATAGATATATAGGATATATAGGTATATGTTAAAACAGCGCCAACCCCGTATGCAGGTCGTAGGGACGTGATACAAGGCTTGTCCGTAGTTAAAAAAGCAAAATATGATAAAAATAGCGTATATTTTGCCAGCCGCTGGGCGGTGAACCACTCATCTGTGCTTCTGACACCCCGTAAACGGGGTTGTTTTGCCTATTTTCATCCCAAAAACGGGTATGGCGTAGGGGCTTGCCATGGCAAGCTGACCCTAAAAATCGGTAGGTCAACCCCATTTATGGGGTTTTGGTGGCGCAGGCAGGTGGTTCACCGCCTGCCAAATCTACGCAAAATCATCAAAACAACTACGGACAAGCCTTACAT
>DAOTUO010000085.1:0-3268 GCA_034436595.1 Anaerolineae bacterium | reverse complement strand
TGCTTTTGGGTGTTGTGGCAATATGGGTGTAAGTTATCATGAATTGAACGACTTAGACCGCTCTATCACCTATTTAGAAAAGGCGATTGCCATTGGCACGCCCATTAATCATCCTAATTTGCCTGCATATAAAAATTATCGGATGAATGTGAAACGCCAACGTGGTGATGCCGATGTGCCACCTGAATCCGAGCCAACCCCTGAAGAACAATTGCAAGCCTTGCTCAAGCAATCGATTGAGATTTATCAGGCAATCGGTGAAGATGGTCTGCGCGATGTGTTGAAGCAGAATAATGTGCCAGATGTGCAAATTGATGAGTGGGTGCAGGTGGTAAAAAATAATTTGGGGTGATGGCGATGGACGCACAGAAGCACGTCCGTAGTCAAATAGGCAAAATGCGATAAAAATGGCATGTGTTTGCCCTTCGATGGGCGGTGAACCACCCGTCTGACCCGCTAAAACCCCGTGAACGGGGTTGTTTTGCCTATTTTCAGCACAAAAAATGGGTATGGCGTAGGGGTTTGCCATGGCAAGCCCGTACAGCATGCCCGTACATCATGCCTATCTGACCCTAAAAATCGGCAGACCAACCCCATTTATGGGGATTTGGTCATATAGGCAGGTGCTTCACCGCCTACCGTAGCTACGCAAAATCATCAAAACAACTACGGACACGCCTTGTATGCCGTCCCTACACCCCACCGAGTGGGGATAGGGGTGCTTTAAGCTGATAATTGACTTGAAAATGCTTATCCATTGAAATTTGAAAATCATTTGAATTCAAAATAGGTGTTCCATTATACGCATCCACGAAAAGATATGGGTAATGATAAGCCATAACGTAGGCAGGGGGCAGGGGGTGGGGCTAAATTTCCCCCCTACGCCATATTCAATTTTGGCAAACTGCTCACGGCACGGACATATTGCGCCCGTTCAAACGCGCCTGCGTTGCCACCCTTCAGATGGCTCATGCTCCCGCGCATTTGTGCCACCGATTCATATTCATGCGCTTCCATCCACGACTTGAGACCCGCTTCCACCCCGCGCAAATGGTCAATGCCGTGCCGAATCACCGCCGATGCCATCATGGTCACATCCGCGCCGACCATCAACATCTTTAGCACATCCTCGCTATCCTGAATCCCCGTGGTTGCCGCCAGACTGCCACTAATCCGCCCGTATAAAATCGCAATCCAGCGCAACGGCAAGCGCATTTCGGCGGCGGTACTGAGTAGCACATGCGGATACACCTCTAAACTTTCTAAATCCACATCGGGTTGATAAAAACGATTGAATAGCACCAAGCCATCCGCACCCGCTTCGGTGAGTTTTTTCGCCATATTTGCCATATTGCTAAAAAATGGCGATAGCTTCACGGCGACCGGAATCATCACCTCTTTTTTCACGGCTTTAAGAATTTCGATAGTCTCAGTTTCAATATCTGCGCCACTCTGGTCAAAATCGGTGGGAATATTATAAATATTCAGCTCCAATGCCGATGCACCCGCTTTTTCTAGTTGACGGGCAAAATGTGTCCAGCCACCCGTATGATTCCCGTTCAGGCTGGCGATAATGGGGATGTCCACCGCCTTACGCGCATTGGCAATCAGCGCCAAATAACGGTCTAGCGTGGTCAAAAATTGGGCGGGTTCTGGAAAATAGGTCAGCGATTCGGCGTAACTATCGGTGCCATAGGTCAGATGATGATGCAATTCGCGCTGTTCCATCTCGATTTGTTCCTCGAATAGCGAGTATAGCACCACTGCCGATGCACCCGCATCTTCCATTTTGCGGATATTGCTCAGGTCGTCTGATAGCGGATTCGCAGAGACCACCAACGGCGATTTGAGGGTCATGCCCAAATAGGGCGTGGTGAGGTTGGTCATGATGATGTGTGTCCTTCCTTATATAAATCATACAGACAAGTATCTTGTCTATCACTATACCCCCATTTGGCAAAGCACACAGGTGAAAATCATCCCGTTTTGGCGCGTCGGTTGTCATAAAAATGAGAATGGGGTGGCGTGCATAGCCTACGATTAGGCAACGCCAGCCAAAAATCCCTACGCGCATCCGTCACCCGCCATTATAATAGGGACAGTTTGTAATGGTTGTAGCGGAGATGATGGTTATCATGAAATTTTTGTTTATGCTCATTTTATTATCACTGGCGCTGGTCGCCCCACGCCCTGCTTTTGCGGCAGAAGCGGTGGCGAGCATTGTCGCCTTTGCAGAAAACGGCACAGGCTGTAACGATTCTGCGGTGCGCTTCTTTTTTACCTATACCCCCAATACCGATGACGAAAATGGTCGGCGCGATTGGGTTGGGGTAGGGCTATATGATGCGTCTGGGGTGATGCTGGCTTATAATGCCTATTCGGTGACGGATGGCATCGGCGCAACACCCACGCCCATCGGCACATTCACCCTGCGCTTTAATGCGTTGGGCAATGCCCCCACCACCAGACCATTTTTCCTCAGTTTTCGGGATGCCAATGGCAATACGACGATGGATAATTTCGATGACCTATCAGAACTCGCCCGTTATCCGTTTGACCCTGTGGCAATAGGCGCGAGTCGGTGTGATGCCTTGCCCTATGCCCCGTTGGGGATTGGGCTGGAAGATGGTCGCGTGAATTGGGATGCCAATGGTCAGACGGTTGCTATCTATTGCGAAGCCAACGGCAATATCACCCTAGTCGCCATTTCACAAGAGACGGGGCGGGGCTTATATGTCTTGCGTGTGACAGGGCGCGAAGTTGTGCGGGCGGGCGTGCCATCAGAGACCCCCGCCCTCATCAAACAAGATACCCGCGAAGAAATTCGGCTGTATCGGTTGAGCAGTGGCGAATTTCAGGCGGTTGCACCGTATACCGATGCTGTGGCAGGGACAGACCCCAATGGGTATAATTTTATTTGGACAGGGTGCGATGCTCCGATTATGGGGGTGACGCGCTAACCAAAGTAACATTCGGTTAATTTTGTGAAAAAGAGTTTTGACCCCACCCCAACCCCTCCCCAAAAATTGGAGCGGGGAACAGACGCGATGTAAGGCTTGTCCGTAGTTGTTTTGATGATTTTGCGTAGATAGGGCAGGCGGTGAACCACCTACGTATATGACCAAAATCCCATAAATGGGGTTGGTCTGCCGATTTTTAGGGTCAGATAGGCATGATGTAGGGGTTTGCCATGGCAAACCCCCCGCAACCAACCGTAAAAATCGGGCTTGCCATGGCAAGCCCCTACGCCATACCCATTTTTTGTGAT
>DAOTUO010000084.1:0-6007 GCA_034436595.1 Anaerolineae bacterium | reverse complement strand
CATAAGAGAACGTGTCGAATGTCTGGGGCGTGATGAGGCTACCCGTTACCATGAGCATATCGCCATAGCGAATATCGGCGGTGGGCGGGGCGATGACCAACACAACCCCAGATGTCTCTGATACACGCCCACCGTCCACGACTTGTATGGCATTGAGGCGGATGAGTTGGCGCGTGTCGCGCATATCGGGCAGGGCAATCACCTCACCGATGACACTGATGCCAATTTGCCCCTGTTCGTTATATTGGGCGACATCACTGGTTTTTGGGACGGTAGCATACCTCCATCCGCCAAGCGACAGGGCAATCATAGCGATGAGCGTCCAACGCCAGCCGATTTTCGCCCGATTCACCCATGCGAGGGCGCAAAACCCGATTGCCGTCCCAATCCATGCCATTGGCGGGAAATTTGGCAAGTGCGAGGCGATAAAAATGCCGAATGTCCAACCGATGGCAATGTAGACAAGGCGCATAATGTGTATCCTTTATATCCAAAATTGAGGCGCAATCGTTTGTACCCCATCACCCGTCAAATTATAACCCATATTTATTGAGAAATGAAACCAGTTCGTAGGGTAAGCATACAGCATATCCACACAAAATATGGAAAGATGTAATGGAGTAACGATTTTAAATTCAAATGATTTCAATCAAAGGCAACAAACCTGCGGACGCGATATATCGCGTCCCTACGACCCAAAACACGGCTATCAGGCTGTAGGGACGGCATATAAGGCTTGTCCGTAGTTGTTTTGATGATTTTGCGTAGATTTGGCAGGCGGTGAACCATCTGCCTGCGCCACCAAAACCCCATAAATGGGGTTGACCTACCGATTTTTAGGGTCAGCTTGGCATGATGTACGGGTTTGCCATGGCAAACCCCCGTACCCAACCGTAAAAATCGGGCTTGCCATGGCAAGCCCCTACGCCATACCCATTTTTTGTGATGAAAATAGGCAAAACAACCCCGTTCACGGGGGTTTCAGAGAGCCAGACGGGTGGTTCACCGCCCGTTGGCAGGTAACATACACGCTATTTTTATCATATTTTGTCTTTTTAACTACGGACAAGCCTTTCTTCGTGTCCAACACGGACGACAAGAATGTCGTCCCTACGAACACCATCCATTTGGATTGTACGGGCGGATTGTATGCCTCTAGGGTCGTATATCCGCCCACCACTACCCTTTCAACGCCTCTAGCAGGGCTTGTATCGGCTCGTGATACGGATGCACATTCGGCAAATTCGGCGTTTCATCGCGCAGAACCGCCAGCAACGCCTCGACAAATTGCACCTCATTTGCCCACTCATCGCCCATAGCCGACATTTGCGATTTTGCCCCTTGCAGTTGTTCACGCCACGCCTCTAAATTGGCAGTATCGCCTTTTTTCACGGCATACGTGTTACTGACCCATTCGCGTATCGTCTCGAATGGCAACATATCGGGGCGAGTATCGTCATTATCATTTCCGCCGACCTCTGCCATGATTGCGATGAGAATTTCCTCAATTTGCGCCTCTGGCAGATTATTTTCGGTCAACATCTGACGCAACCCCGCCTCGCCCGCTTGTTTGTAAATATCGGCTAACTTGGCGATGAGCGCGTCAAATTCGGATGGTGAATTTTCAGACATCATCACCCCAACAACGCCACATCATGTTCATCCACCCCATAGAGATTTGATACCAGCACATCTATGGCGCTATCCGTTTTGCGAATGGCATCTTTTACCTCAAAACGGCGGTCACTAGCAGTTGTCTCTAATCCTGCCAATTCTGCATGATAAGCAAGTTGTTTTTGCACCAATGCAATGAGCTTGGTGCGTTGCACATCGGTGGCGGTGGGAATGGGCATTTTTTCCATATATTGAGAAAACCAGCGTAATGCTACTCCCAATCGGCACGATACATGCGCGAATATTTTGCTAAAAATGGTTGAGTTGAGGATTCCCAACAAATAATAATACTCGTCCATCTCCAAACCCGTAATCATATAATTGGTGTTATTGGTGTAATGGTTACGGGTATCTAAAGCAAAGTTGCCATATTGAGAAATATCTTGATAAATAATCTTTGTTTTCTCAAATTCACCAATATATTCAGACGCATAACGGCTCAAGGCAAACCATGGAAGAACACCTTTTTTGACTTCTGGGCGTTCTGATAATAGGGCTTCAAATTGTTTTAAGTGTGCAAGAATAGACGGATATTTTTCGATTTCAAATCCCCATGGGATATAAAGCACATATTTGGGAGCATGTGGGACATGATACCGTTTAATATCGCGTCCGCGCAAAAACGGTTTGATAATTGACTCGCTATTAGGGTCTTTCGCAATCAGTTGACGGCGAACCGCCTCATTAATCACAAATGCCTCATTTAAGCCTGTTTTGACTCCATAATAAATGACCCCATTGACCATTTCACCCAATGGCGTGCCAGATTGTAGCAATTTTTCTAAAACGGCTTGTCCCGTATTGGGGACTAACGCCCACCCATCATGACGCAAATAACTACGTGAAACAGAATATTCTCTGCTTGCTACAAAATCGGTTAATTCACCGTGCATATCATAATCTTCGGCTTGAATCGCCAAAATTTCATCATTGGGTGGTGCATTTTGTAAAAAGAGTAAGGCGACATCTATACTAGCCTCTGCAAAGACTTTAAGCGTGCCAAAATCTACAAGACGATTGATAGTCTTACCATCCAAAAATTGACGCAAATTTCCACCATACCCCGAACATATCCACTTGTTGGGCAAAATATAGCCCAATCTGCCTCCTTGCTTAAGAAGAGACAAACCCCGCTCGATAAAATACACATATAAATCGGCTGTACCCGCATATACCGCGTAATTTTGTGCCACATACGCCTTAAATTCTGCGCCAAGTGTCTCTTGGCGCACATAGGGCGGGTTGCCGATAACCACATCGAAACCACCATCAGCAAATACCTCCTCAAAGGCATTGTGATAATCAAATTTGGGTGTGATGAGGCTATCGCCATGCCGAATATGGGTGAGGGGTGGCAATAAGCGCCGTTCAGTCGCCGCCCGTAGGAGCAAATTGAGGCGTGTGACTTCTACCGCCTGAATATCCAAATCTACGCCATATAAGTTGTGGGTGAGGATATGTTCACGGCGTTTTGGGGCATCTGGAATGAGGGATTTGAGTTGTCGGTCTAAAAAGTCGAATGCTTCAATGAGAAATGAGCCACTGCCACAAGCAGGGTCTATCACGCGCATGGTGAGCGGGTCTGCCCCTGCCTTAATTGCCTCTCCGAGTGTGTTTTGGACGATATAACGCACAATAAATTGGGGTGTGTAATAGATACCCTGTGTTTTACGTTTTTGGCTTTTGGCGGATGTTTGCGCGGTAGGGTCTTGTGCCTTAAAACTAAGATACTGCTCATACACTGCGCCCAACACATCGGCGCTAATGGCGTTAAAATCGTATTCGACACTCGATTGATTGCCATACAACCCATCAATGATATGTTCGAGTAGCACCACATCGCTAAATTTGAGGTGGTCGAGGTCAGATGCGGCGAAAATATTCGAGTTATACACCCCATCTAATTCGGTAAATAAGGCTTGCAAACGGGTATAGGGGTCTTTTTTCTCTTTTTCGGTAGTGCGAATCAACGACTGGAGTAGATTTTTTTCAATGCCTCTATCTTCCATTGAGCGAATGAAGATGAGGCGGTCTATGAGCCGTTGGACGGCGTTATCTACTCGTGTGCTATCCGTGGCGAATATCCCACCAAAAGCACGAAATTCGGCGAAGAGTTGTTTGCGCCAATCGGTTAATTGCCGAAATAAAATTTGTGTCACGGGTTCGCGCATGGCTTTTTTGCCATATTTTTCTGTCACACGGTGAATCTCATTGGTCGTGAAAGCCGATTTAGACAGTAACCATAGGTCATCGAAATTTTTATCGGCATAATCGGCATAATTCAGGCGCAAAAAGCGCACGTTATCTAAATCTGTGCCTTGCCATTGGGCGTTATAAACCAATAGTTGCTCAAAATCGCATAAAACTGCCCATGTGACCCCGCGCAAATAGGCATAATTAATGGCTTGACGGATAAATTTGGGATTTTCGAGTGTTTCGGATACCCGTTTGGTCTCTAAATAAAACATAGCGACACCATGCCGATAAAAGCCAAAATCCACAAACCCGCGCGAAATTTGCTCTTCTGCGGTCATTTCGGCGGGGTTTTCGGTATCCCAACCCAATGCACGGAACAAGGGTAGCACATAAGATTCGCGGATTTGTTGCTCGGTATATTTTTCTTTTTGCGAATCATTCTGAAATCTATCTACAAGTCCGCGAATGATGTGACGCGCATCTTCATTGGTGGTCATGGTAAAAATCTCTCTGTTGATAACAATATGATAGGGATATTATAACACTATTTTCAGCAGATTCTGGGCAATTGTTCCCCGCTAAACATCTCTAAAATCCGTTCTGCGCCGATGGCACTGGTGATGGTCACGCGGTTGGGCTTGCCGTCTGTCACCTGCCCTATCACACACGCCCCGTCCGTTTGCGGATGTCCGCGCAACACGTCCAGCGCCCTATCAGCATCTTCTGGGGCGATAAATGCGACAAAGCGCCCTTCATTAGCGATGTATAACGGGTCTAATCCGAGAATTTCGCACGCGCCACGCACTTCATCCGCCACAGGAATCGCCGTTTCTGTCAGGTGGATATGCCCATTCCCCGCATGGGCAATTTCACATACGCCACTGGTCAATCCGCCCCGTGTGAGGTCGCGCAGGCAATGCACGCGGATTCCCGCCTCGATTAGTGCCAAAACAGGCGTATGCAACGCGCACGAATCGCTGAGGATGCTGGTCTCGAACATCAACCCCTCGCGTTGTGCCATAATTGCGATGCCATGCCTGCCAATATCCCCGCTCAAAATGACCACATCGCCCACGCGCACACGGCTGGGGGCAATGTCTAAATCGTGCGAAATCACCCCGATGCCCGTTGTATTGATAAAAATGCCATCCCCCTTGCCCCTATCCACCACTTTGGTATCGCCCGTGATGATTTTCACGCCACAGGCTTGGGCGGTTTGGGCGATGGATTGCACCACAGCCCATAACGTCTGCATCGGCAAACCCTCCTCCAAAATCATGCCGATGGACAAATATTTGGGGATTGCCCCACACATCGCCAAGTCGTTGACCGTGCCATGCACCGCCAAACTGCCAATATCCCCACCCGCAAAAAATAACGGTTTGACCACATACGAATCGGTGGTCATGGCGAGTTTGCCATGCGCCTCTATCACCGCGCCATCGTGGTCTGCCACATCGGGGAAACTGGCGCGGAACAGCTTGTTGATGAGCATATTCATCAGTTTTCCCCCGCCACCGTGTGCCAAAAGCACCTGTGGGTACTCGCTGATAGGGATGGGACAGGCAAAATTGTCAAAATTCGTCATGATGGGTATCCTTCTGATAATGATTAAAAATAGCCCCTTTCTCCATGCAATGGGGATAGGGGAGAAAACCGTTTCTAGGCGAAGTTTGTAGGGACGTGATATATCGCGTCCGTAGTTAAAAAGGCAGAATATCATAAAAATCGGTATGTCGTAGGGGCATGACATGTCATGCCCGATTTTTACGGTTGGTTGCGGGGGCTTGCCATGGCAAGCCCGTACATACCCCCTCATTTTCAAAAATTTTTTTCCGCTTCGCGCAAGGTCAAAACCGTGCGCTACGCGCACACAGAGTCCAGAGCTACGGGCGCTATAGCGCCCTTTCAGAGGTCGGAGTTCATAATATATTAATAGGGAAGACACACAACAAAAAACCCGAAAAAGTCGCTGTCAGACGGATAGCCGCCGTCGCGGTACGAGGCGCGAGCGCTGCCCGAGCGAGTGTTCCAAGAGCCACCGCGCAAGATACGAACACCTGTTCCTAATTCATCTTCCCGACCATCATTACTATTATATTTATACTCTTTTTTTAACGAGCGCGTCCATGTCCAT
>DAOTUO010000083.1:0-1664 GCA_034436595.1 Anaerolineae bacterium | reverse complement strand
TGACGGTGACGATGGCATCAGAGAAGCCAGCCACGTTTTGAATCCGATAGAGGAAGGTGAATGTGCCGTTGAGCGTGGGGTTATTGACGCTAAAGCTACCATCCCCGTTGACGGTAAGCGTCCCACCTGCGAATGTTCCCGCGCCAGTGGTCGTATTGAAGGCAAAATCGGTGACCAGAGCAGAGCCTGTAATATCCCCCGCGCCAAAATTGATGATTGTCGCGGTTGGGACACCCAAATTATCTGCGCCACTGCCATTGTTGTTGAAGAGGGTAGGGGCTGGGAAATTGGTGATAGACCCAACCACCGCGATGAGATTGGTATCGTCTTGTGCGACAGGGGCAATTTGGACTGTGATGGTGACGGTCGCATCATCAAAGGCGGGGATGGTGTTGGATAGGCGATAGTTAAAGGTGTATGTGCCTGCGGTGGTCGGATTCACAAAGCTAAATGTGCCGTCTAGGTTGACGGTCAATGTGCCACCCGCGAGAGGCACACTTGCGCCCCCGTTGTTGGATGTGACGGCACCGCCCAAGCTACCCGCGCCAAAAGTGAGGACATTATAAGGAGGCACACCAGCAAAATCTGCGCCAGAACCATTGTCGGCGGTCAAATCGCCGTTGAGGGTGATGCCCGTGAGGACGGTGAAGGCATCATCTTCGGCGATGGGTCCTTGGCGAATATCTATGGTGACGATGGCATCTGCGAAACCGACCGCGTTTTGAATCCGATAGAGGAAGGTGAATAGCCCTGGTGCAGTGGGGTTATTGACGCTAAAGCTACCATCGGTATTCACTGTCAGCGTGCCACCTGCGAATGACCCCGCGGGGGTGGTCGCGCCTGCAACGTTATCTGTGACTGCACCGCCCAAACTCCCCGCGCCAAAATTGACGATTGTCGCGGTTGGGACACCCAAATTATCTGCGCCACTGCCATTGTCGTTGAACAGGGTAGGGGCGGGGAAGTTGGTGATTGTGCCAACGGTGGCGATGAGATTCGCATCGTCTTGTGCGACAGGGGCAATTTGGACTTGAATGGTCACATTGCCCGTACTCGTGCCAATGCCGTTGTTGAGGGTGTATTGGAAGTCGAAATCCCCCGTGAAGCCTGTATTGGGGGTGAAGGTGAAGCTACCATCTGTGTTGACGGTCAATGACCCTGTGCCAAGCGGAATTGTACCGCCTGCGGGGGTGGTTGCCGCGCCAGACGCATCGCCACCACCAAAAAGGGTGAGGGTGGCGGGCGGTGTGCCGAGTAGGTCGTTGTCGAGTAAGTCGTTGGGGTCAGCCACAATAACCGTGAGGGTATTTCCCGCGAGAATAGTATACGTCAGGTCATCCATCGCAACGGGGGTGCTGGTGTCTCCGCACAAGCCCGTGCCAGAGGTGGTCACTTGGACACTATTGGGTACAAGGCTGGTATTAGGGTCTAGGTCAGATTGATAAATTGCCCCGCTGATCGTGCTAGAGCTACAATTGGCGATTTCGATGGTGTATTGGATGACATCCCCACCATCTGCCAGCCCATTGGCGTTGTTGTCTACAACCAACTGCGAGACATTTGTCGCTCGGAGCGAATTGATAACCTGCGAAAAGACTTCGATGCTCATTCCCATCATAAAAATGATGAAGAAGGTCGCAAGAAAAGTTCTAAGTGAGCGTTGT
>DAOTUO010000082.1:0-2548 GCA_034436595.1 Anaerolineae bacterium | reverse complement strand
ATTTGGAACATCAAATTACACCCTTATGAAGCTCATCCGCCATGCCATGAATATGATTACGGGGTTTAGTGTTGTGCCATTGCAAATTGCCAGCATATTGGGTTTTACCTTTATGATATTTGGCATATTAGTATTTGTTTATGTGGTCATCCGCTTTATATTTGAGGGTGGAAGCATCCCTGGATTTCCGTTTTTAGCATCCATTGTCGCAATTTTTTCTGGGGTACAATTATTTGCGTTGGGCATTATTGGGGAATATTTGGCACGAATGCACATCCGCTTGATGGATAAGCCGAGTTATGTGGTGCGACAAATTTCTTCATCTCAAACTAAAAAGGAATAAATCACTATGACTAATCAAGATGTTTGGCTTTCACCATTAGATACAGGACGCTATGGTATTACTATTGCGCGTAGTGATGCCGTTACCATAGAGAATTTTCAGTCTATATTGGAATTTTGCGCTCAACAAGATGCCAAAATGCTTGTTGCACGGTGTAGCACAGCGGATTTGCCTGTTTTGCAAATGATGGAAAAACAAGGATTCTTATTGATGGATACCCTTGTCTATTCTGAATTTAACTATGCAAAATCGCCTATTCCAGACGATATTCGTAATGGCTTTGAGATGCGCCACTTCCGAGATGGTGACGAAATTATTGTTGACCGCATTGCTCGTGAAGCCTTCAATGATTATTTTGGTCACTATCATGCCGACCCTCGGTTAGAGAGGGCAAAATCTGATGATGCGTATGCGTCTTGGGCGGTACGGGCTTGTCTTTCACGCGAGGTTGCAGAAGATGTTTTCATTGCTGATGTGAATGGAGAGGTCGCTGGTTTTTTTGCGGTACATATGTTGTCTCCACAAGATGGAACAGGTATCATCTCTGGTGTTTCGATGCAACATCGTGGATTGGGAATTTATCGTTCATTTATGATTAACGCGATGAAGTGGGTGAATCAAAAAGGGGGACAACGGATGGTTGTTTCTACACAAATCAATAATATCCCAGTTCAAAAAGTATGGGCGAGATTGGGTTTTACCATGTCGAAATCGCATTATACCCTGCATAAATGGTTTGATAATGAGACTCGCTAAAATAATATAGAAAGATTCTTTATGAAACGGTGCCTCAAATGTCAGACGACCTTCAATGGTGAAGATTGGAAATGCCCCCACTGTGGATTTATGCCAATTACTGATAAGGGCTACGTGGTTTTTGCGCCAGAACTTGCCCAACAAAATGATACCTATCACGCCGATTTTTTTGCCACTCTCGCCAAACTTGAGCAAGGGCATTTTTGGTTTGAGGGACGCAATCGGGTGTTATTGTGGGCGATACAAAAATATTTTCCACAGGCAAAGACCATTTTTGAGATCGGCTGTGGGACGGGTTTTGTGTTGCAACAATTCAATTCGCATTTGAGCGATATAACCCTTTTTGGCAGTGATTTATTGGTTGAGGGGTTACATTTTGCCCAAACCCGTGTTCCAAATTCGACTTTATTGCAGATGGATGCGCGGGATATTCCCTATGTAGAGGCATTTGACCTCATCGGCGCGTTTGATGTGATAGAACATATCGAAGAGGACGAATTGGCGCTTGCCCAGATGTTTAAGGCGATAAAACCGGGTGGTGGGTTGATGCTATCTGTGCCACAGCATCAATTTTTGTGGAGTGTGGTGGATGATATGAGTTATCATAAACGGCGTTATCATAAACACGATTTGGTGAGTAAAGTGCAACGGGCGGGCTTTGAAGTGGTCAAAACCACCTCATTTGTCGGATTGTTGTTGCCATTGATGCTATTGAATCGTTCCCGAAAATCAGATAAGCCTGCTGATTTTGATTTATTCGCAGAGTTCAAACTTAACCCACAACTCAATCGGATGTTGTTGGCGGTGATGAAAACCGAAGTAGCACTCATGCGGATGGGCGTTTCGTTTCGGATGGGTGGGTCACGCCTATTAATCGCAAAACGCCCACAGAGCTAGAGGAATAACCTATGCTAAAAGCATTGCTCCATCGCATTTTTTCTATCCCACTGATTTACGATTTGCTTCAGACATTGGTCGGGGCAAGATATATTCGCAGACGACTGCAAAAATCCTTAACAGGTATTACCGATGGGGCAATTATTGTGGATGTCGGGGGTGGAACGGGTTTAAATCGGTCACTGTTTGGTGAAAATATCCGTTATATTTGTTTGGATAATGACCCTGTGAAGCTACAAGGTGTTTTGCAAAAAATGGTGGATGGTCATCCCTTATTGGGCGATGCGGGCAATATCTCTATTCGGACAAATAGTGTGGATATGGTGATATGCACCTCTGTGACTCATCATCTGCCCGATGAATTGCTCCCCGAATTTTTTGGTGAGGCAATACGAATCTTAAAGCCCACGGGCAAATTTGTTGTACTAGATGCAGTTTGGGCACCAAAACGCATGGCAGGACGGTTACTCTGGAAATATGATAGAGGCTCTTTTCCACGCACACCAGAAACACTTCGCACCGCATTATCAAAAAATGGGCAAGTCGTTCATT
>DAOTUO010000081.1:0-1639 GCA_034436595.1 Anaerolineae bacterium | reverse complement strand
ATTTGGAACATCAAATTACACCCTTATGAAGCTCATCCGCCATGCCATGAATATGATTACGGGGTTTAGTGTTGTGCCATTGCAAATTGCCAGCATATTGGGTTTTACCTTTATGCTATTTGGCATATTAGTATTTGTTTATGTGGTCATCCGCTTTATATTTGAAGGGGGTAGCATACCCGGATTTCCGTTTTTGGCATCTATTGTGGCAATTTTTTCTGGGGTACAATTATTTGCGTTGGGCATTATTGGGGAATATTTGGCACGAATGCACATCCGCTTGATGGATAAGCCGAGTTATGTGGTGCGCCAGAGCCTTCATGCCGAACAAGACCACCTAAAAGGTACAATAGAATGACTGCACCTTGCGAATTTTTGGGATGGGATACTGACTTTTTTGGGTATCGTATTGGCAAATCCACTGTTAACGAACTCGACCAAGTGCGTATGGATGCGCTTTTGGCATGGTGTTCAGAAAATGCTATAGACTGCCTCTATTTTTTAGCCAACCCAGACCACCCACAGACTGCACAACTTTTGACTGCCAATCGGTTTGCGCTGGTGGATATTCGGCTAACACTAGAAAAGCATGATTTAGCCACATGGCAACCGTTTATGCCCACTATGACCATCCGCCCGTATCATGAATCGGATATGCCACAGCTTAAAGCCATTGCCCGTCATAGCTATCGGGCATCGCGCTTTTATTTTGATACCCATTTTTCAGAGGTGATTTGTGACGCATTTTATGAGACATGGATAGAAAAAAGCTGCCATGGGTATGCCGATGAGGTTTTGGTATGCGAAATTGCCAACCAGCCTGTGGGGTTTGTCACTTGTTCGGCAAAAGCGACTAACGGTAATATTGGATTGGTTGGGGTAGATGCCAGCATACGGGGCAAAGGGATTGGGTATCAACTGCTGATGGCGAGTATGAATTGGTTTCATGACCGTGCATGTGTGACTGTGGATGTGGTCACACAAGGTCGCAATATCAGCGCCCAACGGCTTTATCAACGGTGTGGTTTTATGACCAAATCGGTGGAACTCTGGTATCATTTTTGGACACAAAATGGCAAATAGATAACGGATTACTTCATGCTAAAAAAGATTCTACATCGTATTGTGGCTATTCCCTTGGTTTATGACTTATTGCAAACGGCGGTTGGGGCGCGGATTATTCGCAAGCGTCTACAAAAACGATTGGCAAATGTTCATAAAGGGGCTTTGGTGGTGGATATTGGTGGTGGAACAGGACTGAATCGAGTTTTGTTTGACGACCATATTCGCTATGTGTGTTTAGATAATGATTCTGTCAAACTACACGGATTTTTACAAAAAGCGGTTGTCGGAAGCCCTATATTGGGAGATGCTGGCAAAATGCCTTTTCCGACTAGTGGGGTTGATGTGGTGATATGTACGGCGGTCATTCATCATTTGCCTGATGAGGTGCTATCGGCATTTGTTCAAGAGGCGTTTCGGATTCTTAACCCTAATGGGCAATTTGTGGTTTTTGATCCTGTATGGGCACCAAAACGCATGGCAGGACGGTTACTCTGGAAATATGATAGAGGCTCTTTTCCACGCACACCAGAAACACTTCGCACCGCATTATCAAAAAATGGGCAAGTCGTTCATT
>DAOTUO010000080.1:0-40424 GCA_034436595.1 Anaerolineae bacterium | reverse complement strand
ACACCAAAATATAGATATTGTTAGGAAGCAAGGTGTTTTGACAGGGGCAATAGCTTGCCCTACATCCGAATAAATACTTTTGGGTTTATTCGGTGTTTGATGCGATTACCCTTATAGAAGTACGTATTTTACTTGTATAAACGCAGAGATTTGGTTATTCTATAAGAGGTGTTTTATACAGTATCAATAGGAGATATGAGAATGTCTGAATTAAATAGCCAAATTAAACAACGTATTGGTGCCAATAATATAGAAGGCGCACGCCAATTATTGCATGATGCCTTGCCACCACAAGCCAATGCAGAGACCTATTATTTGGGGTCTTTGGTGGCTGTAAACGATGACCAAAAACGTGACTTTTTATTTCGTGCGCTTGCCATGGATCCTTCTCATTCCCAAGCCCATCAAGCCCTGAATATGATGAATAGTGGCATGAATCCCAATATGCCACAGAGTGGTTATGGTCAACCGCCTGTTCCTTATCAACAAAATATGCCACCAGTAGGATATGGACAACCGCCAGCCCCTTATCAACAACAAAATATGCCTTATAAGTATCAACCGCCTATTGTTGGACAAGTGCCTACTGTGAATGTATATGGACGGCAAGATCCATTGGCAGGTGTCGTCTCGCGGTTTTTGGCGATATTAATAGATGGGTTCATTTTATGTATTACCTATTTTGTCATCGTCTTCACCTTGGTAATTTTTGTTACCCCAAACTATAATCTATACTCTGCGTATGTGTCGTCATTGGATACATTAAATCTAGTTTCCCTTATTATCGCATTTGGTCTGAATATCGTGTTTTATGTCATGATTCCTTCTGGGATGAATTCTAATGGGCAGACGATTGGCAAGCGGGCGATGGGGATTCAGGTGGTGAATTTATCTGGTGCGCCCATGACATTTGGTAGCAATTTTGGCAGAAATATTTTTGGATATTTCCTCAGTTCTTTCATCTTGGGACTCGGTTTCTTTTGGGCGTTGTTTGATAGTAACCGCCAGACATGGCACGATAAATTAATGAATACGGTTGTTATCAAATTACGCTAGGCAGTTGTTAACAAACGATTTCCCCACGCAATGACCACGTTCCTATAAAAAGCCCTGTGCAAGCGTGTGTATGGGGCTTATACTTTACCCCGCTTGAGTTCTTGTTGAATATCCATTAAAAGAGGCATTTATGCGCCGAATTGTTTTGTTACTTGCGGGAATGTGTTGTTTGTTGGTGGCTGTACCTGTGTTTGGTGGGTCATCCTTGCCATATAGGGAACAAGTTTTTGTGACCAATACACCCCGTCCCGCTACCGATAAGCCGATTAGTTTTGTGACCAATACCCCACAAGGTCCTACGCCAACCGCATCGCTCACACCCACTGCGACACCCACTGCGACAGCGACCTATACCCCCACCTTTACCCCCACGGCGACTTATACCCCAACATCAACGCCGTCACCGACACCCACGCCGAATGGTCCATTTAGTTATCCAGATGGGGTCAATTCGCTCACAGGCTTGCGCTACCTCAATGAAGAAGCGCAAAATCGGCGTAACCTTATCGTGAAAGTGAGCAATTATCCGCCAGTGGTGCGCCCACAAACGGGTCTTAATCTCGCGGATGTTGTCTTTGAAATGGAAGCCGAAGGTGGTGTAACACGGTTTGCCGCCATTTATCGCACCAATGCACCTACGACAGTTGGGTCTGTGCGGAGCGCCCGCTTAGGTGATTTGCATCTTATCCGCATGTATAATGCGATGTTGGCATATTCTGGGACGAGTGAACCCATTCAGGATATTATCCTTTCTTCAGATTATGTCTTTCGGACATTTTCGCCCCTCAAAGGTGATAACTGTGACAATGCGGGTTTTTGTCGGGATGAAAGCCTCGATGTTGATTTTGAGCATACCCTATTTTTGAATACACAGACCCTTTATGACCTTGCGACACGGCGCGAAGTGAATCGTCCATTGCGGGCGCGTGGCTTCGCCTTTAGCGAAATTCCCGATGCCAATGGCACGCCTGCGGTGGATATTTATTATGACTGGTGGGGGCAAGCCGATGCCCGTTGGCAATATGACCCCGAAACAGGTCATTATGTCCGTTATGCCGATGGTGTACCCCATATTGATAGGGGGGATGGTGAGCAACTTTGGGCAGATAACTTGGTGTATTTGGAAGTCGAACACCGTCGTCGCCCCGATTTATTTCCAGCAGGAGCAAATTACGAATCTATCGAGATTAACTTTGGGCTAGAGCCAGAAAGCACCGACCCCGCGCAGGGTAGGGCTTATGTGTTCCGCGATGGACAGTTTTATACAGGCTTTTGGCGTAGACAAGACGAAAATGACGGAAGCGCGATTCAATTGATTTATGGCGGGTCGCCTGTGCCGATTATGCTCAAACCCGGACGCACATGGGTGACACCTGTGCGCGGGATAAATTCGGTGCTGGTCTCTGACCAATATACCGATATGGCAGAATTGGGGCGTATCTTATCGCTCACCGCCACCCCAACCATAGACCCCGCCACCACGACAGGGGATTAGGAATGTAACCTAGCGAGTTATGTGTGTGGGTGCTATCAGTTGCACCCCATACATATCTTTAATACCCCTATTGAACCCTCTTGCATCATCAAAATATTCTCCGTTATTGACTTTTCCCTCAAAATAGCCGTATGCTTGTTCTATAAATCAATTATGCACAAAATTGATTAAACGCATATACGCATAATTAAAACGCATTGAGGAGAGAGTTTATTATGACTGTTACAGTGACACGCACATTCCCCGTTACCCCAAAGACGATGTATTATATGCTTACGAATGAAGATGGATTGGCTTATTGGTTTGCTGATAGAGTTTATACCCGTCCACAGGTGGGTGGTCATGTTGTTCATACATGGGCAACAGGGCGGTATGTCGCGGGTGTGTTCACCGAATTAAAAGAAAATGAATTTATCTCTTTGACATGGCGAGATGCCAGTAAAGATACCGGCTCAGTATTAAGCTATCGACTAGTCGAGGTAGATGGTGGCACACAAGTGACCTTAACACAAGAGGGCTTGCCAACAGACGTTAAACTCGCCGATTATCAACAACGTTGGGAAGACGGATTCGACACACTCTATGCGGCACTCACCACAGGCGAAGATGCCCGTATCACTGAGCTCATTTTGATTGGCATTTACCCTGATGAATTTACCGAAAAAGCCCTAGAACGGCTTGGTGTGCCTGTAAAAGATGGTTTATTGGTGGCGGGTGCTATCCCCAATTTGGGCGCAGAAAAAGCGGGAATTAAGGCTGGTGATGTGGTGGTCGAAGCCAATGGCAAGCCTGTCGCCAATAATGCCCCATTGAATATTAATTTTGCGGGACTTAAACCCGGTGACTCTGCACCTGTGACCTTTTATCGTGGCGCAGAAAAACACACCGTTACATTGGTGCTATCGGGGTATCCATTGCCACCGATGGCAAGTAGCTACACAGAACTTGCAGACCGTCTCACAGGCGATTATGCTAGACTTTATGAAGAAATCAGCAGTATTTTTGCCAATTTATCTGATGAGACGACTAATACACCACCCGCAAAAGACGAATGGAGCATGAATCAGATTTTGGCGCATCTTATCCTTACGGAACGCAACAACCAAGAATTTTTGGGTGGATTGGTGCAAGCACCAGAAATTCATACCTATAGTGGCAATGCACCTGCGCGTGTTAATGCGGTAGTAAAATCTTATGGTGGGACAGCAGGGCTTTTGAATGAACTCAAACGTGCCTATGCCGAATGTGTCGAATTAGTGCGGGCATTCGAGGACGAAAAATTTGACCGCCCCTATATCCTGTGGTGGACAAATTTCCAATTTGGCGATGTCACAGGTGGGCATAGCCGTACGCATATTAACCAACTCCAACAAACACTGGCGACTGTGACCAAATAAACATCACCAGTTCCCGCAAGACATCCTTAACGAATAGACGGCACATGCAAGCCGTCTATTTGCGTTTTATGCCCCAAACATAAATCTTTCATCACAATTTTTGCGTGTTCTATTGCCAATCTTTTTGTCTAATGATACGCTAGAACTTTAGTACGCGAGTTATTCGCCATTCAGCAGGGATAAACAAACACCTATGCAAGATAAAATCGTGGTACGAGGGGCGCGTGAGCATAACCTCAAAAATATTGATGTCGAAATTCCGCGTAACAAACTCGTTGTTATCAGTGGGCTATCTGGCTCCGGTAAATCGTCATTGGCATTTGATACCATTTTCGCAGAGGGACAACGGCGTTATGTCGAAAGCCTGAGCGCGTATGCACGGCAATTTTTGGGTCAGATGGAAAAGCCTGATGTAGACCAAATTGAGGGGTTAAGCCCTGCCGTTTCGATTGACCAGAAGGGTGTGAGCCAAAATCCGCGCTCCACTGTGGGAACTGTTACCGAAATTTATGATTATATGCGCTTGTTGTATGCGCGGGTGGGTGTGCCACATTGCCCTGTGTGTGGGGAGGCGGTGAAGGCACAAAGCGCCCAACAAATTGTTGAGGCGGTGCAAAAAATGGCAGATGGGGCGCGGATTCAGATCCTAGCACCCGTGATTAAAAATAAGAAGGGGAATCATCAGAAGGCGCTGGATGATTTGCGTCAAGGCGGTTTTACGCGGATTCGTGCCGATGGCGAAGTGCGTGAATTAGCCGATAATATTGCCCTAGACCGTTATGTCATCCACAATGTAGAAGTGGTGGTAGACCGTTTGGTCATGCGCCGTTATGACGACCCCGAATCTGACGATGCCAAAAGCGCCACCACCCGTCTGACCGATTCGATAGAGACGGCGCTCAAACTCGGTGAGGGGGTAGTGATTATCAACGACCTGACCACAGAACCCGCCAAAGATACAATGTATAGCGAATTGTTGGCGTGTGTGAATGGGCATGGGAGTATTCCAGAGATTGAGCCGAGCAGTTTTAGCTTTAATACCCCACGGGGCGCGTGTCCAGAATGTCAGGGATTGGGCTTTAAGCTAGAATTTGACCCGACATCTATCATCCCAAACACCACATTGAGCATTGCAGGCGGGGCAATCCAAGCCAATGGCTGGAATTTTGATGATGACGGTTGGGCGAGTAATGTTATGAAGGGCATTTGTGCGTATTATGGCGTTTCGATGGATGAGCCATGGAATACCCTCACGCCAGACCAGCAAAAAATCATATTGCATGGCACAGGTGGCAAAAAAGTCCCGATTAGCTATGTGAATCGGTACGGTCAAGAACGCACCTATCAAGCGAATTTTGAGGGGGTTATCACCAACCTCAATCGGCGCTATCGGGAGACTGGTTCTGATGAAATGCGCGAGGCATTACAACAATATATGACACAAACACCGTGCGCGGTATGTCATGGGTATCGGTTGCGCCCAGAGGCATTGGCGGTGACAGTGGCAGATAGGGCTATTCACGAAATAACGGCGCTCCCTGTGGCTGAATTGGTCGGATGGGTGAGTAGCTTGCGTGGCGATGAGGGTCATGCGTCATTGTTGGATGCAAAATCTACACAGATTGGGTATCAGATTCTCAAAGAAATTGCCGAACGGGTGCGCTTTTTGAATGATGTTGGGTTGGGATATTTGTCTTTGGGGCGGTCTGCTGGCACATTAAGCGGTGGCGAGGCACAACGGATTCGGCTTGCCACACAAATCGGCAGTCGGCTCACAGGGGTGTTGTATGTGTTAGATGAACCGTCTATTGGGTTGCATCAGCGCGATAATGCCCGTCTGATTACCACACTCATCGGCTTGCGCGATTTGGGCAATACGGTTTTGGTAGTCGAACACGATGAAGAGACCATGCGTTGTGCCGATTGGTTGCTGGATTTGGGACCGGGCGCAGGTGAGCATGGCGGGTATGTGGTCGCACAAGGCACACCCGAAGAGGTCATGCAAAATCATGATAGCCCCACAGGGAATTATTTGTCTGGACGGTTTTCTATCCCACTGCCCGCCAAACGGCGTGATGGCAATGGCAAATTTATCACCATTAAGGGCGCACGCGAGAATAATTTGCAAAATATTGATGTTCAGTTCCCACTAGGTAAATTAACCTGTGTCACGGGTGTGAGTGGTAGCGGAAAAAGTACGCTAGTCGTGGATATTTTGTATAAAAAATTGTCACAGATGATGAACGGCAGTCGGGAACGTCCCGGTGTGCATGATAGCATTGAGGGAATTGAGCAGATTGATAAAATTATCAATATTGACCAAAGCCCGATTGGTCGCACACCGCGTAGTAACCCTGCCACCTATACGAAAATGTTCGATAACATCCGTAACTTGTTTGCAGAATTGCCAGAGAGCAAAATTCGTGGCTATCAGACAGGGCGCTTTAGCTTTAATGTGAAGGGCGGACGGTGTGAGAATTGTCAGGGGCAGGGGCAAATCAAAATAGAGATGCAATTTCTCCCCGACATTTATATTGATTGCGAGGTGTGCAAAGGCACACGCTATAACCGCGAGACGCTACAGGTTCATTATAAGGGTAAGAGTATCGCCGAAGTGTTGAGCATGACGGTGAGCGAGGGGGTGCAGTTCTTTGAGAATTTCCCCGCGATTGCCTCAAAATTGGTCACATTGGATGCGGTGGGTTTAGGATATATCCGCATTGGGCAACCCGCCACAACCCTCAGTGGGGGAGAGGCGCAACGGGTTAAATTGAGCCGTGAACTGTCTAAACGAGCGACTGGTCAGACGTTGTATATTTTGGATGAACCGTCTACGGGGCTTCATGCGGTGGATGTAAAGCGTCTGATTGATGTGATTCAGACCCTCGCCGACCAAGGCAATACGATTGTGGTGATTGAACACAATCTCGATATTATCAAAGTGGCAGACCATATTATTGATTTGGGTCCAGAAGGTGGCGATGGCGGTGGCTTGATTATCGCAGAAGGCACACCAGAGGCGATTGTCACAGTCGAAAATAGCTATACAGGGCAATATCTACGCCCCTATGTGGTGCAATAAGGCGAGTGGGGCGGGTTTTGCCGCTCCGTTTGTCATCCTTAATAAATCCCCATAAAAATTAATTTGTAATTTTTGTCGTTTTGCGTTCTACTCTTAGGGGCAAAGCTATTTTGCTATTCCGAGACAGACACGACTCAAAAGGAGTAATATACATGATACGCAAAGGGTTGCTGGCAGTGTTGGCATTTTTGATGATTGGGGTATCGGTTAGCACCGCGCAAGAAGAGGATACCAGTACAAGGCGTGTGTGTATGGTATTGAATATTGGCATCGTTGAAGATGGCGGATTTAATCAGAATTCATGGGATGGATTGCTTGCCATCGCGGGGGATTATGATTTGACGGTAGGTGAGGATGTGATTTATCTGGCTTCTGATTCTGATGAAGATTGGTTGCCAAATATCCAAGAATGTGCCGAGTCGTATGATGTGGTTGTCACGGTTGGGTTTCAATTGGCAGAGTTGACCGCACAAGTTGCACTAGATTATCCTGATAAATTTTTTGTGGGTGTAGACCATGATGTGGTAAATGGGTCTCCAAATTATGTTGGGGTGCAATTTAGCGATGATGAAGCAGGCTTTTTGGCGGGATATCTAGCCGTTTTGGTCACAGAGACCAATGTAATTGGTGGGGTTTTTGGTCCACCGATTCCTGTGATTAAACGTTTCCGCAATGGGTTTATGCAAGGCGCAGATTATGCCATTACCCAACTAGAAATAACCGATGAAATTACCATCCTGACTGAATATGCAAGTAGCTTTGCCGCCCCAGAAGAAGGCATAGCGCTTGTTGATGGATTTATTGAAGCTGGTGCAGATGTGATATTTGGTGCGGCGGGTCTGACGGGTAGTGAGGGTATCAAGCACGCGGCGGCACAAGGCATTTATGTCATTGGTGTTGACCAAGATGAATATTTCACCACATTCCAATCTGGCACGGTTGAAGGCGCAGACCGCCTGATTACCAGTATGCTCAAGCGCGTGAATGTCGGTGTGTATGATATGGTGGCGGCGCTCATTGACGGTGATATGGCATCTTTTCCGGGTGGCAGAAATTATATCCTTAGCCTTGCCAATGATGGTATATCGTTTGCACCCGAACATGATGCCGATATTCCACTAGAATATTATGATGCCATCATTGATGTGGCGGATATGTTGGCATTTGGCGACATTTCTACGGGCGTGGAACGCACGACGGGCAGTGTGCCGTCTTTGTTGGTGATTGATATTGCCGACCTTGAAGGCGTGTGGGGCAATGAGCAAGGTAATGTGGCGTTTGAGGGCGACACATGGCGTATTTTTGGTGAGGGATTTGAACTCACTGGGACATTCACACTAGAGGGCAATGTGATTACCCTGTCTGGTGATAATGAAGCCGATGGCGTGAGTATCGAAATTTATGCCTTAGATGAGACAACATTGATTGTACAGAGTAGCAATCAATCGACAACAGAAACCTTTACCAGAAGCGAATAGACCCCCTTTTTTGTAACGAAATAAGTGATGGGCGCGAGGTATTGCGCCCATCTTGGGCTATATCGGGCGTTATCTGATGTGATTATTGCCCAAAATCCTAGCGGTTAGGTCATTTTTTCGTGATAAATCGGTTATGAGTTCAACGATTTTTGTGATTGGTGCTAGAATAAAGCACATCAAAATATTCTAGGAGAGCGGGCGATGTCGGCGGAAGTAATAAATGCTCCACAACAAGAACAACCGATACGGATTAGTATTGGTACAACGCTCAATATTTATTCATTGGCTTTGGCGGTGATACCTGTATTGGTCGTGATTTCGGTGGCGTTGGGGTTATTTGGTCAGCAAGCACGCGACCAAGCCCTAAGCCAGATGAAATTTATTGCCCAAGCGCGTAGTGAAGAAGTGCAACGATGGTTAGAAGCCAGTCAATTGCGCTTATCCTCTGTTTTGGCATTGCCAGAACGCCAATTGGTGCAAATTCGCAATACGGTAGATAACCAACGCCCCAATGCCGAAACGGTCAATTTGGTACGTGGTTTGTTACAAGACCAATTGAGCGCCCAAGATTCGTTTAGCGAATTTTATATCTATACAACGGGTGGACGAATAAATGTATCTACTACTACCGATGCAGAGCGCACACAAGTGCGTGATTTGCCCTATTTTGCGCCAAGTTTGACACAAGCCTATGTCCAGCCTGCCTATCTAAATGCGGAGACCAGCGAATTAGATGCTGTCCTAACCACGCCCATTGTCAACCTAGAAGGGCAGATTATTGGTATTTTGGCGGGACGGCTCAATTTTGACACACTGGCTAATTTGCTTGCCCCTACAGAGGGCTTTGGGACGACTGGCGAGACATATCTGGTCAGTTTGGAACGCTCCAATATTATCACTCCAAGCCGATTTGTAGACTATGACCCCACCATCACCTATGCGAGTCAGGGGATTCGTGAAGCCCTCTGGGGACGCACTAGTGGCGGATTTTATACCAATTATCGCCAAGAGAGTGTCATCGGTGCTTATACGTGGATTAATTCACTTGGCACAGGGCTATTAGCCGAAATTGAAGAAGAAGAAGCATTGCAAGCCGTTAATGATGTGCGTGATGTTAGCCTTGTGGCGGCGCTGGTGATGGCAATTTTGGGTCTTTTGGTGGGGCGATTTGTCACACGGTGGCTCACCAAACCCATCACCCGACTTACCTATATTGCCCAATTCGCTGTGCGCGGTGATTATACCCAACGCGCCCGCCTAAAGCAGTTTAGCGAAATTGGACGACTCGGTTTTGCGTTTGATACCATGTTGGATAACTTGGTGGTCTCTATTCGTGAGCGTAATTCGCGCATCCGCGAGGTGATGGAATTATCGGCATCGCTCGAAACACGGGTGGCAGAGCGGACTCGTGACTTGCGCGTGGCGGCGGATGTATCGCGCCAGATTACCACCGTACTAGATATTGACCGCCTGTTGCAAGACGTGGTGAAATCTACCGTAGAGAGCTTTAAGCTGTATGCGTGTTTTATCTTTCGTATTGAAGATACCAGTCTTGGTTCACAAATTATTCGTGCGGCAGGTGCGGATATGACGGGTACGGTGGATGTGGAAAGATACCTGAATATTGAACCCGATACGGCGGGTAGTGTGGTGGCACAAACGGCTTATACCGCGCAAATTGTGACTGTCAACAACGTGAGTATCCCACTCGATTATTATGCCGACCCACAATTGCCCAATACCCGCGCACAGGTGGCTATTCCGATTATGCTCGGCACACGCCTATTGGGGATTTTCGATTTTCATTCCAATCAAACAGGACGCTTTAGACCAGAAGAAATTTCGGTTTTGACCACACTGGCGGAACAAGTCGCCATCGCTATGCGGAATGCACAACTCTTCTCGCAATCACAAGCCGCCCAAAAAGAGGCAGAAGAAGCCAACCGCGTAAAATCGCAATTCTTGGCGAATATGAGCCATGAACTCCGCACACCACTGAACGCTATTCTCAATTTCACTGAATTTGTCATGGATGGCGATTTGGGTGATGTGAATGAAGAACAACAAGACACTTTGCAAAAAGTGGTATCGAGTGGTGAGCATCTACTCAGTTTGATTAACGACATCCTCGACATCACTAAAATTGAGGTGGGTATGCTGGAGCTATTTGTCGAAGATGTGGATATTAACCAGTCTATCAAGGCGGTGGTGTCTACAGGTAAGGGGTTGGTCAAAGACAAGCCGATTGACTTTAAGATTGAGGTCGAGCCGAATTTGCCTATTATTTCTGGTGATAGACGGCGTTTGCATCAGGTATTTTTGAACTTGCTCTCTAATGCTGTGAAATTTACGCCCAATGGCGATGTCATCCTCAGTGCCAAGCGCGAAGAGGATGGCGTGCATATTAGTGTGAAAGATTCGGGTGTGGGGATTGCCCCCAAAGACCATCCAAAGGTGTTTGAACGCTTTAAGCAGACCGAGAGTGGTTTGCGAAGTGCAGGCGGGACGGGTTTGGGTTTGCCGATTTCTAAGCATTTTGTCGAAGCGCACGGCGGGCGGATTTGGTTTGAAAGTGACTTGGGACAAGGGTCTACTTTCCATGTATTGTTGCCCATGAAGGGTGACAGACTCGCTGAGGGAGCATTGGCACTAGAGGGACAATAACAATGCCGATTTCGTTTTTATATGCAGAAGATGACCCCATGAGCCGTCAGGTGATGCACGTTATGTTGACCAAACTCGCTTTGGGTGGTGGCGCAGAAGTTACCATCTTTGAGGATAGCAGTAATTTTATGGACCGGGTGAAGGCACTGCCAAAAGTGCCAGATGTCATTTTTTTGGACGTGCAAATTACGCCACATACAGGGTTTGAGATGCTCAAGATGTTGCGCGGTGATACGGCGTATGACGGCAAACCTATCATTGCGATGACCGCGAGTGTGACGGTCTCTGATATTGAAGACCTAAAAAAAGCTGGATTTGACGGATTGATTGCCAAACCCGTCCGCAAGAAAGTTTTTCCAGAATTACTAGACCGCATCCTCTCTGGTGATGCTGTTTGGTATGTCCCATGAGGCGAATGTCGCCCATAATAGAAAGGATTGGTAATGTCTGTCCCAATTTTAGACGGGAAGAAGATTTTTGTCTTAGAAGATGATGTCAATAATTTGGCGATTATTTCGTCTATGCTAAGGCGGTATGGGGCGACCATTTTCTTCGATACATGGGGGGTAGAGACTGCCCGCACCATCAAAGCCTTTATGCCTATAGATATTATCTTGCTCGACCTCATGCTCCCCAACAATGTGACGGGGTATGATGTGTTGACTGCTATTCAAGCCATTCCAGAATTGGCAAATATCCCCATCGTGGCGGTGACTGCGAGTGACCCAGACCGCGAGATGAAAAAAGCCAGAGAAAAGGGCTTTAAGGGGTATATTAGCAAGCCCATTCGTACCAAGACGTTTATCAAAAGCATTGCTCATGTTTTACAAGGTGGCGAAGTTTGGGGTGATGCACCAGAATCTTAACATCTATTTTTTACTCTATCGAATTGATTAAATAAGGATACTGTTGGTTTATGAAAGATACTCGTGTGTTGATTGTTGATGATAATTCCAGCGATGCCAATGTGTTGCAAAAATTGTTGGGGCGCATGGATATTCCCTATGATGTGTTGTATGACACACGCACATTATTTGCCGATTTGGTGACTGTTCCAAAGCCGAATGTGGTTTTTTTGGACTTAGAAATTCCGGGGACAGATGGATATCAGGTACTCACTGCGATTCGTGCCATCCCCGATTTTGATGGCGTGCCTGTGGTGGCATATACCGCCAATTCTGCCGAGATGGGCAATTGCCAACGGGCAGGATTCCACAGTTTTTTGGGCAAACCCATCCGTAGTGCCGATTTTGCCACGCACCTAGAACGTATTTTGAATGATGACCCCGTGTGGGAAGTGCGTTGATTGGTGTGTCTCATAATTGATACGAAATAGGGACGATATACCCACTGCGTGCTAATCGTTCCGTACAGTTACACTGATTTGGAGGCATGTACGGGCGGATTAGAGGCGTTAGCCTCGTATATCCGCCCTATATTGATGCAAAAATGTCCAAAATTATTGCAATAAGTGCCTTTTTGCGAAATATCAACATGCCCTAGTGACTTTACTCTATCGGTTCAAATTAAACCCAAAGAAGCGACTACCCCCAGGCCAGATTTCGTATCTGGGAATATCGCGCTCTTGCATAAGGGGTACTAAGAGGGTTGTTAATACCCCTTCACGCATAATTTCTTGCAGGGTGTATTCTACCAATAACCGAAAATCAATATCATTGTTTGGGACTGCCATCACAATCTGAATGGGGGCAAAACTTTGCCCTGTGCGATATGACGGGCTATACCAACGGGGGGCGCTTCCATCGTCTGTGAGGGTTAGTTCTAGTCGGTCTGGTGCTAATTGCACATGCGATAATAACACAATGCTATCACCAAATACGGCATCGGCATCGAGTTCTTCGTTGAAAAGGGCGTTGGTGAGTTCCGATTCTGGTTGTGGAATCGTCTCGATGGTCGCGGTGATTGTGCCAGCAATTTCTACCGCACGGGCTTCGATATTGGGCTGGTTATTTGGCACGATGATTTTATCGCCCCGCAATTCGTTAAATCCGCGAATATTGCTCCCAATTTCAACCATAAGCCTATCGCCACGCCACAGATAGGGCAAGGTAAAATCTACCTGATTGGCGACTGCCCAGTCTGGTTCTATGCCAACGGCAATATCTGCCTCGCCATTAGCCACAAGCTCTAGCGCGTTTTCTGGTGTGCTAGGGATAAATTCGGCAGTCACGCCCCACCGACTGGCAAGTTGGATGAGCAATTCCCGATAAAATGTCTCTAATCGGCGCTCACTCTCGGTACTGGGTGCGCCGTTGAGTCCTGCGACACGCACCGCATTGCCCGATTGGATGCGTGGCACAACATAGGTGCTTGGGAAGGGGATATTGGCATCGTATTGTGATGGATTGGGTGTTTCACCAATATTTTTCCAGATGGTGATGGCGCTGTTGGTTTTACCCGGAAAATATGCCTGATGAATCTCGTTCATGCGCCCTGTGTTGGTCAGATGTTGTATGGTGCGATTAATCAAATCACGCATACTGGCATCTTGGCGGATAAAGCCGATGGCAAACGGCTCTAGCTCAATGGGTTGCGCCAAAATACGGATTAAATCGGGTTGTTGGATAGACACTTGGCGCAGGCGATAGTCGCTATCTACTAAACCGTCAATTTCACCCAATGCCAGTGCGGTATAGGCGCGGTCTAGGGTGAGATAAGTCCTAATTTCCAACGAAAAACCACTCCGCAGTAGCCAATTGCCAATGGCATCTTCGGCGGGGGTAGCAATGACCACCCCAATACGCCGATTGGCGAGGTCATTAGGGGTTTGGGCGGGGTCATCGCGCCGTACCATGATGGCTTGTTCACCCAGATAATAGGTGTGGCTAAGTTCCATGATGCTATCGAGTTCACGATGATGCACCAGCGCCGCAATGAGCATATCTACCACGCCTGTTTGGAGCAATTGCGCGAGGCGCTCAGGCTGACGGGTGACTTGGATAAAATTAATTTCTACGCCCCATGTTTGTGCCATGCTACGGGCTAAATCGGCATCGTATCCTACCAAATCACCCCGAATATTCAGTTCACCAAAGGGTGGCTGGTTATATAAAATACCTACATTGACCACGCCATTGGCTAAAATGCGGGCGACAGTAGATTCTGTGGGTAAAATTTCTTGTGCGGCAGACGGTGGTTGTGGCACAAGGGTCGGTGGGACAAGCGTGGGGGCAGGTGCTTGGGTGTGTTGTGGCTTATCGGCAGAAAATAACGTCCCCACACCAAATAGGAGCAGGGTGGATGCTAATAATATCAATAAGAAGATTTTCTTCATCTGGCGTTCCCTTTATACAAATCATGTGCCGAAATGTAATGCAGGATATAATCTGGCACCATGTAACGAATACTTCTCCCCTTCATAAGGCGGTCTACGATGTCTGTGGATGAGAATTCCACTAGTGGCGATGAGAGGAGTAAGGCATTTTGTTCGACTTCTGGAATGGTATCGCGGTGCATGTCGAGGCGCAGTTCTGGGTTGCCAAATCCCGGACGGCGCATGACGGCAACCGCGAGTTTACAGGTCTGGAACATCTCTTGTGGTCTGTCCCATTTGGGCAAATCCTGAAAGACATCCCCCCCCATGATGAAAAATAATTCGGCATCAGGATTTTTGTCTTGGATAATCCGCACGGTGTCTATGGTATAGTGCGGACCAGGGCGGTCTATTTCGACCCGTGATAGTTCAAATTGGGGGGCATCTTCGATACACATCTGAATCATCATCAGGCGATGTTCAATTGGTGTGCGCGTGGTCGTCTTATGAGGCGGGACACCCGCAGGCACAAATAACACCCTATCCAAACGGAGTTCTTCTAGGGCGTGTTGTGCCAAAATCAGGTGGGCGTGATGGGGCGGGTCGAATGTCCCGCCAAGAATACCAATGCGTGGGGGCATAGTTAGTCTGACCACTCCAATTCAAATTTGCCAATAAACACGGTATCACCCACTTGCACACCCGCTTTTTGGAGGGCGGCAGACACGCCTAATGTCTCTAAAATATTTTGGAAGCGCATAACAGCCTCCTCATAATCCCACTGGGTCATGGCGGCGGCACGCTCTATACGCTTGCCCTTCACATGATAGCCTTCATCATCCACTTCAATGGTGAAGGGAATATCATCCACAGGCAATTCGTAGAGGGGCATTTCTGATACCATCTGTGGGGCTTGTTTGGGGAGGGTGGCTAACATCTCGAATACGCGTTGAACGAGTTGTTGCGTATTAAGACGGGTGAGCGCGGAGATTGCCATCGCTTCGATACCTTGTTTTTTGAGTACCTTCTGCACTTTTTCCCAATTTTCTTCGGCTTCTGGCATATCCATTTTGTTGAATACGACAATTTGTGGGCGTGTGGCGAGTTCTTCATCGTATAGCGCCAATTCGGTGTTGATTTGGCTATAATCTGCCAGCACATCGGGATTTGTGCCATCTAGCATGTGGATGAGCATCCGTGTGCGCTGAACGTGGCGCAAAAAGCTATGCCCCAATCCAACACCCATGTGCGCCCCTTCGATTAAGCCCGGAATATCGGCAAAAACGAGGTCGAGGTCGTCATATAGCACCACACCCAGATTGGGTTCTAGCGTGGTGAATGGATAGGCGGCAATTTTTGGCTTGGCGTTGCTAATCACCGATAGCAGGGTAGATTTTCCCGCATTGGGCGCACCAACGATGCCGATGTCGGCAATCAGTTTGAGTTCGAGTTTAATCCAAAATTCAAAACCCGGTTCACCTTTTTCTGCGATACGCGGGGCTTGGTTAGATGGTGTGACAAATTTGGCATTGCCACGCCCACCACGTCCGCCTTTTGCAACGGTGATAGATTGGTCTGGATAGACCAAATCTGCCAGCAATTCGCCAGTTTCGGCGTTGCGGATGACTGTTCCCGGTGGGACTTCGATAATGAGGTCGTCTGCGCCTCTGCCTGTTTTATCGGTGCTACCACCGCGTTTGCCATGATTGGCTTTGAAATGGACATGATGATGAAAATAGGTGAGGGTATTAAATTTGGGATTCACCTTAAAGGTGATGTTGCCACCCTTGCCACCATCACCGCCTGCGGGACCGCCACGCGGGACAAATTTTTCTTTACGAAACGAGACGAGTCCGTCTCCACCATCACCACTACGAATATAAATCTTTGCTTGGTCAAATGCCATGTTGTTGTTCTACCTCATTGGGTCTCATCTGGTGTATGGATGCAACACGTCGCGTCCTTACACGCATACTTGTGAGCCATAATCATTGTGAGTGTAGGACGATGCAATATCGTCCGCGTCTAAGAACAACCATCATATCATTAACAGCGCGTTTGGGGTATATCGGTTGGCTTACGGTTGCCATACCATTCTATGGTGCGCTTTGCCCCTTCTGTGAAGGGTGTGGGAATAAAACCGAGTTCATCTTGTGCTTTTTGATTGGATACACGCCAATAATTATACACATACGATTTTAGGTTCAGGGGCCAAAACGGTTCTCTGCGGGTGATTTTTGCGACAAATTCCAAAAAGCGCGAGGCATTAACCCCCAACCATCCGGGGATAGGTGGGCGTGGATACCATAAATTTGCCTCTTTACACACAATATCATAGACTTCTTTGTGTGTCAGACATTCCCCACAGATATTATAAATTTCGCCCTCGCGCCCGTTGGTCATGGTTTTGGTGATGCCCTGCACGACATCGCCAATATAGGCGGGGAAGGTGATATAGCGTCCGCGATTCATTTGCATGATAATGCCTCGCATGGGGTCTCTGAAAAATAGCCGATTAAAGGCATATTCGCCAAATTCACCATAAAATGCACCGGGTCGCAATACGATGACAGGCAGATTTTTTTCTTGATGATAGCGCAGGGCGGTGCGTTCTCCTTCAAGTTTGCTGTGTTGATAGGGGTCAGTGGGGGTGGGTGGATAGGTCTCATCCATCACATCGGTGGGGTGTGGATGTCCGATGACGGCGATGGTGGAGATATGAATAAACCGTTTGAGTGGGATACTGCTGGCGGCGGTAAGAATATTTTGTGTGCCTTGTTCGTTGGTGCGGATAAAATTGGCTTCATCACCCCAAAAGCGGAATAATCCGCCTGCGTGGATGATATAATCGCACCCCTGCACGCTTTCCATCAAAATATCTAAATTATCTAAATCGCCTTTGACGATGCTCACCCGTGCATAATCATTGAGCCATGCGTGCTGTTCGGGGGTGCGTGTGAGGACTTTAATGGTGTGTCCATCTCGACATAACGCAGGGATGAGATGTCGCCCCAAAAAGCCAGTTCCCCCTGTGACAAAAATCATGATGATTGCCCCTTTGTGTGTGGGGCATGTTGATGATGCCCCTAAGAGTCGTGACCCGTGTCCTGTGTGTGAAATCCTGTGACCAATTCGATTGGATACGCCGATTTTATCCCGTTCCAGCCATGTGGCAATTCTTGGATAAACCGATTGAGCTTCCAACGATTAGAAACGGTATCATAACACATTTCATACACAATCGCACTATTTCCTAAATCTTGTGTGGCGACTCTCCTATAGGTTGTGGTGGAATATGTCACCATACGGCGGGTGATTTGGTTGTCTATCACCAAACAACGTAATGGGTCATTGGCTATGAGTTGAATGGATAGGGTGTGAATACAGCGTAGCACACCGATAAAGGGTGGGGTGGGTGTGTTTTGGCTCGTGAGATAGTGGGCAAGAAAGACACCATAGAGGTAGGATGGGGCTTCTGTGAGGCGGGTAGAATGGCTTAGAAAATGATTTTTGCCCATCCATGCGATGGCACGCAGATAATCGGCTTGGACATGATGTGTAGACGGTTTTGGGGCAGGGGACAGGGTGGGAGTTTGGCGCTTTTTCTGGGCAGAGCGAATGACATGATAAACCACCATCCCCCACACCCCCAAAAAGAACAGGGTGGCGATGATAAGAATGAGGGTCATGCTATCGTAATAGGTGCTGGCTTGGGTCAACATGGGCGCCCCTTTGGTCTATGGCAATAAATCGCACACACGTTGTCTGATTTGGGTGATGCTAATCGGTCGCATGAGATATTCGACATGGGGCATGGGCGGGGTGTTGCTGGTGGAATCTGCGATGATAGCGATGGGCAATAATCGCAAGCCAAATGTCTCTTTGACTTTGTATATCAGTTGTAGGCTGTGCATATCGGTTAGTTGTGGTTCTGTGATGAGCAAGTCCACACGATAATCTTCTAAAAAGTTGAGCGCCTCTTGTGCAGAATGTGCCTGTTGAATATGAACAGGCAATCCTTTGAGCGCGGTGGTGATGCCATCGCGCACATCGTCCTGAACAATGGTGAGAATTATCGTTTTGCCTTGCATGTCGCCTTGCTCATCACGTCCCATAATAATGGTTATAGCTCCACGAAATAAGAAGCGGCGGCACGGTCTATGAGTTCACGGTTGGACATACTTGGTGCGACATCCAAATAACCGGCAATATCCACCATCTGGGCGAGAATATCGCGGGGATGTACCATGCGGAAGTCTCTGTCCATATCTATGAACCATTTTTTGATGAGGTACTTGAGACCATTTTCATCGAATGGAATGCGTTTTACTTTGGCAACAATGCGAAAAATCTCGCTAAATTGTTCCATATCGGGGTTGCCGACCTCAATTTTGTGACGGATACGGCGCAAAAACGCCTCATCTACAAGGTCTTTTGGGTCTAGGTTGGTGGAGAAAATAGTCATGACAAAAAACGGAATACCGATTTTGCGCCCATTGTTGAGCGTCATAAAATCTATCCGTGTTTCAAGCGGTACAATCCACCGATTGAGCAATTGCACAGGACTTACTTGTTGCCGTCCAAAGTCATCAATGAGAAATAGCCCACCATTGGCTTTGAGATGGATGGGCATTTCGTAAAATTTGTTGATTTCGTCATATACCAAGTCGAGGACTTCCATAGTCAACTCGCCACCGACCATAATCATAGGGCGCTTAATGGCTATCCAGCGCATATCCTGAATCACCCCTTTGGGCAATTGTTGGGTGGGCGGATTGGTGGAAACTTGATGGTTGATTTGGTCAAACATCTGAATGATTTGCCCGTTTACATCAATGGCAAACGGAACCCACATATCTTCACCGAGTACGATTTCGCCAACGCGCTCGGCGATAGTCGTCTTGCCGTTGCCGGGCGGTCCATAGAGGAAAATGGCTTTGCCAGAATTGACGGCGGGACCCACTTTGGTGAGCATTTCGTCGGTGATAACGAGGTTATTCATCACACCGCGCAATTGCTTTTGGCGAATGGGTGGGCGTTCTGTGTTTTGTGCGCGGAGTGAATCGAGGTACATATCTAATGGAACGGGCGCGGCAGAAGCATAAGAGGTTCTATCCATCGCTTCTTTGGCTTTTGCGGTACCCCTATCGGTGAGTGTATACCGAAAACTGGCTTCACCAATACCTGCACCACCCGATTGGGCTTTGGTATCTAAGAATTTTTCACGCTTCAGAAACTCGACAACACCATCGAGTACCCCACTAAATGGTAATTTGGCGATTTCTGCCATTTGATGACCGGTTAAATCGCCACCGTTGTATAAAATTTTGACAAGGTGGTCTGCGATATTCAATTTGGTTAAGCCTGTGTCTTCTAAAGAAGCAATGGCAGGCGGAAACCACGCCCCATTATCGTTTGGTCTTTGTCCCACATTTTGTATTTTACGTGGCGCTTCTGTCGTCATATATATCCCTTGCTTACTTAAACAAACCTGCTATTAGCCTTATTTTAGACGAGTTTTTCTTTTGAGACTAATAGTTTTAGACGTAGGTTTGTTCCTTGTGATGATTTACTGTCTATTTCTAATAATCCGTTATAGAGTGCCATAAATTCGCGGATAATCACCAACCCCAAGCCATTGCCTTGTTGCTCATGTAGCCAACGGTCAAATTGAATATATGCCCCAATAGACTGAATTTGTTCGGCGCTCATCCCACGCCCTTTATCCTCAATACTAATCGTAAAATAGTCATCTTCCAAACTGGTCTTGATAACAATAGGCGTGCCTTCTTTAGAAAATTTGAAGGCGTTATCTATGGCTTCTTCTAACACTTTATTGAGGTCATTTTCCGACATTTGCACGATGGCATTAATTTTTAAGTCGAGATGTAAATCGGCTTCACGTTTATGGATTTGTGATTTGTTGTGTGCCTGAAATTCAATTAGGCTAGTTGGATGTGGGGTGACATTCCATTGGAGCGCATGAATTTCTTGGGTATTTGTCCGCAAAACTTGTGCGCGGACATAGGATAAATAATTTTCGACTAGCCGATAGAGGCGCTGGGTGGCATTACTGATGTGCTGGGCATATTCAATCACTTGGTCTGGGGGCAATTTATCGGCTTGCAACATGAGCATATCCGAAAATCCCATGATGGCATTGAGTGGGGTGCGGAGTTCATGCGGGAGCGATGTGCTGATACTCTCGCGTAGTTGTTGGAATTTTTCTTCTGTGACCATCTCATGGACTTGTTGTTTTGTGAGGCGGGTGTTGATGGTGCTAATGAGTTCATCGGAATTAAACGGCTTGGTGAGATAATCATCTGCGCCTTGTATCATGCCTGTACGAATATCGCTTCGTTCTGTGCGAGCGGTCATGAAGATAAACGGGATGGTGGCGGTTTTTGCCTCTTTACGCAACCGCTCTAATACCCCGTAGCCGTCTAATTCGGGCATCATAATGTCGCAGATGATGAGGTCTGGCAGTTCTGCTAAGGCTTTTTCTACCCCAATAAGCCCGTTTTCTGCATCAAATACGGTGTAACCCTCAAACGATAGCATTTCTACAACATCATTTCTGAGGGTGTCTGCATCTTCTATCACCAAAATTTTGGTCATCTCTTACTCCTTTTATAAAACATTTGCCCCTAACAAGATTAAAATCACAATGCCTGCCATTATGCGATAATATCCAAAAACCATAAAACTATTTTTGGACACATAAGTTAATAACCAGCGAATAGATAGCCATGCTACGACACCCGCGACAATTGCCCCAATGATGAGGTATAGCATGTCATTGCCATTGAGTTCATCGAGGCTCAAAATGAGGTCTATAAGGGTTGCCCCGCCTAAGACTGGGATGGCGAGATAAAATGTGAATTGGGTGATGACTGCACGATTGATGCCACCAAGTAACCCCACAATGATGGTTATTCCAGACCGAGAGACACCAGGGATAAGCGCGATGGTCTGAAAAACACCGATGATAGCGGCTTGTTTGAGGGTGATGGTGTCGAGTGTTTGGTCTGGGGTGGTGGGCTTTGGATTGCGCTCTATGAGGATAAAAATAATCCCGCCAATGATGAGCGCGATGGCGATAGTGAGTGGGTTAAAGAAAATCTCTTTAATGGCATCCCGAAATAAAAATCCCGTGATTGCCAAAGGGATGGATGCGATGATGATATTGCGCCAAAGACGCTGAACCACGGGGTCTTTGTGTACGGTGAGGATTTGGGTGCGAATATCGCCGAAATAAAAAATTAGCACGGCAATAACCGCGCCAAATTGGATGAATATTTCAAACGTCCCGCCGAGCCGTGCTATTTCTGCATTTAGCAAATTGGTAAAGACAATCAAGTGACCAGTTGATGAGATGGGCAAAAATTCTGTGATGCCTTCAACGATGCCAAGTATGATGACTTTTATCAGTTCTTCCACACCAAGTTCCTTTTGCTGATGTTGTAATCAGACGTATATTTTGCCACAGAAGTTTCGGCTTTCAAAATAAATGCGCCATTTCCGTAACGAATGTCTGTTATTTGGGTGACACGTTGCGGTCTTTATAAATTCATCATACCTTGCTAATGGTTTATTGATATGGGTGATTTTTGAGGATTGGGTTGTTTTTGGGGCGATAGGGGCTTATGGTTGCCCCTATCGTGTTTATGGTGTGGATTAATCTACTAAGGCGGGTTGCCCTACTGATTGCGTGACATATTTGTATCCTCGACCACGAATATTTTGAATTTCTGCCCCATCGGTTAAGTGGCGGCGCAGGCGGTGGATTGCCGCCTCTAATGCCCGTTTCGATTTATCGGTATCTGTCCAAACTGCATCGAGTAATTCATCAAATGTGCAGACCCGATTTGGATTTTTTACCAAGTAATTAAACACATTGCGGTCTATTGGTGATAATGTTTGTATGAGTTGTTTGGTCGCCAACATCGTTTGACTGGATGTTTTTGGCGGTACGGGCGCAGGGCTTGTATAGCGACTGAGATATTCATGCAACAATCCGCCCGATATACGATAAATGCCATGCTGAAAGTCGAGTTCTGCGAGGGCTTTATTTACCAGTCGCCCTGCGATGAGAATGGCTTCTTGTGACTTTGGATTATCATTTTCATCGGCAATTCGCAATAAAACCCGTTGTTCATCTAAAGATAAGCCAGACCATGTGCGTTGCAAAATGGTTTTGACATGGGTGAGATTGAGCAATCGGCTTAGGAATTGATTTTTGACATTGCGGTTATCATGTTGCGCGATGAGCTTTGGTAAATCGGGATAATCGCGGCGCATATTAAAATAAAATTCGCACACCGATAGCAACAAAAATGGATGCTTGCCACCAATGCCGACTAAAAACGCGACTTCATTATCAGAAATAATCATGCCTGCCCCATGTGCAGGTTCTTTAATGAGTAATTTTGCCGACTCTTCTGGCAAGAGTCCCAATGCACTAGGACGTAAAATGCCGAGTAGGGGCGATGTCTCTACAATTTCGGGGCGTAGTTCTGGTATGGGATTTTCTGTGGCGATGATAAATGGCGCAACATCGGCTAATGTGCGGAGCAGGTGGTCATCCTCACTGGTAAAAATCATCACGACATTATCGAAATCATCCAACAAAAAGACCACCCGCACACCGAGTTCATCTAATTTTTTGAGCGAGTCGCGTAGGATATGATGGAGCGCTTGTTTGGTATGATGGTCATCATAACGCGGAAAATTAAAATCGGATATGGGGCAAGACTCTTCATCCAAGCTGTTTTCTAGGCTGACCAATAACAGGAAAAATAATTCATCATCTTGTGTGAATAGGTTGAGGTTGATATAGACAAAATGCAAATATCTGCCACCCCCCACCTGATAGGCGCTATGCAAAAAATCGTGATAGGTCACGAGTGCGCCATCGGGGTCTTTTAGGTAATTGAGCAAAGTCGTTTTTCCGATGGTACGACTCCCATAGATGGCTTGGCTAGTTGGATGCGGGGCAGAGATGATTTGTAAAATCACCATGATTTCATCGGTGCGCCCATAGAAATAGTTTGCGTCGAACAGGTGCAATAAACGGGAATACGGATTTTGTGAGGTGTTGTTCATGACAAATATACCCTTCGCTAAGGTCGTTGAATGTCGGATTTAATCAACGGATGTGTGCTTCTTTGTCGTAGCCAAAACTGAAATAGTTTGATGGGGATACGATAAAATACGCAGTTATTCATTTTTTGCGCTTCAATAATACCAGACTGATAGAGTGAGCCAATACTCTCTGAGATAGAAATGCGACTGCCTAATTGCCATTCAAGTGCCGTTTCTTGAATTTTTTCGCGTGCGACCCATGGGGTATTGTCGTCATCGGCGATGAGTGCCACACACTTTAAGACATTGTTGGTCAATGATTCCATCAGGCTATAAAAATGATTAAAGTAGTGCATTCCGTTATAGAGGACGATACGGGTGGCTACACCCAAATCGTCTTGGGTGATGCGTGGTGAATCTTGTTTTGCCATGTGGACGCTTAATTCTAGGCAAATTGCTTGAATAAAATAGGGATGTCCATTGGTTAAATCTAATATTTCATCTACAACACCCGCATCAAATTGATAGAGGGATTGTACAGGTAATTGGATAAGTTTTTTGGCATCATTTTTATCGAGCGAGCGTAAATAGAGTGGGTGTCCGCGTTGAAGAAAACCCCAACTTTGGGTGTTATGCCGATAGATGTGGTCATGAACACAAATAAAGAAGCCAATATGCTGATTGCCAGCCAGCCATTGGAAGCCACTAAAAAATGATTCATCAATTTGGTTGCGCCGAAATTCTTCTTCTGCACGGGTAAATTCGTCAATCATAAACAACAGGCGTTTGTTGCCAAGTCGTTTTTCGACACGTTTTACCCAATCTGCAAAATAGATAAAGGGATTTTGTTGCAAGGCTTGCGGGCGCAGGCGCAAATCTGTGGGTAGGGTGGCGCGTTTGATAGCACGGATGATATGCGGGATGGCGGCTTCGATGAGTCCGCGTAACAACGACACCGTATTAAAGGGTGCTAAACTGAGCGCATCAAAAAAGACGGGCAATATATCGGTGGTTTTTGGCAAAAGACGCTCTGCCAAATGCTCCATGAGCGATGTTTTACCAATGCGTTTTTGCCCATATAACACAATGAATGTTTCGCCCTCTTTAAGATATTCAATGACACGCTTAATCTCTTCATCACGCCCAAAAAACATCGCTTGGTCGCGGATTTGCTTGAGGGTATAGGGGTTATTTTGGCGTTTATCAAATTTGCCAGACAGATGTAATTGCTCACTATGAAATAAGCCCCAAAAGGAAAAATCCAAAATATCGCCACGCTCTTTGAGGCTATGTAAATCTTCCTCTAGCGTGTTGATAATGGTGATATTGGGCGCAGAGATGGTGCAGGTAATGGTCGTCTGATAGGCGTTGGTCTCTGATTGAAACCGATGTACGACTAACCCATCTTTGTTATCTGTTTTTTGGCGCGATTCTAATTTGTGCAAAATAAGGCTTGGAATCCCAAATCGAAAAGGCGCATGGATGATAATTTCTGCCGATTCATGAGTGATACTGGGTTTTTGCCATTTGAGTAAAATTGCCTCATCGGGGTCTGGCGCATTGAGACAATCGGCACGATGCACCATGAGCATGGGCTTATCTTTGCCAATCTTGCGCCCCACAATGGGCGTATTCACGGTAATGCGCGAGGCAGGTGTCCATTTGACCGATTCTTCTGCCATCATCCAACACCGACATAACCGAACACGCCCATGATTGATGCGCTTGCCATCGGCATAAATGATATGGGGTGTAAATTCTTCTTCGATAAGGGTGCATACTACTTCGTCTGCGACAATATTGCCCAATTCAACAGCTTGATACAAGGCTTGTGTATCTTCGTAATTATGGGCAATTGCCCAACGCTTGAGCTTTGTCTCTAATTGTTCTGCAGAAAATCGTAGCCGATAGATGGTCATCTCGCGCTCTAACACAGCATCAATCCGCGCACGCCCTGTTAATGTGCTAGTGGTATCTGGGGCAGGGGGATAGTGACGCTTGAGAAATGCCCGAATATGGCGACGTGTCTTTGATGAATATGCCGATAGCGACCAGTCTGGGGTGATATGGGGTGTATTGCGGTCGAAATCAATTTCGATAATATCGGTATGATGGAGCGTATATTGATATACGACAGGTTTGCCATTCACCCAAAAAGCACGGGCATACGCACCAAGTTGTGAATGAATCCGAAAGGCAAAATCGAGGACAGTAAAGCCTTGTGGCAGGGGATATATCCATCGTCCATCGGGTGCAAATACACCAATTGGCTGTGATGGTGCAATCAATTTTTGGGAAATGGTGTCGTTGGGGGTTTTCCACCACATATTTCGGACGGGTTTGCCGATGCGCGATGCCTCCAAAATGCCATAGGTGTTAATTTTTTCTGCCTCATGTGTGCGAATATTGACCGTAATCAGTTGCTTTGGGGCATAGATAATCGTTGTTACAAGCCCGCGATACCCATTATGACTGGGGGTGGCTAATCCATCTATGACGGGTTTTGTGGGCAAAAATGCGTGATGCAATAGCCCTAAGACACGATAACAGGTATCTTCTTGGTCTAAAATAATGTCTACACACAAATGTATGGGCATAGATGGCGCGGTTGATGGATTATCTTGGATGAGCATATATAAATTGGCAGGTGATAATTCTTGAGGTTTTATCCATGCTTCGTTGATATGATTGTATGCCAATAAGCTGGCTATTTTTTGCTGGAATAATAAAAATAATGACTGATGATCGGCATAATAGGTCTCTATTTTTGTCTCTAATTCTTGATATAGGGGTTTATTGGTCAGGCGCAAACTGACATCACGTAATGCCTGTGCATAATTTTTGAGACCAAGTAGCTCAAATATCGGTAAATAATGATTAAGATTTTCTTCTGCCCAATGGTGTCGTTCTTCGCCATCAAATTGGTCTATATCGCCCAGACTGACCAAACGGATGCCCAAAATGAATAACATTGCCTCACTATCGGTATAGGCAAGTTTATAACATTGGCGCAAATGCTCGGCACGGATGGCGCGAGCCGAGGCAGATTTATTTTTGATTGGAGCTAAAATTGTGCTGGCTAATTGGCATAACTGACCACAACGCTCGCCAAATTGTGCAGAGAGTGTCGCTTCATCTGTATATTGCCCTATGAGGGGTAACAGATATGCCGCCACTTGGCTATCATAAGAGAGACCCCATTCTTGCAACAATTCGATAAAATCGTCGCAACGCCGATACACACGCTCATCCTGAATACAGAGATGAAGGTGATTTTTGGCGAGGTCTAGCCTCTCAGATTGCATCATCGCTGGTTGTGTGATCATAAGGTTTTTTGCCCAGTCACTCCTTTTATAGACACAAATAAAGACACTTCTCATGTCTCTCACTTTAATTATGAGAGATTTTGCCAATTTACGCAATATACGCAATTGACTACTTGCGTATATATGTACAATCATGTACAATCTGTGTATATTGTGAAAGTTGTGAAAGTCTGTGTGTATTTCGCAACTTGCATATCATTTTATTCGCGTTGTGTAGGGGAGCGCAAGTCTATGTTAGATATACAGTCATCAAAAAATAATACCCACACCCATCGTTCAGTGACTACGGCATTGAATATACAGGGGTGGTCGCACTTAGACCCTATCCTTTTGGCGGCGTTGGCAATTGAATCGCCGTTATTGCTGGTAGGACCACATGGTACAGCAAAGTCATTATTGGTAGAACGGTTGGCAATGGCACTTAATTTGTCTATGCGTCATTATAACGCCGCCCTCATCAACTATGATGATTTAGTGGGGCTTCCGCTCCCCGATAAAGAGACCGAGACACTTAAATTTTTTCCCACACCTAGCACTATTTGGGATGCGGGATTTGTCTTTTTTGACGAAATATCCCGATGCAGACCAGACCTTCAGAACAAATTATATCCTATTATTCACGAAAGACGAGTGGTTGGCATCAAGCTCGACAAACTCCGCCATCGGTGGTCTGCGATGAATCCACCTGCACCAGAAGACCCTAATTTATTGGCAAGCAGTGGGTCTTATTACTTGGGGTCAGAGCCATTAGACCCCGCGCTCACAGACCGTTTTCCATTTGTGGTGATGGTGCCAAACTGGTCAAATTTGACCAAAGAAGAACAGCGTGCGGTGGTGGCTTGGGACGCAGATGAATCTTATGAGCCATATGACATTGGCTTGAGTGAAATGGTCGCAGAAGTGGCGGCACTTGTCCCCGAAATTGAGGCGAGTTTTGCGGTGTGGCTGGGCGATTATATTGTGAGCGTAATGGATTTGTTGGAGCAGGCGCAATTGCCTCAAAGCCCACGCCGTGCGCGGATGTTGGCGCGGAGTGTGGTCGCCATTCATGCGGCGCGGATAGTCTTGGAAGGGGATGATATAGACCCACAAGACAGCGCAGAATTGGCATTGCTCTATGGGATGCCCCAAACGGCAAATGAAGTGCCACCTTCGCATGTAAAACTCATCGCATTGCATAAGCAGGCATGGGAACTCGCGCAATATCTGGAAGATGATAGCTGGCGACAAGTTCTGAGCGAATATGATATGGCGCGGCGGGTGGCGATGGCGGATGAACTGAAACTGGAGGATGCCGATATATCGCGGATTATCACCCAGACCATCAGCGCAGAAAATTCAGACCCGCGTCAGATGGGTTTGGCGGTGGCGATGTTCTTGTCGTTTCATGATAAACGCGATTTAGACCCATCGGCGTTTGAGCCACTGGCACAACTGGCATATTATGTGTTGTCACCACGTTTTAGCCAAGTGGCATTTCCCCAAAATTCGGCGGATGCGTCACTGTGGGGTGAGATTAAAGGGTGGATAGATAATCAGGTGGGGCGCGAAGACCGCCCACTCTTTCGGATAGAACGCAATTATTTGTTGCACGGATTTCCCAACTGGTGGCGTACACATAGCTGGGCAGACGCATTACAACAGTTCCAACAAGACCTAAAACTGTTTGGCATTTATGAGGAGACATTAAAATGAATGACCAAAACCAACACCCGCCAGCAGACGATACCAATAACAATCAATCCGCGCAAAATCCCCCTTCTGCGGGGGGAAGTTTGCTCAATCGGGTTGCAAACCGTCCTACAAATACGCCCAATGGCACCCCACCTAGTGGTACACCACAAAATGGTACAGCACCGACTACGGCAACGACTAATCCGCCAGCCACTAACCCGCTTTCACGCCCACCATTTGGGGCGGGTAAATCGGGTGGTGGGACGGGTAGCAGTGGCACATCGCCCTTTCGTCCACTACCCACCCGTGAGCAGATTGAATTTGCCTTGTTGCCCTTGCATGGCTTGGCAGTCAGATTTGAGCTAAAAGGCTTGGGTGACCCGTTCTATCGGCTATTGGGGCATGATGTGAATGTGGAAAATAGCGATAGTCGGCTGGTGGTGCGAAAATTGGAGCAGGGTGGCGATGTGGTGAAGAAAATCCAAGAGTTGCTCGATTTAGCATGGGAGAAATATTCCTTTCGTGGCGCATCACTGGTCTATCAATTAGAAAATGAGGCGCTTATGAAGCAACTAAATGCACCATCATACATGCCGAAAAAAGATTTTTTTGACGATGACGATGAGCAAGACACCAAAGCAGAACTGCCAAAGCCCGCTATTAAGGTATTGCGATCTATTGATATGGTATTGGTGCTAAATGTGTTGTCTCGCGCCCGTACACAGGTGCTATTGGGGACATCGCCTATCATGTTTAATCAGCATTATCTCAATCGGGCGTTAGTGTCTGATGACCCGCGTTTGGTGACATTGGCAATGGCAACAGGTGTGATATAACCGAGAAAAGGTGTAATGATGAGCATACGACCAACCACACAATCTGAGGCGACACGCCTCAAAAATCGGCTCACGCGCTGTTTGCCGTCTGCGCGGTTTGAGATGGAAACATTATGCCGTTTGGCGGGCATTGAAGTCTCGCGGGAAGTGCCAACGGCGGCGGTGGAGTGCAAGCGTCGCCCGCGCCTGCTCATTAATCCAGATTTTGTAGAGAAATACTGTATGCGGGATGAGCATTTATTTTTATTGGTCATGCACGAATTATGGCATGTATTACTCGCACATACACGGATGCACCCGCGCATGACCCCTGTGCAAAATATCGCGTTTGATGCGGTTATCAATGCGGGTCTGATGGCGCAGTTTTATCAGCCAGAATATCGGGGGTTTTTTGATGAGATTAACCCTGTAGACCAATTTCCTCACTGTTTATTGCGTCCGCCAGTGGGGTGGCCCGAAGCGCCTGTGTATCCTGACGGGATGCCCGATGGCACAAAAGAGATGCTGATGCGCCTTTATCCCAAACGGTTGGGACGGTTTGCCTCGCCTAGATTGCCGATGTATGAGGATGTGCTGGCATTGTTGCTCAAGCACAGCGACAAAATCCCGTCAAAAAATGCGCCGATGTTGTTGGGCGGATATGAAGGTGAGACCATTCACGACCCACTCATCAAAGAGATTATGAACGAAGTCACCCAAAATTGGAGCTATGTCCCCGGTACAAATCGGTCTGGTGGTGGGATTAATCGGCGGAATAAATTTCAGCCATCAGAGACCAGCGAGGATGTCCGACGTGCATTTGCAACTGTGTTGCAACGTACGCTTAGCAAGCGTCATGGTCGTGATGAACGTATCGCCAAGCAACCGATGTCGGTAATTGGGGGCAATGGGGTGATCCCAAACCCGCGTGGTGACCGTATGATTCATGCGCGGAAGGCATTGGGCGCACCCGAAACACTGTGGGCGCAACCTATCACCATTCGGTCACGGATGCCAGAACGCCCCAGCCGTGCCTTTGTCTATTTGGATGTGTCTGGCTCGATGAATAATATTTTGGCGCAATGCCTCTATTTGCTCCGTCCTTATCTGGGTCGTAAACAGGCGGAATTATACCAATTTTCGACCGTGGTTAATCGGCTTGTATACGCCGAAATTAAAGAGGGGCAAATTGCGGGGACGGGTGGCACAGATATTAACTGTGTGTTTAATCATCTGTTTGATGTGTCGCCAAGAGTAGATAGGGTACTCATTTTTACTGATGGCATGGTTGGGACACCGCGTGCCGATTTGGTGAATCGTATGGCGCAATATGGCGCACGTTTGTATGTTGTTTTGCCAAACAATGGCAAGTTAGACCCTGTGATGGGGCAGATGGCGTGGTCTGTGGTGACATTACCCGCATTATCCCGCTAATGGAACAACTATTTTGAATTCAAATGATTTTCAAATTTCAATGGATAAGCATTTTCAAGTCAATTATCAGCTTAAAGCATCCCTATCCCCCCAGCCCCCTTATCCCCACTGCGTGGAGAAAGGGGGAGAAACCCATTTTAGGGCAGGTTTTAGCCCCCGCTCCAATTTTTTGGGGAAGGGGGTTGGGGGTGGGGTGAAAACACGTTTAATGATGCGTTATTGACATAATCCTATGAATTTGTTTTCGGTTCTCCATAAGCTATCTTCCCCAACAAATAATTAGCTATCAGCATAGGATTTCAACATGACCCATCAGTGGTGGCAAGATGCCATATTTTACCAAATCTACCCGCGTAGCTTTGCCGATGCCAATGGGGATGGTATTGGTGACATCAACGGGATGCGCCAAAAATTGGATTATCTGGCGTGGCTTGGTGTAGATGCCTTATGGCTATCGCCACATTATCCGTCACCGCAATATGATTGCGGCTACGATATTTCCGATTACTGCGATGTTGCCCCCGAATATGGCACATTAGACGATTTTCGGGCATTTTTGGCAGAGGCACATGCCCGTAATATCCGCGTGGTTGTGGATTTTGTCCTCAACCACACCTCACATCTCCATGCGTGGTTTGTAGAATCACGCTCTAGCCGTGATAATCCCAAGCGCGGCTGGTTTATCTGGCGGGATGGCATAGATGACGCGCCACCCAACAATTGGCAATCGGTTTTTGGTGGGTCTGCGTGGGAATATGACCCCCTCACAGGGCAATATTACTATCACTTTTTTCTGAAAGAACAACCTGATTTAAATTGGCGCAATCCGCAAGTGGTGCAAGCCATGTTCGATGTCGTCCGTTTTTGGTTGGATATGGGCGTAGATGGTTTTCGGTTGGATGCCGTTGGCACAATTTTTGAGCAGGACGATTTATCACCCCATACCAGCACCTATCGCTCGGTGGATTTTTTGCGGAATGAGGTCGAGGTCAAATTAGGGATTGCGCCGAGTATCATCACCCCCACCGCATGGGAAAAACTCTTTGGCACACAGGTCAATCTGCCCCAAGTCCACGACATCATGCGCGGATTACGGCGCGTGGTGGATGACTATTCAGACCGCGTCCTCATTGGCGAGACGGGCGACATGCCTTATTTGGGCGATGGCACCGATGAACTGCACATGATTTTCAATTTTGACCTCATGACTCACGACACGCCTTTCACCGCACACGGGGTTTATACCAATCTCGCGGTGCAATATGCCAATATGCCGATGGGCGGGTGGATGGCGAACACGCTCAATAATCATGATAGCACCCGTGCTATTAGCCGATTTGACGATGGCACAGCACCCATCCCCCGCGCAAAACTGTCGATTGCGCTCATGTTGACGCTAGAACCGACTCCATTCCTCTATAATGGCGAGGAAATTGGCATGTCCAATTATGATGTGCCACAGCGTGACCAAATGCGCGACACCTTGGCGCTCCTCATGGGGGATATTTTGCTCAAAGATGGACACTCGCTACAAGAGGTGTATCCCGCCATGCAAAAAATGTCCCGTGACCGTTGCAGAACGCCAATGGCATGGTCAAACGCGCCTAATGGCGGTTTTTCGCCAGAAAATATCACCACATGGCTACCGCTTAACCCAGAATATGCCGATGGGGTGAATGTCGCGGATGAAATGGCAAATAACGCCTCTCTGCTCCATTTTTATAAACGGCTCATCGCGCTACGCAAAGCCACACCCGCCTTATTGTGTGGGGATTATGCCCCGTTGGATGTGACCAACGCATTGGTTTTGGCGTTTATCCGTCATTATGAGGGACAGACCTGTACCGTGTTGCTCAATTTTACGGGGATGGTGCAGATGGTGACGCTCTCCGCGCCGATGACGTTACTCTTTTCATCGGCAGATAGGGCGACTATCGGCGAAAATGAGGTTCTCTTTCCGTATGAGGTGGTCATTATCAGCCAAACGGCATAAGGCGAGTGTGCTATACTGGAAGTATCGAAAATCAATGAAGGATTTTATACCATGACCGCATCGCATCGTAACACCAATCCCGACAAAAAATTGGCTACAGAATTATCCGATTTGCTAAAAGATGATCAACCCACCCAATACACACTGGTCAAGGCAACTGTAGCACCAGAATCACGGCATCAATTGAAAAAAGAAGATACACAATCCGCGCCAAAAATATCAGAAGAAACTGGCACCATCGCCGATATGAAAAGACGGGTTCAGATAACACCAAATGGCTCACCAAACCCGTCACGTCACGGCGGTTAATTCATCCGCTATTCCAAACTATCGCCAGCCGTCAACACATCGAGTAGACCGTTGGCGATAATCATCCCCCCCGCGCTACCTTCTGCCAGTGTCGCATCACGCAAATCGAGTGCAAATACACCATTCAGACCCAGCACCACACGTTCATCACCACTCAAATACAAGGCGGTATCATCGGCAATGCCAATGGTGGTGATTTGGGGCATGTGATATGCCAGTGATACCCACCGTCCAAACCGATTGTCATACATGATGCTCGGTTCAATATTGGCATTGAGCAAGCCTAACCCGTCCCGAATGGTTGTCGTCCCCACCAAGAAAGACCCTTGTGTGGCTTCTTCAATAAGCACAGAATCATCGCTATCATAGGGGGTAGGGGTATGGGCAGAATAATATGCCCCCGCCAACGGACTCGCCGCACCATCAAAAAATAGGGTTGTGCCGTTGATATACCAGTCCATGACCACTTGCACATACTCTGTATTAAGCAACGATTGGTCTGCGCCGATAATCAACGCGCCGTTGGGGGCAGATTCGGCTTCTACTGCACCGTCAATAGCGATGCTTTCGGTGATTTGCAAATTGGGCGAGAGCGCCAACAACGCCTCACGATATTGGTCTATACCCGCTTGGGCAGACTCTGCATCGGCATAGCCCGTAGCGATAATATGGATATTGGCAGATTCGCCACCGGATGCGGCAATAAACCGCCCAAAAATTTCGGCTTCTTCACCATCAAACACACCAAATAAATTGCCACCGATGATGACCTTGCCCGCGTCTTGTCCCACATTCAACCCGCCATAATCCACATTGGCGGCGGTTAATACGGGCGCGATATTCATGCTACGGCTGGGGATGTCATAGCTAAAATCACCCTCTGCCAACAGATGAAACACCACATCGCGTATAGACAATGTGCCAGAAAGTTCCCCAAATAGCGCATTTTCCGCCGATGCAAATGTCTCTGCATCCAACACCAACGCGCTATACAGACCAAAAATCTGCCCAAAGGTGGTGTCGTCTACCAAATGCCCACCCGTAAAGCTATCTACGCCGATGGCGATGTGGGGTGTGCCGTCAATGGTGAGTGCGTTGAGGGTGCGCGAAATGCGGGCGCGTTCCCAAAAATGTTGTTCTAGCAACACATTTTTGCTGGCAAAAGACAAACCGCGTTCTAAGTCGGCGTTCCAAACTTCGACAGCACCTTCATGCAAGCCATTTTCTGGACCAAATTCATCGCTCATATAGCCTGCAATCATGGCAGTAGACAGCACCGCCAACCCCGCGCTATTGCCACCCATCGGCACACCCCGCGCAAAGGCTTCTTCTAGCCCTGCTTCTAGGGTGCTACCCGCAATAATTTGCATGGCAATCACTTGGTCGCCACCCAAAAAGTACACGCCTGCAAGGTCTTCGGGCAGATAATCGAGTACGGCTTCGTTATTGGCGGCTTCGTTGGTATACAATGGCACCAGTGCCACTTCACACGGCAAGTCTGCCATATCATTGCACACCTCTTCTAGCTGTCTGCGCCGAATATCGGCATCGTAGGTGTTGATGAGCAAATCTTCTGCTGTCAATACCTCTGGGTCATACGAAAAAGAGGCAGGCACGACCAAAATATACACGCGGTCATCACCCGCATGGGGCAGAACTGCCTCTACAAATCCAGGGAAGGTATCCCCATAAAATCCCCCAATGGGGAGCAAAGTCGTAGATGCACTATCGTCCTCTTGTGCCGATACGGATAGCCACACGCCAAAAATCAGACATAATATGCCAAACAAACGAGTATATTTCATGTGTATTGTATCCTTTGTGTTAGTCCGTTACCTAAGATACGAGTGTAACGTAGCTAGGTGATACATACCATCATAATCTCGCTCATTTTTCGTATTTTATGCACGAAATTCATAAATTTTTTTCATCTATGCAAATTGCACAAACGAAATGATTTATTCGCCAATTTGCAGACGGGCGTATTTTGCCACTAGCACCTTTTTATCAATTTTTCCCGCGCCTGTTTTGGGCAATTCATCCACAAATAGCACCCGCTTGGGGATTTTATAGCGTGCCAGACGGTCTTTGAGGAAAATTTGCAAGGTCTCTTCGGATAGCTGATACTCCGCCTTCACCACACAAACCGCCACGCCAATTTCGCCCCATTTGGTATCTGGCACACCGATGAGGGTGGCTTCTGCGATGGCGGGATTGGCGTGCATGGCACTTTCGACTTCGGCGGGATAAATATTTTCGCCCCCGCATATAATCATATCTTTAATCCGTCCCACGATACGATAAAATCCCTCATCGTCATAAATTACCAAATCGCCCGTATGCAACCAGCCATCTTTTATCGTATTGGCGGTGGCTTCTGGGTTATTCCAATAGCCAGGGGTCACATGCCCGCCCGCAATCAATAATTCCCCCGCGACATTTGGTAGGCACGCATCGCCATTGGCATCTACCACTTTTACATCAATATGGAGCAATGGCTTGCCCACCGCGCCCGGTTTGCGCTTGACATCCGCAGGGGGCAACCAAAAGGTGTTGGGTCCCGCTTCGGTTAAGCCATAGCCCGTCTTAAAATCCACACCCTTTGACCAAAATTTTTCAAAGACAGGCATGGGGCAGGGCGCACCACCGCTAATGACAATTTTCATGTGGCTAAAATCGGCACTCTCCCAAAATGGATGTTGTTGCATGACGATGAACATGGTCGGCACGCCAAAATAAACCGTTACACCGTTGTTGTGGATGAGGTCAAAGACTTGCCCCGCATCAAATGTTTTGCACACGATACTTTTTCCGCCTGCGTGGATGAGAGGCAGGGTAAATACATTGATACCCCCTGTGTGGAACATGGGCGCGTTGAGGATTGCCACATCGTCTTGGTCGAGTCCCCAGCTCATCACCGTATTCACGGCGTTCCATATCATATTGCCGTGCGTGAGAATTGCCCCTTTGGGCAAGCCCGTTGTGCCACCTGTATAACAAATCACCCACGGGTCATCGGCGTGAATGGTCGGTTGATAGGTGAGCGTGTCGGGCTGGTCATCACGCGCTATAAAGCGACTATCGGTGGCTTCTGCCTGTTTATAAATCCCCACATAGTGCGAAATACTCGCCACGTTGCCCCGTAGCAAATTCACCTGCTCCATAAATTCATCAGAATAAAACAACAATTTGGGCGATGCGCCTATCAGCAGGTCGGTGATTTCTGTGACCGCCAAGCGCCAGTTTATATTTTGCAATATCGCCCCAATTTTGCCACATGCCATCAGAATATCGAGGTATTCAAACGAATTGGTGGCATACACCGCCACCCTATCCCCATGTTGCACGCCTAGCGATACCAATAAATTGGCGGTGCGGTTGGCGAGGATGTTCCATTCGGCATAGGTTTGGTCGCGGTGGGTGCTGGCAGAGTGGAGCGCGATGCGGTTGGGGGTTAAATCGGCACGTTTTTGTAGATAATCTGGCACATAAAACGATTTTTGGTGTTCCATGATATGTTTATCCTTAACAAATTTATTTTGCGACTCTATTTTTTTGATAACGTCTATTTTAATATAGGGAGATGAATTTTGTAGGGGTGGATATATCAAAGGACTGTGTAAATGACCCTATTTCGGCTTATGGCGCTCTGTCTTGTTTTGTTGATGAGTGCCTGCCAACCCGCAACTCCGCCAATCCCAACCCCATCGCCCTATTTTTGGGAGCAGTTTCCCCCGCCAACTTATCCCGATTTGGATGTCTCCGATTTGCGCCCAGAGGCGATAGACCTCACCAGCAATCGCGTGTTTCCGTCATTGACCTATGGCATCCATACCTCTTTTTGGGTGAATCCAGATTATCGCAATATCGGCATTGAACACCTCAAAATGTTGCAATTTACCCACATCCGTCAAAAATTTGCGTGGCGCGACCTTGAATCTATCCGCTATGAAGCAGACGACCCTCTGCGCTATTTTTGGTATTTGGCAGATGATATGATGCGCGACCTATCTACCAAAGGGATTCAGGTGGTGGCGCGTCTCGATGCCCCCCCCGATTGGGCAGTTTTGCCAGAAGGCACGTATGGTAGTGATGACCCGCCGTTTGATATGGTGCGTCTGACAGATTATTGCCGTGCGGTTGCGACCCGTTTTCGGGGGCAAATTGCGGCGTATCAGATATGGAATGAGCCGAATTTGGAGCGCGAATGGGGCGGACGTTCCCCAAGCCCACGCGCCTATGTGACGGTATTGCGTGAGTGTGGCGGGGCAATCCGCGAGGCAGACCCCGATGCGATTATTATTTCGGCGGGACTCGCGCCCACAGGCACCCGTATTGAAGGCGTGATGCCCCACGAAGAATTTTTATGGAAAATGTATGAGGCAGGCGCAAGTGCCTATTTTGATGTGTTGGGTGTTCACGCCCCTGGTTATCGGTCTGCGCCCGAAGATGACCCGCAAAATTTGCCCATGGGCGATTTGCCGTGGATGGCGTTTCGCAATGTGGAACGATCCCGCGCCCTGATGATTGCCAATGGCGATGCCCACAAACAAATTGCCATCATGGAAACAGGCTGGACAACCGACGAAGTGAACCCCGATTATGCGTGGTATGCTGTTACGCAAGAGGTACAAGGCGATTATCTGGCGCGTGCCTATGGCTATGCCGCCGAAAATTGGCGCCCATGGCTGGGTCTGATGGTCGCGCTGTATTACCCAAACCCCGATTGGACACCCGCCAATGAAGAATGGTGGTGGGGAATTGGCGAGAGTGCCGCCTTGCCATCGGGATTTAATCCGCGCCCCGCGTGGTGGGATTTGCTGATGATGAACAAGGTGTCTACGAATCCCGATTATGAATTTTATTTTCCAGAAGAAACACCAGAGCCATAAAACCAAGCTACTACGAAGAAAACTGTAGGAGATTGTTAATGAATATTATATGAACTTTTTTTCAACATCCAAGCAAGTGTTTCTGCTTTGCTGATAATACCTAAAAAAGCACCTTTTCGAGTGATTATTACTTGGTCATACTCTATAGTTCCTAACCATATATAATCATGTATCGTTTGCATTTGGGTGGTTTCATCAAAGGCTGTGATTGAACTATTCATAACATCACTTATAATCCCCTCAGTGGGATTTTGGGATTTGCTATGAATATCAGAAGCAGTGACAATAGATAATATTGGTGCATCTAAAACTATTAAAACACTGTTGTCTAAGAGCTTCTCGATAGCTGTACTAACCTTATCGTTTTTATTAATTCTTCCGTAATCATTAACATTAATAGCCCAAGTAACAGCAAGATTAGATAATGCAATTACTCGGTAATCTTTAAGAATCTTAAGAAGATCTTTGCATTCTTCACCATCATCATAGACACTAAGATACTGTATAAAACCTTCTAAGTAATCTAAATTATCTACAAGGCAAAGGGCAAAATCTCTATTATTACATTCAGACAACTCTTTTTTTGCCTCTAATTTTTTTGTATTTAAAGTTTCAGCGTCTAATGAATTTTTATACTTTATTTTATGATACAAAACAACCAATGTCCCAACACACTTTTTACGAAAGTCAGGAATTTTTGTATCTAGGGTGTCTAATAAAATCTCTATTTTTTTTTGATAATTGAGTTCCTCATCCATAAAACGAACCCCATCATGTTAGTTTCATCAACTAACCTCTGCAATTTCTCCAATAAATTGTTTGCAACCATTATACAAGCGATTTCCAAATTTAGGAATAATCTCATAAACACCAGAAATAAAATTTACCAGAAATTCTTTATCCTCAACTAGTTTTGTAACTAAGGAATTTATATCTTCAAGTTCTGAATCTAAATCAAGCTGTCCAACAAGATTTAGGATGTCTATATCTTCATCTTTGAAGCATTCTTGTAATTTTGACCATAAATCCATGAAACCTTGTGCCGATTCTGTTTTCATATCGGCAATCCGAACAATTTCATCTAAATCAGATGGTATATTGATAGTTGGATTTGGAGTTATGTTATCAGGTTTGACTATTTTAGATGGTGATATACTTACTACTCGATAAGGAGAAGGGGGTCTCTTATAATGTTTTGGGTGGTTTGTCCGTAAAATTAGTTCAATATCATCATGATATTGACGAGATATAATTTTCCCCTTAATTATATTTGCTAAATATATGATATCATCGTATGTATCTTCATAGCGTATATAGTGCCATAATTTATATATTACAAATTCACCATCATTTTTTTCGTTAAAATTATAAACTTTCTCTACTAGGTCTGCTAATGGATTCGGAGGACATTCTGGGCGTATCATTGTATCAATGTTTGGAGGTCTTGGAGGGTCATTAGGAACATTGGATATTGCATCAATAATCATTTGAATACTACGCTGAGGTTCTTCATTAAATGGCATAATTTGAGTTCGATTAATGTATCGAGGCAAGAGATGATCTCGAATTGTTCTCTCGGTTTTGATATAGAATATTCGCCGATTAAATTCTCTGGCCCATGAATGTTCAGTCTGGCAAAATTCAGATTTTAGAGAAGCATCTGATAACATATAAAGAAAATGAGTACAACTTTGTATTTCGTCTAATATATTACTCCACCATGCTTTTCCTGAAGGAATATGTTTATCCCACCATACTTTTGCACCTTCCCATGTGCCATTTTGTCTTATTTCTAATTGCTCAACACGTTCATTTAATGTTTCAATAATCTGTTTAGCATTATTGTCTTTATGTGAATAACTGATAAACATTGAGATAGCCATAGATGATATACCCCATCTACTTATATAAACAAGATAAAGGTATTTGATAATTAAGAGCTATTTTCAAATACCCTACGAGATATTATAAATGATAAACCTATTTTTTATTTTTGTCAAACAATAATAACCAATATATTTTATCATTTATTGTTAATTTTTGCTAACTTTTATTCAAGAATTGGTATGATTTGGTAGTTATATCAAATATCCTCACGCGGAAAATTCTGCCACATTTCGCGTCGTACATCGTCTATATCAGCATCTGAAATAGATATGTTCATACCTGCCAATACCCCAAATAAACTTTGTTTAGGGGTTTTAATTGAAGCGTATAAATCTCCCTCAAGGGTGGTCGCTAATTGCCCAACCAAACGGACTTTATCCACTGCCGATAATTTTTGTGCCAGTGTTATAATTGCTTCTAGGGTGATTGTCTCATCCATTGTCTAAATCCTCTTATACATTTTATTGATTATACCCCACATTCAATATGCTATAATAGAACCCTATAGCTCAATAAAAGGAAAGTCCCTATGAAGATAACTTTTCTCGGCGGTGCCGATGAGGT
>DAOTUO010000079.1:0-13309 GCA_034436595.1 Anaerolineae bacterium | reverse complement strand
AGCCGTCCTTCAATGATGGCGCTTGGTTGGGTAAAGCGGGCATCTACGGTGGCAACAACGCTCAATGTCACCGTTTCGCCATTGGCAATTTGTCCAAAATTCAGACGTACCACATTTTGCGCGGGCGTATTTTGTTGTTCGGTGTTAATCATACGCTTGGCAAAAGAGAATACCTCGTCTATCAGTTGGACAATGCTCGGCGTGCCATGCGGTGAACTGGCGTTGCTCGGCATAATCCCTTGTGGAAATACCAATTCCAGCGTGCCATTAAGCGGTTGCCCACTGATATTTTCAAATAGCAGTTGCAACACCCGTGAAGCCCCGCGCCCAACAAAGTTGTTGTTGTTCTCGAAGCGGATGATTAATCCGGGGGGATTGGCGGGTGGGTTTGGATTGGGATTCCCTGGGTCTACGGGTGGTGTCACGACCACAACCACGGTTGTGGCAGTCGCATTGACCGTATTCGATGGCGCAGAGGCATTGAAGCTGGTATCCACTGCAACGATAGTGTAGGCATAAGTCGTGCCTGTGACCACAGTCGTATCGGTATAGGTGACGGCGAGAGGGTCTATGATGGTATCTATCAACACACCATCACGATACACCTCAAAGGCATACAAATCGCCATCGGTGTTTGGATGAGCATCCCACCCGATTTGAATCTGGGTATCGGTTGCGTTCACCAGCACCAAATTGGTGGGTGCTGTGGGTGCGGTGACATCTGGCGAGGCGCTCACGGTCAATTGACCTGCATCGGCGGGGTTATATGCCCCTAGTGTGCGGTATGGACCCGTATTTGCGCCATAGTACCATGTTGTGCCACCATCGGCACTATAGCGATACAGATAATCGAAATTACCTGCGGCGGTGGGTAACAATGTCCCCATGTATTCATCGTTATTGCCCGCATTGTTGTTGAATGTGGTTGGAAACCAAACCCATGCGGGGTCATTGGGCAATGTGCCATCGGGACCATAACCCACTTCTGCGATGAGACCAGGGGTTGGGTCTACACCGTTTTGCCCACCTGTCACGCCATTAATCCAAATTTGCCCATAGATGTTGCCAGTCGGTATGACTGCGCTCACGGTATGGGTGAGGGTGGGGGGCCACTGGAGTGTATACCAAGTATTACCTGCATCACCGAGGTCATAGAGGGCGCTGGTGACAGTGAAGCTAAATCCATCGGCAAATTGTTGCACATCGCCATTCACATCGGTATTACCCGATAGCGCGATGGTATACACTTCATTGCCCAATGGCAGGGTGGTGGGCGTGAAGGTATGGGTATCGGTGGGGCTATCATAGGTCAATGTACCCGCCACCGGATTTAACACGCTGTCTAATATGGTGAATGTACCGCCTAAAGTCGCTGGCATATCCTGATTCCACGTAAAGCTAATGGTGGTGTTGCCATCGGTGAGGTTTGCACCATCGGCTGGTACACTAGAAATGACATACGGGTCGCGCCAGTTGGCAACCGTATCGGCAATGACGGGTGTCCCTGGTACGACATACCCCCGATTTGCGCCACCGAGAATTTCGGCGTTGCCATCGGCTTCTTTTTCTACGGAGTCGAATGAACCGCGTGTGTATTTATACTCAAATGTCGTCCCAACAGGCACGGCATTAAACGTCACTTGCCACACATCACCACCGACAGGGGTCATGGCGATGCCATTGGCGACCCAATTCGGTTGTCCAATCTGACCAAAATCACCGACCAAATACACGGTGCTGGGGGTATGGCTTGGCACGGTGACGCTAAAGGTCACATCAACACCCGCAATGGCGCTCACACTGAATGTAGAGGCAAATGGCACTTGTTGATTATTCCCGTTCCAATCGGTGTTACCAGAGACAGCAACGCTATACGCGCCGTCTGGCAAAACAACGGTTGGGGTAAAGGTATGGCTATTTGTGCCAGTCGTAATCGTCCCTGCGACACTACTGGGGACACTATCGCTTATGCTGAATGTGCCAGCCAACGCAGGCATATTTTTATTCCATGTGATGACCACCACACTATTGGGTGCGTTGTTGATAGACGCATTGGCAGGGGTCACGCTGATGACATAGGGGTCACGCCAATTGCCAACCGCATTGGTCACAGTCTGAACCTGCCCACCACCATCGGCAACGGTAAAATTACGGTTTCCGCCACCTGAATAGCCATCGGCATCACGTTCTTCATTTGACCAATCGTTACGGGTGTATTTATATTCAAAATAACCCGCATCGGGCAAAATGAGTGTCACTTCCCATACATCAGGAGAGACCTCTGTCATCAAAATGCCCGCAGGATTCCATTCTGGATACCCCGCGCTACCAAATCCGCCGACTAAATACACATCGGTTGGGGTATGGCTTGGGACGGTGGTGCTAAAGGTGACAGCGACCATGCCCGCAGGCAATCCGACATCAAAAGTGTAATTTGTGGGGACTTGTTGCACATCACCCGCAATATCCACACTGCCAATAACCGCTACCGTGTGCGTCCCAATTTCCATCGCCACAGATGGCGTGAAGGTGCTGGTATTACTGGCTGTATTAAATGCCCATGTGCCTGTGACCACGCCACTGGGTCCTGTGACGGTGACACCGCTTAGGCTGGCGGGCATATCCTGATTCCACACAATATCCAATGTGGCACCGGGTGGCACACCTGTTGCGCCATTGGCGGGGTTGGTGCTGACCACCAGTGGGTCACGCCAATTGGCAACGGTATCGTTGCGGGCTTGTATGCCTGTCACGCCATAGGCGGCGGTGAGCATACGGTTGCCAATTTCGGCATTGCCGTCGGTATCTTTTTCGCCCCTTAACCAGTCGCTACGGGCATATTTATATTCGATGCTGGTTTCATCCAGAATATCGAAGGTGATTGTCCATGTGGTGGCATTGACTTGTGTCATGGCATAGGCGGGGTCGCCCGGATTCCAGCCATTAAAGTTACCCACGATATGCACCGTCCCTGGCGAGGGATTTGGCACAGTGGCGGTGAATGTCACAGCGACAAGGCGTGCCTCTGCGGTGGCAGTGACGATATTCGACTGTGCCGATTCATTGACATTGTTGTCTATGGCGGTGATATAGTAATTATATTCCTCGCCACTGGTCACAGTCGTATCAATATATTGCACCGCACCCGCGCCAACCACGGTTTGGATGAGGGCATACCCTGGTGAGGCGGTATTTTCACGATACACACGGAAGCCATACAAATCGCCATCAGTGTTTGGATGTGCATCCCAACCGAGTGTGATGGAGCTGGTGCTGGTCGCCAAAATCGCCAAAGTGGTGGGCGTGGCGGGCGCGGTGACATCGGCGGGGGCGTTGAGGGTCATCACACCGACATTGCCCGATGTGTAATCTCCCCCTGGTGGGTTGAGTTGCGAATAGCGCCATGTGACACCACCATCAGTTGACCATCTGTAGGTATACCAATAGGTCCCTGGTGTCGCAGTGACAATCATCGTCCCTTGATATTCATCATTATTCCCAGAATTACTATTAAAGGTGGTGGGGAACCATGTCCATGTATTGTCTGGGGTGCTATTTTCTGCGCCATAACCCAATTGGGCAATCACACCCGTTGCTTGTCCTGCGGGGTCGGTCACACCTGCGATATATACCTGCCCATAAACGGTGCTAGTCGGTGTGATCGCACTCACGGTATGGGTGATGGTGGGGGGCCACTGAAGCGCGTGCCAATCAATCGCTAGGGCAGGGGTGGCAGTGGCTTCGTTATTGCAGAAAAATTCACTCGTGAGCAGATTAGCACTTTTGCCCACCACACGATAATAATAGGTGGTGGCGTTGAGCGCGGTAATATCGCTATGGCTATTTGTGCCGACAGTGGTGAGTAATTCATACCCGCCACCACTCAGACGACTGCGATAGATGTCATAGCTGGTGGCGTTGGTCGCATTTGACCACGACAAATCCACTGTACCCGCGCCACTGACCGCCACAAGGTCGGTGATACAGCTTGGGCGACCTGCAAAACTGTTTAGGATGAGAAGCAATCCGCCACGCGCTGGCACACTCCCCACGACAATGTCGCCACTGCCGTTGACGGTATAATTGGTGCTGGTGAGCGCATCGGTGAGGATTGCACCCGTTGGGATATAACCCGCGACATTCACCGTAGCGGGTGATGCCGATGCACCGCTATTGATAATCATCACGGCGGTATTGCTATCATCCGCCATTTTACGCCCATAGGCATACAAATCACCCGCCATTAACAGGGGGTCTAGGCTACCTGTCCGCAAAGCCGCGTTGTTGTTGCGGGTGCCGGTGAGCAACGCATAATAGTTATACAGGGTATTGCGTGCGGTCACATCAGATAGGTGGGCATAATAGGGTGTGCCTGTCTCGTCTAACCATGGATAGGGTTGGCGGTTATAGGGGTCATCTTGCCATACAGACCCGTCAAATGCCACTGGACCCACTAAGCCGATTTCATCCCCATAATAAATCGTGGGCGCACCGGGCATCGTCATTTGCATGAGCGCCGCCCCGCGCAAACGGGTGATGGCATCGCTCCAATCGTAGGCGGGATTATTATACTGCGCCGTATTGTTAGAGCCTGTGTTGTGGTCTAACAAGAATAGGGCGCGGTTAGTGTCGTGACTGCCAAACAAGTTCATCATGGCATAGAACGCGGGTGGGGCATAGCGTTCTTCTAGGTTGAGTAGGCGCTCATTGACTGTGCTGGCATCAATGGGATTGAGGACACCCGCAGAACTGCCACCGTTAAAGTCGTTATCGGTGAAGCTGGAATCGCGCCAAAAGCTGAGGACTGCCGCCCCAAACTGATAATTCATGGTGGCATCCCATTCCCCGCCAAGATTCCACGAGGTGGGGTTGCCCCATTCTTCACCGACAATATAGGCATTGGGGTCTATGGCATGGAGCGCGGTGCGGAAATCTTCCCAATAATCATCACTGGGGTCGTTGATTGTCCCATGGTCAACTTCTGGCGCAACATCCAAGCGCCAACCAGCCGCCCCCTGCGAAATCCAGTAGGGTCCCACAGAATTAACCCCGTTATTGATGAAATAATCGCGCACCGAACCATAATCGTGTTGGAAAACGGGCAGACTATCGAAAATGCCAAACCATTTTGGATAATCGCGGTTATCAGAACAAGGCGCGGGTGGCGTACCACCATAATTAAAGAAGGTGTACCAAGGGGTGAAAGTGCTTCCGAGTGTCTCACATGCGCCACTGCCATCGTTTGTGCCTGTGACGGTGGATGTGGGGAACACATTGGGCGTACTGCCACCCGTCCAACGTCCATAACGGTCAAAATACACACTATCCGATGACGAATGATTGAACACCCCATCGAGGATAATATTGATACCGCGTGCGTTGGCTTGTGCGACCAGGGTCTGGAAGGTGGCGAGTATGCCAAAATTGTCATCTATGACAAAAAAGTCGGTGGTGTCATATTTATGATTCGATGGCGATTCAAAAATGGGGTTGAGGTAAATCGCCGTGACACCCAAAGCATCGATATAATCGAGTTCATCAATGATACCCTGCAAATCGCCACCATAAAAGTTTTGGCTATAGGCACCAGAACACACAGAACTACTGCCGACTGCGACTCTTGGGTCACAGATATGGGTGTTCCAGTTGGTATTATTGGAGCGATAGATTGTGTCGTAATTGCCATAGAAAAATTCGCCCGCGCTAGGGTTATTGGCGGGTACGCCATCGCGGAAACGGTCGGGGAAAACTTGATAAATCACCGCATTTTGCACCCATGACGGGGTGGTGAATCCGCTATCATAGATGGTCAATTGCCAGCTATTATCGGGGCTACCCGCAAAGGCTTGCCCCCAGCCACCTGTCCGCGCACCATCATCTTCATAATAGGCAACAGAGCCTCCGTCATTGGCGATAAACCGATACCAATACACGGTGGGGAGGGCGCTGGCGGGTAGGGTGACTTCCCAAAATTCGTAGGCGTTGGGGTCACTGGTAAAAACCACATTCCCCGCCACCCGTGTCATCGGATAGACCGTAGACACATTGATGCGGTCGTTCCAAACGCGCACAGAGGCGCTGGTGAGGTCGTTATCAAATGCCCGTAGGCGGAGGCGAATGGGCGTGCCAGTGGTGACTGCGCCCGATGGACTGCGATAGAGTGGGTCACGGCTATCATGCCCCAAACCACCCCATTCGACATTGTTGTCGTTGGCGGCGGCTTGTGTTGGCGCAACCTGCCCAACGAATAAAAGACTCATTGCCAATAGCAATAAGCCAAGAAAACGTATTTTTCTGTGTGTTTCCATGAAGTCTCTCTTTTCTTAAAAATAGCGTTAAAACAATTTGTTGCTTATTTTGATTGTTAGGTTGTGTTGTCATCCCAAATCGGTGGTTATAGGGACATTTTAGGATGGCATGTATATCATCCATAAACGCCTATAATCGGTTTGGTGGTTGTAGGGATGTGATAGTGCAGGTTAGTTTTTTAATACGGCGTATTTTTTGTGGCTGACATACGAGCCTTACGGCTCTAGTTAGCCAGTACATCCTTCAAAATGGACAGAATTGTACTGGCTGACTAGCACGCAGTGCGTATGCCAGCCATAGCATAAAAAATATTTTTCCACCGTCTTTATTTACTAACTGACATTATCGCGTCCTTAAATGATGATATTTTGCCATTCAACAACTGCCAGTACACCCTAGCAATCAATTTGTTCCTTAATAATATATTAAAAAATATAAGTCAATTCGTGATGATATAAACGGACTAAGGATGAATTTTTGCAATGTATAAACAAACCCTTAACAGTTTCTAAGTATAACGCAAACTTGAAGCGCCAAAAAACGGATGGTTTGTGCAAAATAACCTATATTAAAATACTGTGAAGCAAAAAAGGGGCATTTATCAAATTTTTGCGAATTATCTGTTATATGTTATACTCTGCGACAGGTTAACTTTTTGCCTATAAATGTAATAAAGGAGAAAAGCTAAATATGTTTCGTTTACCAATACGTATCTTAACTGGGGCTATCAGCCTCGCATTATTGGTCATGTTGAGCGGTGTCGCCATTGCCCAACAACGTGAAGTCGGTCCAGTCACCCGTGCCATCCTTGACCGTGGTGAACTGATTTGTGGTGCCAACGCCTCTGTTGCGGGTTTTGGCTTTCAAGACCCTGTGACGGGTGAATATAGTGGCTTCGATGTGGATATTTGCCGTGCGATTGCCGCCGCCGTTTTGGGTGATGCCAGCGCCGTGACCTTCCGCCCATTAACCGCCGCAGAACGCCAAGCCGCCATTCAAAGTGGTGAAATTGATGTGATGTCGCGCAATACCACCTGGACACTCAGCCGTGATGTGGATTGGGGTGTTATTTGGGGACCTGTCACTTTCTATGACGGACAAGGTATCATGACCCGTGCCGATTTGGGTGTGACCACCTTTGCAGAACTCGATGGTAGTACCGTCTGTGTTCAATCTGGGACAACCACCGAATTGAATATCACCGACTACATCACCAATTTGGGTTTGGATATTGAAATTCTCGTGTTGGCAGATGCCAATAGCACCTGGGAAGCCTATGCCGCTGGTCGTTGCGAAAGCTGGACAACCGACAAGAGTGGTTTGGCGGCGTTCCGCTTTAATAACGCAGAAAACCCAGCCGACCATGTGATTTTGGCAGAAACCCTCAGTAAAGAACCACTGGGTCCCCTGTCTTCACAATCTGACCCCCAATTTGCAGAAATTGTCTCATGGACAGTCTTTGGTCTGATTCAAGCCGAAGAATTTGGCATCACCAGCGCCAATATTGATGACTTCCTCACCAACACCGACCCCTCCATTCAACGTTTCTTGGGTCTGGAAAACAACGACTCTGGTAATTACTTGGGTCTGCCAAATGATTTTATCGTCACTGTCATCCGTCAAGTTGGCAATTATGGTGAAATCTATGAACGCAACCTCGCCCCATTGGGTTTGGTACGTGAAGGAAGCCTTAATGCCCTCTGGACAGAAGGTGGCTTGCTCTATTCGCCACCATTCCGCTAAGACACAATTTTAACAGCCCCTATCCCCCAGCCTCCTTATCCCCTGTGGACGGCATGTATGCCGTCCCTACAGCGTGGATAAAGGGGGAGAAACCCATTCTAAGATGGGTTTGTAGGGACGTGATATATCGCGTCCGTTTCCCTCTCCACCGCGTGGGGAGGGGGTTGGTGGGTGGGGTAACAATTCATCTCCAAGCGATTTTTTATCTGGATGGGCAAACAATACTATTGTAAAGAGGCACTATTCATGGATGTAAACCCTCCTCGACAGCAAATCCGTATTCAACCACCCGCGATTTTACGGAATTCACAAGTTTTGCAGACCATCACACAAATCCTTTTTGTGATTATTTTTATCTCCACGTTGTTTATTCTGTGGTCAAATATCTCTGCAACATTGGCATCGCGCAATCTTTTTCCCTCTTTTGACTTCCTCAATAACCGCGCTGGGTTTGATATTTCAGAAAAACCCAATTGGTATACCCCTAGCAACAATTATGGCGAGGCTTTTTCGGTGGGGATTATGAACACCCTGCGAATTGTCTTGGCGGGGTTATTTTTGGCGACCATTATCGGTTGCTTGTTGGGGATTTTCTTGTTAAGCCGAAATTGGCTTATACGCACAATTTCGCGCACTTATGTTGAAATCATACGGAATACACCGCTTTTGGTGCAACTCATCTTTTGGTATTTTGTGGTGATGTTTAGCTTGCCCCTAGACGATATTACCCTACCAGCAGAGGGCATTTTTGTGCTTCCGTTGCGAATGTTGGTGTATCCGATACTATTGGTCATCGCGCTAATCGCTGTTCGACGGCGAATCACGCCCTATCGCACTGCTGAAGGTGTGTTGGTGGGGGCGGTCTTGGTCGAATTAGCCTATGCGGTGCTGGGGGCAAGCACGCCTATTGTGATAGGGACGGCTGTTATCGGCGTAGGGCTTATGGCATTCTCGCGCAATAAGGGTATTAGCGCCTCTGGACGTGGACAATTACTCGGCATTGGGTTGGTGGCGGTTGGTCAGGCGGTCGTGACTGGAATCATTACCATATTGGTGAGTAGCGGGGCTATCCCGACTAGTGTGGTGTGGTGGGAATTATTGCCTGCGGCGTATATTAGTCGGCGCTCGTTTGTATTTCCAGAATTTGCCACCACCAACACCTTTCAGACATGGCTGATTATTTTGCTGGTGGGCGCGGCAATTGGGTATGCGGTCTATCGGTATTTATCGGCTTATGCAGAGCGTACCGGTCGGCTCATTCCATCGGGGTTATATGGTTTGCTCATCCTCATCGTGATTGGTGGAATAGGGTGGGTGATTATCAGCAGTCAGCCAGAACCGACTGAGATTGTGTTTGATAACCAGACCATCAATGTGGCACAAGCCAGAGAAGCGGGTGAGATTGGCTTTCGGGAAGAGGTCGAAATTACCACCCGTCCCGTCCTCGCCAGTATGCCAGAACGCGGACGTTTTCGGTTTGATATAGGCACGCTTATCTCGCCAGAATATATCGCCTTGCTCTTGGGGCTGGTGGTCTATACATCGGCGTTCATTGGCGAAATTGTGCGGGCGGGTATTCAGGCTGTGCCGTATGGTCAGCTAGAAGCCTCGCGTGCCATGGGACTTAGCACCTCACAGACCTTGCGACTGGTGGTGTTGCCACAAGCCCTGCGTCTGATTGTCCCACCATTGAGCAATCAATACCTCAATTTGGCAAAAAATAGCAGTCTGGCGATCGCTGTCGCCTTTGCCGATACCTATCAGGTGGGGCAGACGATGATGAATCAGTCGGGGCAGTCTGTCACGGGTTTTACCATGATTTTGGTGACTTATTTAACCATGAGCTTGTTTATTTCGGTGGTGATGAATATTATCAATAGCCGATTCCAGCTCAAGACACGCTAATCAGAGGGATACACAACACATGAGCGATTCCAATAGTGGTATAGAGTCTAAGACGGTTGTTTATAACGATGATGTCAAAGCGCGTCCTGCGCCGATTTTAGAGGTCGGTGCAATTGCTTGGATACGTCAAAATTTGTTTAAGACATGGATGGATGTCTTTTTGACCATATCGGGCATCACCATCGCCATTCTGATAACAGCATCATTTGTGCTGTGGGCGATAAACAGCGCCAATTGGTGGTCTGTTTCGTTTAATTTTCGCCAATTCATGCTCGGTCGCTATGAGGCAATCTATGAGTGGCGGGTGGTGATTGCCACAATTGTCACCGTATTTTGTTGTGGTATGGCGGTGGCGGTGTGGATTCGGAAAATTTCGCGCCTTGCCACAATAACGGTGGTGTCGCTTTTGATACTACTGTTTATTGTGCCTGTGGTGATAGTTGCGCTCATCCCCATGCCAGAGGCGTTTGTGGCTACGACTGCGGGACGCATCGCGGTTGGCTCTGCATTAGAAACGCCACCGTCGCAGTTGGCATTCACCGGCAAGGCGGGCGAAGAAATCACCATACGCAGGGCAAACGACCTTATCCTAACCGATGAAGCATTGGTTGGGCTACATGGGTTTATGGATTCTGGCACAAATCTCATGCGTACCGCCGCCATCAACCGTCAGACGGCGCTGGCACGCGAGGCAGAACTACGCGACTTATTGGCGCGTGATAGCGCGGGTGATATCCCCATTTTCACCCAAAATCAACGCACCCAGCGCGAAGCAGAGCTAGGCAGAATAGAGATTACCCCGTCTGTGGTAGAGACCTACCAATTGGGGCAACCCACCGTGACGGTGACGGTGTTAGTTGGTGCGACCGCAGAGGCGCTTTCTTCCCCTGTGAGACTCGCATCCGATGCCGATAGTGCCACATTTGTCTTGCCACAAGATGGCTGGTATATCTTGCAGATGGATGTGCCAGAAGCCGAAGAAGGCATCGTTATTTTGGCGGTAAAAGGCATCTATCCCATTATCCGCAGTACAGCACTGGCAGAAAGCGAAGATGGGGCGGTGACAACGGGTTTTGCCAGCGCCTATATCCGCATGACCGATAATTTTCAGGTGAGCGAGACCTTACCGAGTATAGATGACGAAGAAATCACATTTTATAACATCGTCAACAACCAATATCGCGGTAGTCGCCCATTAGACACCTATTTACGGGTGTATCTGGCACCATTTTTAGAAAAATTGAGTGTGGGCATGGCAATTTTGCTCCTAGCGGGTGTCGCTGGGTATTGGTTTGTGGCACTCCTCAAACGGCTCAATTCGCAAAAATTTGCCAACCGCATGACGGCGTATGCCATGATTTTGCTCCCGCCGTTCATCTGGATTATGGCTTCTGGTGTAAGTATTCCAGAATTGTTTAATAGCAGTCTGGCAATCTCCAGTGTGTTATTTGTGCTGTTTATGTTTTATATGGGCAACTATTTTGGTACAAGTCTTCTCTCAATTGGGGTGCTTCTCATCGCTACAGTGGGCATAACCTTATTGCCGTTTTTTGTATTTGATACCCAATATGGCATCGGATTGTTGCCTCTTGTGAACCTGCTGATTTTTCTGCCCGCATTTTTGGCGTTGATGGCGGGGTCTGCGACCTATGGCGCGGCGGATATTCCCGTGGTACGGCGTAATTTTTTCATCGTTGGGGTGCTGTTAATCGCGTTCATCATTGTGCCAAAAATACTGCTTCAAACCGATACGCTCGACCTCAATGGCGATTATGCCGATTGGTTTATGGCATCTAGCGACCAACGGCGGTGGGGTGGGTTGTTGTTGACGATGGTATTAACGATTTTTGGCATTATTGTGGCGTTCCCCATTGGGGTGGCGTTGGCACTCGGCAGGCGTAGTAAGTTACCCGCGATTAAATATGGTTGTACGCTGTATATCGAATTGGTGCGTGGCTCGCCATTTATCGCGGTGCTATTTATGATGCAATTGATGATTCCCCTCATTAACCCCGCCTTCACCCAAATTCCGGGGACGGTGCGTGCGCTGATAGCGGTGATTATCTTTAGCGCGGCATATTTGGCAGAAAATGTGCGTGGCGGGTTGCAATCGCTCCCACCAGGGCAAAACGAAGCCGCCCGCGCATTGGGTTTGGCGGGTTGGCAAACGGTCTTTCTTATCACCTTGCCACAGGCATTGCGGGCGGTCATCCCTGCGTTGGTGGGGCAGTTTATCGCCCTATTCAAAGATACCTCGTTGGTAGCGATTGTGGGGCTAACCGACCTCACAGGGTTTGTGAGCATCATGACTGTGCAAGCCGAATTTATTGGCACACGGGCAGAGGGTCTGGTGTTTATCACGCTGATTTATTTTGTGTTTAGTTATGTCATGGCGTATGTGAGTCGCTTGCTAGAAGCGAGTGGGTCTGGTAGTACACGCCGTACATAGTGATATAGCCCCTATGGACGTGCAGAAGCACGTCCGTACACGCTTCCTCTCCAAAAAGTGGGATGGGGATAAATGCACGACAAACGTGAGAATATTGTAAATCATGAGGTGAATTGATTATGGAAGAAGCCACTATAGACACCCTAGCGCCCCAACATACGATTGGTGCGCCAATGATTCAGTGTCAGAATGTCAATAAATGGTTTGGGAGTTTTCAGGCTCTAAAAGAAATTAATATGGAGGTCAAAGAACGCGAGGTAGTCGTGGTCATTGGTCCCTCTGGGTCTGGAAAATCGACACTCATTCGGTGTATTAACCGCCTAGAAGAACATCAGGAGGGGACTATCATCGTAGATGGCATTGAACTCACCAACGACCTCGCCAATATTGGTGCAATTCGGCGTGAGACGGGCATGGTGTTTCAGTCGTTTAATTTATTCCCGCATTTGACGGTGCTAGAAAATATCACCCTCGCGCAACGGTATGTGCGCCGTCGTCCGCGCCAAGAAGCCGAGCATGTCGCGCTACAATTGCTCACGCGGGTGGGGATTCCAGAACAAGCCAATAAATATCCGGGGCTACTGTCGGGTGGTCAGCAACAACGGGTGGCGATTGCCCGTGCGTTGGCGATGAATCCCAAAATCATGCTATTCGATGAGCCGACCAGCGCACTCGACCCAGAGATGGTGAAAGAAGTGCTAGATGTCATGAAAGAATTGGCGCGTGGTGGCATGACGATGATTGTCGTCACCCACGAAATGGGCTTTGCACGAGAAGTCGCAGACCGCGTAATTTTTATGGATAGCGGGCGAATTGTGGAAGTGGGTACACCAGAACATTTCTTTGTAGACCCACAACACGAGCGCACCAAGCTGTTTTTATCGCAAATTTTATAAGCGATGC
>DAOTUO010000078.1:0-4897 GCA_034436595.1 Anaerolineae bacterium | reverse complement strand
GTTTTTGATGACCCACAACCACGGTCACACCTCCTCGTATGATTGGATATGTATTTTGTTCAGAACGAACATCTATATTATGACGAAAATCGCAAAAATGGGGTAGTGGGAAAATCTTTGACAAATTCATCTCATGGGGTAGGGACACCCCACAGCCGAATTGTGCCATCTCGCATTTCTGTGATAATGAGATTGCCATCCTCATTAAATTTTGCTGAATTAATGATAGAAGGTGTTTGGATGGTATATAAATTTTCCATCGTAAATACATCCCAAAATTGAATCGTTTTATCTTGTACCACCATCAACATCTCGTCTGATGGACTAAAATCGAGCCAAGATATATCTCCAATGCCAAATGAATATAGCATCTCGCCTGTTTCTGTTTCGATGATGTCGAATCCGTTATTATGTGAAATTGCAAAATATGACCCATCAGGGCTGAATATGGCCATTGGGCTATTACTTCTTTTATAAAGCTCATAAATAAGTTCACCAGTTTTTGAATCCCAAAGTGCTACGCCAGTATAGGTGCTGGTTAAAATATAATCGCCATTTGGACTAAATTTCAAATCTACGATATAACTCACATCTGGAACTATTTGTTTGATTCCATTTTTGTAATCCCAATAAATAAGAATATCGTAGACACCTATTATGTTTTTTGCGCCTTCAATAGCGATAAATTCATTATCTGGGCTAAAAACCAAACTTTCTGGGAATTCGATTTCTCTTACATCTGCTTGATTAATTTTTTCACCTGTCTTAGTATCCCAAACATAAATATACCCACCAATAACCGCAGAAAGATAATCTCCATCATGGCTAAATGTGGCAATATCAAAATAACCTGATAGATTTGATTCTACTTGAATTTTGGTATTTGTTTCTAAGTCCCATATTAATATCTTATTTGAATAATGACTCTCTAATTGTGATGTATTAATTGTGACAAAATGTTGTGTGTCTAGCGTATATGGATTAATACCCTGAAATTGCCTATATGTAGGGATTTTACTTATTAATTGCTCCGTTTCTACATCCCATATACACACATTATTTCCAATATAATGGACAATACGAGAATTTTGTAAACTTAATTGCGAGAAACCATATATTCCTGCATTTCCTACATAACAGTTTTCATCTACAGCAATCCTAAAAACTAACTCACCTGTTTCAATTCGCCAAACATATAAAGGTATATAACCATTCGTTTGAGATACAAAGAATGTACGGTTGGGACTAATCACGATAGAAGATTCAAAACCACTCCCTTCAAAATGAAATGGTGTTTTATATAAAATTTCTTCTTCTTCAATAAATGCTCTTATAATTTCTTCATTTGCGGGATTATTAAAACGTATAGTTTCATAAGGCTTAAAAGAGCTATGTTCATTTGCAATTTCGTTGATTGAGAAAGCATATTCTCTCAATTCTGTATTTGTTGCAATATCCCATACAGAAACAGCCCCTGATTGATGAAAGAATATGGCTTTCGATTGGTCTTTGCTTAGGATGGCGCGTGCTAAACTAGAGAATGATTGCTCATGTGGTTTTACATAAGTAAGATTTTCTTTATATCCCATCCTATCATCGCCGATAATATGTAGTAAATCGCCCGATTGAACATCCCATATCCCAATCGCCCAATTTGCATAATCCAGAATACCAACGATTTTTGAACTTGTCTCGTCAAATTGAGGATTATAAAGGTATAAGCCTTCTTCTCTTATTTCATATAAAGGCAACCCCGTTTCAACGCTGAATACGATTGTGGTTGAAGAGACAAAATCAAAATTTTCTTTATCATAATAATATTCCCCCCCATTTCGGTGCATAAGAGTATATTTTTCGTCCGGACTCAATACTGGCTTATTATCTGAAAAGGCGTTTAAGTCAAGGGTTTGCTCTGGCTGATGGGTGTTAAGATTCCATACATCTAAATAAGATGAAATCACATATAAATTTTGTTCATCATCAGAAAGACGCAATTCGTTGATGTTATGCCGATTTTCAGATAGATGGAGTTCAAATAATAATTCACCACCTGCTACATCCCAAACATACACTGACCCACCATATATACCACCATATAAGCGGGTGCTATCGGCATTAAAAAGGGCATGGGTGACATCTATTGCATAATTCCCGAATAATCGAATAGGGGTTGTGAGGTCATCCACCGCATAAAGCCATATCCCTACACTGCTAGACATGGCGACATATTGCTCATCTGGCGAAAAAATCACATCACGGATGAGTCCTTCGCCAAATACTTTGAGTTGTTTGATTTGGATGATGTTATAGGGTGTGATGACAGGATAATCAGGTGCTGGTTGGTCAGCTTGAGCGATGGTGGCAGGGTTGTGGGTGATGCTCAGAAATGCAAAAGTGATGATGAATAGGCAAATACGGTTTAGCATGATTTATATCCCTAAAGTATGTGTCGGTTTTCTCTATCATAGCATAATCGGCTCTAAATTTTTCCTAATTCTTTATAGCCATACCCCCCCATGCGGGTTATACTCACAGCAGAAACCCGCATGAGCAATTATGGAGCAATCAATCGTTGATACCCAAAAATCCCACATCACAAAATACCCGTCATTATTGGGAAGATGCTCGTTTGTCTATTACCACCTTCTGCTTGTGTATCGCAGGGGTATTTGTGGGGGTTTATATCGGGGCGCGGACGGGGTTTGATGTGGCGCTTTTGCCCATGCTCAGATTTATTTCTGTGACGGGGTTTATTTTATTGTCTCCAGTGGGGTATCGGACACTTCAGCGCCGATTGGGGTGGCAATACGCCGATACATGGCTCAATAGTGACGGCTTCATCATGCTCATGGCGGTAATCGTTGCGGTACTCATGGGCAAAATGAGCGCCATCATCGGCTTTAGCCTACATCCGATAATTGGTTTGCTGTTTTTTTTGTTTTTAGCCATATTCGCCATGCAGTGGCTACGATTTAAGTCGGTATGGTGGCGTATCAAAATGGCACTTGGGGCGGTGGGCATCGGCATATTTTTGGCGAGTGCAGTCTGGGGATTAACCCCACATGGCTCGGCGTATCTCAATCCGCTATTTATGGAGCGATTGGTCGCAGAACCCAAAGGACTCGATACCCTATTTCATGCCGATGTTGCCAATATGATGCTCACCTATCAACAAGCCAGCACAGGGCTTCATGGGGTGCCATATCTGGCTTATCATTATGCCAGCCATTGGTTATTCGGTGGGTTATCCCAATTGATTGATGTGGATATTTTGGGATTTTATCAAATCCAGCCAATTTTGTTTTATCCCTTATTTATTTATGCGCTGATGCTGTTTGGCTGTCGTTTGCGCTTGTGGTTTGGCATCCCACGCTTGCTGAGTGAGGATAGATGGGTGTGGCTATTTTTGCCCATCGGACTCATTGGCGTTTTTCCCTATTATAACCAATTGAATGTGGGGATTTTGTGGGATAGATATGTCAGTAGCGAGTCGTATTTATTGGCATTGACCGTATTATTTATCTTGATGAATATGATTCTGATCGTGATAGAACGGGTTCAGAGCCTCAAAAAAGTGCCTACATCGATTGACCTCATCGCCATTTTCTTGGTTATACCCGCCATAGCCGTGCTGATTGGGTTTCTAAAAATATCGGTGTTATTTGTATTCATGTGCGCCTATGGCTATGCCTTCATCAAACTGGGATGGTATCGGTCTGTGGTGATGCTGATTGGGTTTGGGGTGGCGTGTGGCGTGTCATTTTGGACATATCGCACTGTTGAAGTGAGTAATTTTGTCGAGGTTGAGCCATTTGCTTATATCACCCGTTATGTGGGTTTTGCCAATATCCCGATATGGTTTGTGATGTTTGCCTTTTTCTTGTTGGTCTATATGGCGATGCGCCTCTATGACATGAAATTGCGGTCATGGGCAGACTGGCGCACGGCATGGACATCGCATCGGTTGATAGATGTTGAACTGTTGCTGATAATCATGCTGTGTGGGTTGTTTCCGGGGATGGTGTTGGATATTCCCACATGGACGGCTGGTTATTTTTCTGATGTACAACACTGGATAGCCATTGGTTTGCTACTGGCATTTATATCACCATTTATGTCACAGCATCGCTTATGGGGATGGATACGTTCTCCGCGTTTGCACCTCATCAACAAAATGGGGATAGGTGTGGTCGTGACCATTATCACCTTATTTTTGTGCATATTTTTATTGATTAACATCACTCACATGGTTGCCAATATGGTGCTGACCAATGTGAGTATCCGCCAAACCATCGCCCAAAATCAGATTCCAATCATGCCCCATTTTGACGGTGTATTCCAACCGATACCGTTGTCAGTGGTGAATGAAGGTGATAGGCGTATTCATACTAATTACATCACCCTCATAGCATTACGTCAATTGGCACAATTGCCTATGGCACAAAAATCCAACACACTGGTTTATATCCCCAAAGAAAATACTGCCTATTGGGGGTGGATGCCGTGTCATATCATACCCTTAGCCGCGCCTGCTATCACAGGTATAGCGATGGTTGAGGGGAATATCCAGCAAGGTTGTCCGGTAGAGGGGTATGGCTATAGTCTCTATGAAGGGATTAATAACCTATCACAGATGACCACTACCCAATTATGTCAAACAGTAAAATCATTAGGCTTTGAACAGGCTATTCGCCTTGATACCACCACCGATATGACCCTGATGGCGACAAATATCACCTGTGGAGAATCTGATTATCCTACACAGGTATTATTTGTGTACCCTCTACCATAAATTTTTCGTAATTCTTTATAGCCATAACCCCTCTATGCAGTTTATACTGATAGCAAATATAGTTGAAATTTGCATGGAGGGATTTTTACATGCGTAAAACCATCG
>DAOTUO010000077.1:0-3055 GCA_034436595.1 Anaerolineae bacterium | reverse complement strand
GTTTTTGATGACCCACAACCACGGTCACACCTCCTCGTATGATTGGATATGTATTTTGTTCAGAACGAACATCTATATTATGACGAAAATCGCAAAAATGGGGTAGTGGGAAAATTTTTGACAAATTCATCTCTATTAAAAATTACTATCTTATGTGTTATTATGACCCATCTATTCCCATTTCAAAAAGCGTCTTATTGAGGAAATCCTTGTGTCTATAGATATATCTCCAAAAACACCTGTGCTGGATAATAAAGTCTATTGGTTGGATGCGCGGTTAACCATAACAACCTTCTGCATGATTGTCTCGCTCGTTTTTTGGGCTATCTATATGGCAACACGGGCAGGAGTAGATACCGACTTTTTGCCTATCACCCGAATTTTGATAATAACTTTTTTTGTTTTACTTGCTCCGCTTGGCTATCATACACTATATCGTGTGTTAGGTTGGAAACATGCCGAAACATGGCTTAATAGCGATGGCATCATCGTATTAGGTGCATTGATGCTATTGGCATTTGCGGGAAAGTTAACACCTATCATTGGTTTTAGCTTATATCCACTTTTTGGCGCGTTGGGAATCGTTCTGCTCATAAACTTTTTGATACAGATATTACGCTTTAAGTCAATTCTATGGCATATCAAATTGCTTATAACAGGCTTGATAGTTGGGTTATTTTTAGCCAGTGCCGTGTGGGGTTTTAAACCACATGGTGCAACTTATCTTAACCCGCTATTTATGGAAAGTTCGGTAGTTGCTCCCTATGGCTTAGATACCATTTTCCACATCAATATTGCCAATGTCATGCTTACCTATAATCACGCCAGCACAGGGCTACATGGTATACCGTATATTTCTTATCACTATGGCAGTCATTGGTTATTTGGGGCATTATCTCAAGTGACTGAGGTCAGTGTTTTAGAATTTTATCAGATGCTCCCACTTTTGTTTTACCCATTGTTTTTATATGTAATGGCATTGTTTGGGTGTCGGTTACGCCTCAGATTAAGCGCCCCCACGCGCCTGCTTAGTGATGAACGATGGTTTTTTACAGCATGGACGCTGATGTTGATAAGTGTTTTTCCCTATCAGATGCAATTGTCGCTTGGCATTTTATGGGATAGGTATGTCAGTAGTGAATCTTATTTTTTGGCGCTACTGTTATTGTTTATAACCCTCGATTGTATTGTTGCGGTTATCTCACGGCTTAATTTATCCACGCAAAAGATTGGCAGAACAGAGATAATTGCTATCCTTTTTATAATACCTATTTTAGCTGTGATATTGGGGTTTACAAAAATCTCGGTTTTATTTGTATTTATGTGCGCCTATGGTTATGCCTTCATCAAAATGCGATTATATCGCTCGCCTATCGTCCTAATTGGTTTTATGGTTGCAGTTATTTTGTCATATTGGACATATCGTACTACAGGAGTTGGAGGCAACTTCGCCACAGTTGAATCGTTGTCATTTATCAAAAATTATGTTGGATTACCAAATATTCTCTTTTGGTTATTAACATACCTGTTTTTTACTATTGTTTATGTCTCATTTCGTGTCTATGAATTAAAAATCCGCACACTAGGTGATTTATGGGTTGCAATCGCCTCTCATCGGATGATAGATGCCGAGTTACTGGTCATAGTCGCATTTGGTGGGGCATTACCGGGCATGTTTATCAACATTCCTTGGGCGGGTGCTGGTTTTTTCTCTGATGTGCAATATTGGGTCGCCAGTGGTATGTTGTTGGCGCTCATTCCTCATATTGGCACAACATTTTTCTCGCATAACCGTACATCGTTGCGCCGTGTGTGGCGCTTAAGATATGTTGGGATGACACAGGCTGGACTTGGTATATTGAGTCTCTTCTTGTTTATGATATTGGTCAACAATTACGCAATAATATTCACCAACTTGTTACGATTGAATCTTCAGATTTATGATGCGCTTATCGACAATTACCCATCTTTATCGTCAAAAAATTTACAGGATGTTATCTCAAATGGGCGGTACGCACAAAGCGATATTTTTAAGCAATTAGCAAGTTTGCCTCTTAAAGAAAAAGCCCAAACATTATTGTATATCCCCAAAGATAACCTATTTTATTGGGGCGGAGATTGTCTGTTTGATACATACATGGCACCTGCTGTAACGGGGATAGCGATGGTAGAAGGAATGCCTATAGATACCTGTGAAGGGTTCAATGAATATGTATTGAGTGCTTATATAAATACGGGGTGGTCAAATCCAACTCACCTCGCAGATCCAGAATTATGTCAAACTGTGCAAGGACTTGGGTTCTATCGGGTGATTCGCCTCGATATTACCGCAACCCATCATATTCAAGCGACACAGATAGAGTGTTCCCCAACCATTATAGATGGTGAGTATCCCTCTACCATAATCGCTTCAAGCCCCATGTTACTTTTTCTATTTGATGTGGGCAATCTCTTTTTTGATTTTTCTGAGGAGGATGAAAATAGGTCAATATTCGAGACACAAGGTTTTCATGAATTTGAGTCAGATAGCAATACAACCGTTGGGTGGACTTCCACACCGACTGCATCGGTTATGTTTAGTTATATTCCCGATGGACATTTTGATACACAACAAACGTATCGTATAACGGTTTCTGTTTTTGCATCATCTAGTGAATCGGTGCTACAAAGTTTGCAAATGAACATTAATGATATGCCAATAGACACTTTTGAGCGTATAGATGATACGCGCTTTGTGGGTGAGTTAGATGGTTCAATGCTCAATCAGCCATCACTTAATTTAATCTTTCAAACCGACCGTATTACATTTCCCTATGATTTTGGCATAGAAGATGAGCGGTTGTTGGGCATTGCGTTGGATTCGGTACAGATTGAACCGATGCCATGAGTCTTTCATCGTGCCGTGTTATCAAAATAAGTGACACGGCACAATCACCATCTTCTACCATAAATTTTTCGTAATTCTTTATAGCCATAACCCCTCTATGCAGTTTATACTGATAGCAAATATAGTTGAAATTTGCATGGAGGGATTTTTACATGCGTAAAACCATCG
>DAOTUO010000076.1:0-5773 GCA_034436595.1 Anaerolineae bacterium | reverse complement strand
CAAACCCTGCAAAAAGATGGACATGTCTATATGTTGAATCAAGAGGAAATGCCAACCGATTTGCCTGTTGCCGCCGTTTTGCGCTATTAGCGATGAGTTTGGTAACAGGGATGTGAACGACTAGCAAAGCGTATGTCGTCCATTACAGCACACAGCATTTTTGAGCAGTGTAAGGGCGGTAATAGCGCCATAAGGCGCGTATGTCCGCCCTAAGCCAATCGCTAGGTTTCAAAGGTGAATAACCATCGGTTTTGAATCGGTGGCGCGGTATAATAAAGGGACAAATAATCTTTATTAACCAAGCGAGTATATAAAAAATGTCTGTCACCTTAGAGCAAGTCCAAGAGGCGATTGTTTCACCACAACCCACCTTCGTCTTTACGTATACCCCGCGCGATGTGAGCCTGTATGCGTTGGGCGTGGGGGCGTGTGCAAACCCCATGAACGCCGATGAATTGCCATTTGTGTATGAATTACACATGGAGGGATTCAAAGTATTGCCCACCTATCCCGTGATTTTTACCACCCAGATGATAGAGCAACTCATCAGTGGCAAAATGGGTCCCATCGAATTTAACCCCATGATGTTGGTGCATGGCGAACAATATTTGCAGGTTTTTAAGCCCATCCCCGCCAGCGCGACCATCACCAGCCACATGAAAATTGCCAATATTTTTGATAAAGGCAGTGGGATGCTGGTCGTTACTCATGTGGAAAGTTTTGACGATTTAGGCGAAAAAGTCGCGTTTCAAGAATCTTCGATGTTCATTCGGGGCATGGGTGGGTTTGGTGGTGAACGTGGCACATCTGCGCCGATTTTTACCATCCCAGACCGCGCCCCAGATGCGGTAGAAGAACAAGCCACACTCCCCATTCAGGCGCTTATCTATCGGCTATCGGGGGATATAAATCCACTCCATGCCGACCCGATGATGGCGGCAATCGGCAGTTTTGACCGTCCGATTTTGCACGGGCTATCGTCATTTGGGTTTGCGGGGCGTGCTGTCCTCAAGCATTTTTGTGGATATGATGTGAATAAGTTCAAGAGTATCCGCGCCCGTTTTTCTAAGCACGTTTTTCCATCCGAAACGCTCATCACCGAGATGTGGAAGCTAGACGATACCCATATCGCCTTCCAAACCAAAGTCAAAGAACGGGGCGATGTGGCACTCAGCCATGCGGTGGTAGAGATTGGGTAATAAGGCTTGTCCATCATTTAATTAGATTGGACAATATGTAAATGGCGCGGTATAGGGACGATAATACGCACTACGTGCTAATCGTCCCGGCGGATTAGCGCAAAGCGCGACTAGCCACCATAGATTAAAAAATGTTTTATACCGTCTTTATTGACCAATAACCATCACCGTCCGTTGTAGGAATTATAAAATACCATGCACACGATTGCTATCACCATCACAACAATATGCCTATGGGCATTTTTGTCGTATACACCCATCGGCGCGGATGAATTAAACATACAAAGCACCCTCATTTATATCAACAGCACCACGCGCACCATCATCGCATACAACCCCGCCACCGATACACACATACCGTTATTCACCTGTCCAGAGGCGTGCTATGACCCTGTGGTGGATGATTTGGGACGCATCGGTGTTGTGACGGATAGCGAGTTTGGGATATATGACCCCGCTACCGATGAGTATCGCGCTATCCCCGCCGATTTTGGGGTGTATGGGTATAAAAGTGGTGCGGCGTTTCGGGATGATTTGCGTTATGTGGCTTATGAAGCCCGTTTCGATATGGCGATGCGCCTCATGCTCACCGATTTAGATTCTGGCGAGACAATAGACCTCCATGCGGGTGGGGTGGGCAATCCATCATGGACGGCAGACGGCGATGCCATATTATCTAGCGATGGAAACACACTATGGCATGTGCCGATAAATGGTGATGATGCCACCGCTATCGTGCTTGACCGTCCCGCGATGTACGCCGATTTATTCACCCCGTTTGCCGATGGCTGGCTGTATCGTGGAATAGATGAGGCGGGGTATTATCTGTTTTTTACCGATGACACCGACACGACACAACTTGCTTCTGCACCCGCCATTATTGGGTATTCGGCATCTGAATTATCCCAAAAAATCGCCGTATCCACCTTTGACCCACGCAACGGGGACTATCAATTATGGATAAAATGCACCCCAACCGTTTGTGGAGAGGGGGCAAATACACCTGTTTTTTCCATGCAATGGGGCGTAGGGACGGCATATATGCCGTCCACAAGGGGTATAGGACGCGATGTATTGCGTCCCTACACCATACCACAGAATGATTCTGTGATATTTGATGAACGGCGCGAGCTATTCGCCATTGCCCTATCCCCCGATGGGCAATATGTATCGTGGATAGAAGAAAATCCCGATATGGGATTCGGATTTTATGATGTGTGGGTTGCCGATTTATCGGCAGAGGCAATCACCCCTTTGCGCGTGGCGGAGAGGATAACCACCCCTGCGGAACGTCCATCGGGTGTGGCGTGGATGGATTAAAACCGTTTGTTATCGAAACGCAAAAAATCTTCTAATATCTCGTTGAGGATGTCCATCGGTGGGCGTGGGGTCAGAAATTTTGCGATAATCTCAACTTGTTCCTGTGGCATTTTTTCGGTTAATGCCTTCAGCAAAATGTTGAGGCGCATCGCCTTAAAGTCGTGGTCGTATGGGATATGCTCCAACTGCCCGACCAATGTCGCTACTTTTTCTAGCGCATCCATTTGTAGATATAAAAATCCTGCCCCTGCGATAATATGCGGGATGATATTAGGGGCAATGCCATCTTTGACCGCCAAAATCGCATTGCGGATATACCCCTGTGCATCAGACACACGTCCCAATTCGATGGCAGTATAGACCAGATTCACAAAGGTATGGGCGCTTCCCCGCCTGTCGCGGATATTGGTGGCTACCGACAAACTCTCTTGATAATAGCCCCATGCCGATTCATATTGCTCTAGGCGCTCATATAACACTCCCAAATTATTGGCGAGGGTGGCAATGCCATGCCGATACCCAATCTCACGACATAATCCCAAACTTTCCTCATAATAGCGTTTGGCATCCTCATAATCTGCCAGACTATCTGCCACACTGCCCATATTGTTGAGCGCAGAGGCAATGCCTCGCTTGTCGCCAATCGTCCGAAAGATGGTGACAGATTCATCATATAAAGCGCGTGCGCCGATAAAATCCTCTTGGCTTTCTGCCACAATGCCCAAATTGCTTAAGGCACGGGCGGTATTGCGTTTGTCACGGGCAAGACGGGCATTTTCTAGCGCGATTTGTGCGTGGGCTTGGGCTTGGTCATACTCGTCCTCCAAACATTCTACAAATGCCAACCCGTTGAGCGCCTCGGCGATGCTGGATTTGTCGTCTATGCGGGTGGCGATGGTGGCACTTTCGGTATAAAAATGCTTTGCCTGTGGATAATCGCTGGTGCGCCAATGTAACGCCCCCAGCGATTTGAGCAGTTGTGCTTGCAACAATTCTTGACCCGTATCGGGCAATAGCACCAATCCGCGCCCCAAAACGGTCTGTGCGCCATGAAAATTGCCGACTAATAGGGCTTGTTCGCCCGCGATATAGGCATATTGGGCGGTCTTGATGGGGTCGCCTGCCATATACCAATATTCCGTGAGGGCTTCGGCATAGATCACATCATCGGCATACACGGCTTCGATTGCCAGCGCAACTGATTGATGTAGGCTTGGACGTTCTTCTGGTGTAAGCTGTGCCAAGAGGCTCTCGCGCAATTTATCGTGTGCAAATTGCCAGCGCTCATCATGGATTTCTAGCACAGCGGCTTCGTTGCAGAGGGTGAGCCATGTATTGAGGTCAAAGGTATAATCACCCGCTTTCCACAGATTTTCTATGATGCTCATATCAAGTTGTCTGCCAAAGATGGCGGCACAATTGAGTAGGTGACGGGCAATTTTTGGCACACGGTCTAAACGGCGCATGATGACGGCTTCGATACCACCCGCCATCACCTTTTCTGGCAATGTCACCACGCCGACCATATTCAGTTGCCCTGCGTCCTCTGCCAATGCTCGCACGACCTCTACTATAAAGAAGGCATTGCCTTCGGTCTCGCGTTGGAGCAGGCTGATAATTTCTGGCTGGCGACCAGTTTCCCCTAGCATAGATTCGCTGAGTGCCTCTATATCTGCCAGACGCAGACGGTTGAGCTTGAGCGTGTTGATGCCCGCTAGCTCATCGGGCAGGTGGGGGCGTTCATCGTCACGATATGTCCCCACCACCAAAATCGGTAATGACTTTACCAACGGAAGTAATTGACGCAGGGGCGCAAGGCTTTCTGATGCCCATTGCAAATCTTCTAGTAATAACAACACGGGTGATTTTTGGCGCATGAGGATGTCGAGCATGGTCAAAATGAGGCGTTGTTGTCCGGGGTTGCCTTCTATCACAGTGGCAGTGGGGACATCCCGCCCGATGAGGTCGCCAATATCGGGGACGACTTGTTTGAGGATGCTGGCTTCTATATCGGTGAGGGTGGTCGAGAGCGCCAAACGGCGCATGGGTTCACGCCATTGCCGATAGGGTAGCCCGCCACTTTTTACACTCTGTCCGCGTAATACCAATGCCCCATTCACCACCGCAAAAATCGCTAATTCATCTAATAAGCGGCTTTTCCCCACGCCACTCTCGCCACCAATCAACCACGCGCTCCCTTGCCCCATGATGGTGCTGATAAAAGCGTTGGATACGGTGGTCATCTCTTTTTTGCGCCCCACAAATTGCGCCGCCTGCAAAAAGCTCTCGCGGGTGTGGTGGGTTTCGATGGGTATCTGCAAGCCATCCACATGAGTAAATGCGTCTATGACATCATCGGCATGGGTATAACGGTCGGCGACCTTGCGTGAAATCAGTTTGCGGATGATGTGGTTGATGGGCAAATCATCGGGCAACAAACTAGTATCGGGGTCTTTTGTGAGCAGTTGCTCGATAAAATCGGTAGTGTCGTCTTTGAGAATGGGATGTTGCCCCGTAAAGAGTTCATACGCCATAATTCCCACCGAATATAAATCCGATGCACGGCTCACAGGCGCACTTTGTAGCACCTCTGGGGCGAGATAAGCAAGTGTCCCGACCACATGCTCATCTATCTGAAAATCTTGGGCAATTGCCAAGCCAAAATCGAGTAATTTGACCTGACGGGTGGGGGTATCTGGGTTATTGACCAGCACATTGGCGGGTTTTAGGTCACGGTGGATAATCCCGCGCCGATGCAAATAGCTCAACGCCTCTAAAATTTGGATGAGAAGCGACACTTTTTCGGTGACAGACAGGCTATATAATGTAGAGAGGGGTGTGGCATTTTGGAGTAGTTCCATCGTGAAATAGGGCTGATTGACATCGTAGAAGCCATAATCTAGCACACTGATGATATGCGGATGGCGCAATGATGCCAGTGTCTTAAATTCTTGTGCCAAAATGAGGCGCAAATCCACATCGCCCATATCGGGGGTTTGGGTAGTAAAGCGCAATTGGGTATTTGGCACCATGACATGCTTGAGCGCCACATCTTCTCCACTAAGACGGTCAAAAACACGATACACCGCGCCCATTCCGCCACGCCCAATCAGGTCGTGGATGCGGTAGCGATTGACGATGAGGGTATCAGTAGGCAAAAGAACATCGGTGGTCATTAGATTGAGATTCCTACAAATTGTGTGTGTGTCACATAATGCGCTTATTATAGCGCCCCACACCCATTTTGGCGAATA
>DAOTUO010000075.1:0-13289 GCA_034436595.1 Anaerolineae bacterium | reverse complement strand
AGCCACAAGGTGACATCGTTGGATGTGGTGGAGGTCAATCCCATTTTGGATATTAGCAATCAAACCGCGATGACGGCGGTGGAATTGGTCTCCGGGCTGATGGGTCAGCGTATTTGTAATAGGGTAGGTGGCGGATAGGTACACCTATCCGCCACTATTACTGCCTTATCTAAATTTGGCAGAATTGCCTGTATCTACATCTTCCCTGATACCAACGCCTGCCTTGAGGTCGTTGGACATCTCCAATAAGGTCTTGATAACCTCATTAAGTTGTGTCCGTACATCGTTGATATAACTATTAAGCATGGCGGTGCTAACCATCCCCACAAACGCTTGTGATTTGAGCATGGTCAAAAAGCCTTCGATGGCTCTATCTATACCCTGAAGTGTTTCGCCACTCTGATTAAATCCTTCGGCAACACCCCGCACCGCCTCGTAATCTATTTGACTAACGTCAGACGACATAATACTGTTCCTCTCTGATACACGACTAGCGATAAATATTTTTGAAGATGTCGGCTAATTTTTGGGCTTCGGTGGCGGCTTTGTTATCGGCATTGACCATGCACACTTCGGCATCGCCAATCCCTTTTGGAATTTGCAAAATAGTGTTCTTTAGGCTTTCCAATTGCCGATTCAGCCGATTATTCACCTCATTGCGGAAGGCATCGGCATCTGTGCCTTGCCAACTTTCTAGCTTTTGCATATAGCTTCCTGTGATGGTACTCATGATACCTTCAATTTTGGCGGCTTCTGCCTTTATTTTGCTGATAATCATCTCTATCATCTGATGAATGATATGGATAACCCCTAACCGTATTGCAATGCTAATTCCCATGATATGCCTCCTTATGATGTCTATGACGGATGTTTACTTAAAGCGGGTGGCAAAAGAGGTGACACCATCGCGGTGATTGTTCTTTGCGCCCTCAATATCGTTGCTCAATTCGGTCATTTTATTCGACAGACTAGTGAGGCTACCGTTGAAGTCGGTGGTGATTGCCTGTGCCAGCACATCGCCCGCTTTGCCTTGCAATGCCCCATTTTGCAATTCAGTGGCAATTTGTGACATCTTTCGCGTGGTTTCTTCCAATTGGGTGGCGGCTTTGCTAAACAAACTGCTCATCTTTTCCATTTGGGAATAGACCATTTTATTATCAATTTCATTTGACATTAAGAAGTCTCCTTATCTCTACTATAACCCACGACTAGATAGTAAAATTGGCGCAGGATTTGGCTTCTTCTTCTGCCGTCTCAAATATTTGGCAAATTTGCGAAATCCCATTCCCCCCGTCCAACAACGCACTGAGTAACTTTTCGTATCCCACAAAAATCTCGTTTTCCATCTCTAAAAAGAAGGCATTGGCGGCTTTACCCTTCCATGCCCCAGCACATAACTCGCCATATTGGGCGCGTAATTCACGCAAAAGCCCTTCCCATATAGCGCGTTCATCGGTAAATATCTTAGCAATTTTCGTTAATTCTTCTTTATCACTGCGGATAACATCACTCATCGAATCCCCTTTCTGTGTGATGTGCATATTATTCTTAATAGAAAGAATATACGCTTTATAAGTTTATGTCAAGCAATATAGCGAAAATCATTTATGAAAAAGCTGTAACTTACTTGCAAGTTCTAGCAAATAATGGTATAGTCTGTTTTGTAATTCAGTGAATTTTTTTGTTTTATGTAATATTTATCGTTTTTCCGTTATTTTTTGTTGTGGGGAATGCCAATGTCAAATGATGAACAATTAAATATCATCGATAGTTACCTAGAACGAGGCGATTGTCGTTCTGCCGAAAGTGTTTGGGATACATTCAATCGGGAACAAAAAGAGGGAAGTACCACCTATTCGCGTGCCACATTAGAAGAAAAATGGACACAGATTCGGCAAAAATCAGAAGAACTCGTGCCAGAGGTCGAAAAAGAGATAGATAGATTTTTGTCTAATGAGTCTGTTGACGAAAAAATCGCTGAGGGCTTGTTATATCGCCTAGAACGAGTATTATTGCGCGAGTCAAGTTTTAAGCATGGCACAGTTTCTAATCGGGTATATGGCAAGATTTCTCAACACAAAGAAAATGTCATCTTTGCCGAAGCCGAAAAGACGGTGCGCTTTCATTGGAACCAAGCCGTTGCCCTTCAGATTGCAACGCCAACTATCTCCCCCAAAGGATTGTTGCCCTATTACACCAAAGCCCTCGAAGAAGCCAAACAACAATTGAGTCAATATGAGAAAAACGACCATTATAGCGAGCCGTTCAAAGACCGCTTGCGCCAATTGGTTGAAGAGGCAGAAAAACATCGTGAGAGCCTCAATGTCGCAGAAAAGAGCCTGACCTCTGGCGCATTGATTGAAGATTATGTCACCACACTCGACTATATCCGCAAGAACCCAGCCGATATTAAAATTCAGATTTATGATGAATCGGGTAGTGTCACGACTGTGGCATCGAAAGAGGATGCGTATAAAACTTATAGTGACCGTGCCTTAGCCCTTGCTCAGAAGAAACTCATTACCTATATGGAGGGTGGGGAAGGGCGTTTGGGGATTCGCCAATTGCTGGCATTGGGTAGACCACGTGAGGCAGAAGCGATTCATGCCGAATACCTCGAGAAATTTAATCGGCTAGAGACCGAATTTGTCCCAGACATCACCCGCACAGCAGAACGCCAAGACTTTTTTAAGTTTAAGTCGGAGATAGATTCGCAGGTATATGTATTTGATGAAATAGAAACAGAGGCGCAACGGATTTCCAATCAGGCGGTGAGCGCATCCACCCGCCCAGAACTGATGTCGCTGTGGACAGAATATCAGAGCAATTTGCGACGCTACCCCCTTGCCGAAGGCAGTTCTATGGCGGTCAAAGATGCCTATCAATCGCTCAGACGACGTTTTTCGGTATACTTGTTTACTGTTGCCGATTCGATTGATGTCGCCATTCAAAGTGGTGAATTTGTGCGTGCCAAAGGTCTCATCAAAGAAAATAACGCCGTCCTCATACTTCCCATCGTGGAAGGTGAAGATGTGGTGAATCGCATTAAGGCGTATGACAAAAAATTAGATACCATTGCCGAAAGTATGGCAGATATTGGCACACGTATCAATGATATGTTTGCCCGTATCATGACCGACAGCGCCACCAACCTCATGAACAGCCTGCGCGAATTGCGCCAAAAACATAATGAGACCCTGCTCAAAAGCCATGCCGATTATGAATCAGTCGTGGCACAAGTCACCTCGCGGGATAGTGCGGTTGCCGATATAGAGCGTCTGCGCGGGTATTTAACCTCGCCCAACATGCTCACAGTCGAATCGCAAGTGACCTATGCCCGTGCCAAATCTGCCAATAATCCGCTTTATGAACCCATCACCAACGAGTTGCAAGCCTATTTGGATTTTATGAAGGCGGGCGACTTGTCTTTGAATGAGCGTGTGGTCAAATTGCGCCAATTGGCGACATCTGGCATGGTAGCCGATGAAAATCTCAAAGGGCGAATAGCCTCGGCCCTCAGCGAAGCCGAAAAACAAGAGCAGATTGCAATTGGCAATGAACGGTCTTTTAACCGTGCGACCAATGCGCTCAGGAGCAAAGAATTTATTGAGGTATGGCAAAGCCTAGAACTGATTAAATCGCCTGGGAATAAGGCAGAGGAGGGCAAATGGAACGATTTGTTTGTCGAGTCTATCATGCACTATCATCCCATTTCAAAGCCGTTTGATGTCAATTTGCTCACACGGCTTGGTGAGATGCACCGCAAATTGCCAGATAGCTTTGTTCCGCCACGCTATCAGGTATTGCGTGAGGTGCAAGAGGCACGCGCACTCAAAATAGCCGATGAGATGATTACTGCCTATGAATTAATTCTCACCCGTGAGAGTGGTTCAGATGCCGATGCCATTGTGGAATTGCTTAATGAGGCGCGAACCGCGCAATTTGTGAGCGAATCGAGCGACTTGCTCAATCAACGCCCACTTACTGCTGGCCCCAAAGACTCCGATTTTCAAGATTGGCTCAATGATTTGCGCGAATTTGTGAAGAAGGGGATAGACCTAGCCCGTGAACAGCCCACCCAAGCCGTTCATTATTATGTCACCTGCCTCAAACTAGATTTGCTCTACATCCAAAATGTTACCGTTGTCAGCAACCGAAATTCTGGCGCGACCCGTGTAGAAGATACCGTCCCCAGAATTAATGTCATCATCGGGCAGAACAGAAAAAATCCGCTCAATTCTTTCGACCAGCAGGTGGTCGAGGTTTCCAGCAAGATTCGGGCGATAATCGGGTCTATTGACGATATGAATAAATATGTCACCGATGCCGAAGCCAATATCCAACGCTTTAAGACCACCCTCGACAGCCTCAATAATTTTTTTGGTGAGGGGATGCCCGCCCGTGATGTCCTGCGCGATTTTACTGGTGAATACGATGGCTATATTAAGACCATATCCAATGCCTTGCGTGACAAATCGCAAAGTGCTACTGGCAATGACCGCTATTCGCCAAAAGCCTTTTTGCGCTATGCCAAAATGTTGCTGGTTAATCCAGAGTCTAAGCGCGATATTGATAATTTTATCCAACTGGAAAATCTCAAGAAGAATTTTTTTGACCAACTAAAAACCACCTTCGAGACCTTCATGAGGGATGATGAAACGCCGTTAAACGAGATGGTCATGCGCTTAGATGAGCAAATGAAGGACATGCAAAGCCTCAATAATATTGCCGATAACCTCACAGGTGTGGCAGAATTTGTCGAGTTTGCGGGTGAGATGCGCGAGACTATCCCATTGGTAGAAAAAATGCGGAATGCGATTCAGGGCTTTGATGCGCGTACCAAAAATTTTAGTATGCGTCTGGATGGCTATCCGATGACCTATGACACACTCGATACGTATTCGATGAAGCTCACCGAAGAATTTGCCCAATTTCAAGAGGATGTCAACGGTTATTTTGCCGACCTCATCGCGGATAAAGTAGGTATCAAAGTAGGTATCAAAGTAGGTGATGTGGGCAAATCGCACCCCGTTGTTTTGGGATTTGAGGACAAAAAACACACCCTCAGCAACGATTTTGCCACCATCGTCTCGCATTGGACGACCATCTTAAACCTCACCAACGCACAAGAGTTTGCTAGAGCATTGACCGAGATGGACAATTTTGAGGCGCTCAAGCATCAATTCGAGATTTTTAGGATCAAGCGTGTCTATGGGGATAAACTGCCGACCAATCTAAAGACAAATGATATGCAAATCGCTTTGCCCAGTGTCAATGGCTATGCGGGGTTGCGTGAGTGGTTGCTGGGTGGGCAAAAGACCATTGAATTGGTCAGAATTTGGCGCAATGCCCAAACCAGCGAGGGAATTGCCGTTGGCGAGTTTGAGAAACTATTGGCGAGTGCCGAAGAATATCGCCAGTCTGCCGATTTTAATAACGCCCGACAAACACTCGACAACCTCATCAATACCGAGAATCGTTTGGGCAAATACGAAAATATTCCCTATCTGGCAAATAGTCAGGGACGGCAAAAAATTGCCTCATCATTTGATTATCCAGCGGCAATTCGAGATTGCCCATATACCGAAGCCCGAAAAATCATTGAACAAGCCCAAAAAGAATATCAGACGCTCCTCAATGAGATTGCCAAAATTCGTGGTATCAGAGATGGCTATGCCTTAGCCGCGAGTCAATATGAAGGCCTCGAAAATGAGTATTTTGACGTGTTTAACAAGACCAGGCGGTTACGGGGCAGGGACAGACTCATTCAGCGTGCTAGGGCAGAAATGCTTCTGGTGCAGATGGAGCAAATTGCGCCATATTCCCGCGCTATCACCAATTACCGCAAAAAATTGATAGACTTATAAGACTCATAGAGGGGTACACCGATGGAAATTGTTGCTTTTTCAGATATTCATGCCGTGATTGCCACATGGGAGGCGGTTTATGTCGCCATGCAACGACAAAACCCCGATGGCTATTGGTGCTTGGGTGATATTATTGGGCGCGGATTTCAACCGATTGCGGTGGCACAAGCCCTCAAAATTTTGTATAGCCAACAAGATGAATGGCATCAAGCCTCATGGGTGCGGGGCAACCACGACCAAAATATTTTTGATAACGAAGCCCGCCTGATAGACGAAAAATTGTCGCATTCCAGAATGAACCCCACAGATACCTATTGGGATGAGTATAATCGGCAATTGATTCATGCAGGGGAACGCGATGATTTGCTCGATTGGTTGCGCGAACTGCCCGTCTATGGGCAAAATCTTGTGCCAGATATTTTTGCGGGTGTTCATACGGTGCATGGACGCTTCATCCTCAAAGATGGGCAGATTAATGGTGATGACTCCATTTGGGAGCCAACTCGTGAGGATGCCGATATAAAAGCCCAAATTAACCACCTGCATCAGTATAATGGGGTGTTGCCCCGCGTGGTTATCAACGGACACACACATCATGCTATGATTGCGCTTTATGATTGCACCACCGATAGCATCACCCATGTGCCTCATGACGAGTTAGCGCAAGGGGATAAATTTGACCTAACCGCCAACAAGACATTGGTGGTGAATGTGGGTAGTGTGAGCTTTCCGCGGGGCCAGTCTCCCAAATATGCCATGTATGCCACGCTCAATTTTATAGAGGCACATCATGTTTTTGCCAAAATTAATCGGGTGTGCTTGCCCAAAGGGACACTGAATATCCCAACAGATTATGATTCAGAGTATACAGGGGATCTAGAACAGCTATGCTTATGCGACTAAGATACCGCTTTGTGCTGATAATTGTGTTATTGGGTGTGTTGGGGCAGGGGTCTGTCTTGGCACAAGACGATGATGAAGGGGATGTCGTTCCCACACCAGATGCCCCTGTGATTTCATCATCTCTGCCTGTCCTTAATATTATTTTAGGCATTGATATTTCGCGCAGTCACTATGACATTGAAAGTGGCGACCAAGAAGTTCCTATTATCCGTGAAAGAGAGGGGGTTGGTCGCGCCAATTTGCGACCCACCGACCCCACCAACATGCGCTTTGATTCTGCTACAAAAATCCTCACATGGTTGGGGCAAAATGCCGATTTGTTGGGGGTGCGGATGAATGTTAATCTTATCCCCTTTTCCAATGCCGCCCGCGCCTGGGATGAGGGGTGGCGCAATGTGAGCGCCTTTGACGACCCACAACTGGCATTGCGCCCCCCGTCCAGCACAACTGGAACGGGCAATTGGGCGACTTTGGCACGCGAAGCCACGCGTGTTTTTGCCAATAATGCCAATTCAAACCCCAATGCCCGCAATGTCTTAATCGTCATCACCGATGGCGTTTCGTGCGAGGCGCTAAGCACGCTTTGCACAGAAAATGCTGGTACTATTCAATCGCACCTTAACACGGTGATTTTTTCGACCACCACCCACATGCTTCTCACCCCGTTCACGGTGGATAAAGCCATTTTTAGAACGGGTCATACCCGCGGCGGCACATCTATTTTAACAAGGGTGGAATCGCTTGTGTCTGCGACAGGGGGCAATTTTTATGATTTTGATAATATAGATGAAATGCCCAGCATCCTCGCCCAATTATTACTTGTCGAGATTGGCAAAAGCAAAGGTACGTTAGAATTGCCCGCAGGTGGGCTAGATGTGCGTGTAGCCGATTTAGATTGGGCGCAAATTAACCCTAGCCTAGCCCGTGTGACCGAAGGACGCTTCGCTGTGCCATATTATCAGGCACAAGCCAATATGTTATTTTTGTTATCTAGAACCAACCTCAACCAACAAATTAGTATCGCATCCCCTGTGTTTAGTCTGGCAGGCAATACTCGCCCGTTAGATGTCCCCACAGGCGAATTTTTGGGTAATGTCTATCTCTATCAATTCCCAAGTCCGCCACAGGGCATCATCACCGCCTCCAGACCAGACCATAAAATAGACGGATTTATTTTTTATACCCCTGCCGAAGCGCGTTTGACCATTGTCCCCGAAGCGGGCAATTCCCCGACACAATATGAGCAATTCCGCCTGATATACCAGCTATTTAATAACGATGGCGCACCGTTGCCCATTGCCCAAAATGCCCTCCCTAACCTGAGCGCTACCGCCGTTGTGGGCAATGATACGCCGTTTACACTCACATCTTTTACCCGTGTCACACTGCTAGATGATAGTGTCGCTTTGCAAAGCGACTTATTTTTCTTGGCAGAAAATCGTCCCTATACCTTCACCCTACAAGCCACACCACAATCGGCTTGGACAGAAGATAACACCCTCGATTATTCTTTTCTGACACCCAACCCCGCCTTTGTGACGGTGAGTCCAATCCGCATGAATTTTATTGCCGATATTGGCGAAGAGGGAGGGACGACAACGCTCAACACTTCCCGCGATACCGAAATTCCCATTGTAGTGCGGGTTGAGGTGGATGGTGAGCCGTATCCCATCCCTAACGGTGTGACCGCCACCCTCATCACCGAATCCATTGATGGTCAGGGGACACAGGCGTGTGAGTCTCTTAGTCGTGCTATTTTTAACCCAGATAGCGCCAATGGGGTGGATATTTTGCGGACAACCGTGACATTTGCAGAATCGGGGCAATGTCGGTTGGTGGTCAATGTGATGTTCGATAGTGTCGCATCTCCTATAGACGATAGTTTGCCCGTCCCATCATCCTCCCAATTAAGACGCTTGGTGGATGTGGATGATACGACTCGCCTCACCATTGGCACATTTGACCCCACGTATGCCATGGATGAATATCAGGATGTATTTGCCAATATCTTCAAACCAGAAACTATCGCATGGGTAACCACGGGCAATAATGCCCCATTTCCATCTGCTTCATTGTCGTTTGAGGTACGGTTGACCAATGAGGATGCGTCTGAACTCAGAGATTTCCCAGAATTTTCTACTGATGCTACCTTCCCAGAACGGTCACATTGTACTGGCACAGCGCCCCGTCCGGTGCCGTTTCAATTGCAAATTTTAGATAATGTCACTAGCCGCGATAGGGCGATAGATTTTGGTATTTGCCTCAACTCAACCGATGCCCCTGGTGTATATTTGGCGACCATCAGCCAATTGCCTGCGGGGAATTATACCGTCAATGTGACGCTTAATCAGGATGCCACAGCACTCAACCGCGCCAGATTTAGTTATGTCGCCAGCATACAGGATAACTATAGCCTGCCACTCACCGTTAGCACACCATCTATTGTCACCGTTGTGCGACTGATTATCTGGGGTTTGCTGATTATTTTGGCAGGCATACTGGGTTTATTAGCGCGACGATTATTTATTGCGTTTTATGCCTCACGGCGCAACCCACTAAGTGGCAAAATTCAGATTGTGATACAATCTGGTGAAAGCAAATATGCCATTTGGGAGAAAGCCTTGCCCAAAAAACATACTGTCACCTATACCGATTTCGATGAACCCATAGAGTTGTTACGCTTGGGCATTTCATCTCTCAAAGTGACCACCAAAAAAGAGGGTCAGATGAGCAAGGAGAGTATGGCATACGTAGAGATTGATACCGACCCATATACCCTCTTATCCAAAAGTGAACAATCTATCAAAGAGATGGGGAACTATCGGTATTTTATCGTCAAAGATATCTTTTATCCCCTAGAGGATAACTAATAGTGACCAGTGTGACTTATCATCGTGCGATTGTGATTGGCATTGGCGATTTGGGCAATGCCACCCTCACACGCTTGCGCCAGATGATGCCCAACAGCGAGGGGCGTGTGCGCCTGCGTGGATTTCACCGCGTCCCGTCAAAAGTAGGTGATTGGTCATACCCATTCGATATCCCCGGTCAGTCACGCGGGGCGTTGGGGCGAGCAGATATTCGCGGGCAATATTTATGGCACTTAGAAAATCGCCCATCTGCGCTTTTTTCCCATATCACCAACACCTTTGATAACCTGCCCAATACCGATTCTAATGAGGTGCTGATTTATATCTTTGCCGACCTCCAAGACCCGTTATCGGCGTTGATGCTGGATATTTTTCATCTGGTCAGTTATTTGCTCAAAGATAAAGCGCCAAGCATCACTCCGCGCTGGCTGATTAATATCGCCATGCCCAGTCCATCGGCGTATGATGCGGGGCAATTTGCCACCATGCGCGAGTGGCTTCGGTTTACCTATGGCAATGTGGAGCAAAATTTATTCCCCACAGAATCGCCATTCGCCTTTTTGAATATCAACCATGCCACGTTGTTTAATCGGTTGTTTATTTATGATGCCCATCCTCAATTGGCGCACCTGTGGGCAGAGGTGGGTATGGCACAATTGCAAAATACCCAAGAAGCGGTTGCCGATGATACCGTGTATAGTCGCCAATTCTTAGAGCATAACGTGAGCAATTATAGCAATCGGCTAGAGACACAATTGCATGTGATAGCCATTGCCAACCAAGCCCAGTTAGACCGTCGCTTTTTGTTGTGTAGCGCGTTTGCCGCCTATTCTATAGCCATGCCAACCACCTATCTTTATGCCTGTTGGCAATCCGATTTTGCCACCCGCCTTTTGACCATGACCATTGGCACAACAGCGCCGTCTGCAGAAAAAGAGGCGCTCACCCGTCTGGCAGATTGGCGCGATATGCCCCCGTTCATGAGCGCCATCGTCCAAAAAAAGCCGATTCTGCTCATGAATATGCCTACCGTTGCGTTGCAACAGCACTTTATCTCGCCCTCTGTTTTACCTATGCGCCTAGACGATTTTTCGTCACGGCAAATTCCCCAAACCAAGCCCAAAGCCCTCACCACCGCCCAATTTTTGACCCATTATATCGAAGACCCATACCAATTGGGTGATATTTATGACCTGCACGACACCAATTTTTATAGCGATGGCATGACGCGCCGCTATGCGCCCTTCATGACCACCACCCTCACCGATGCGCTCACTCAAGCCATAGAACGGTGGCTAGGCGCACCCTTTGCCCAAACAAATAGTGCGGGTGGAGTGGTCTTGGCGGTGGCGTGCCTCAAGACGGTGGTCGAATCGCTCGCACCATTTGTGACCATGCTCGACAAAGATATTGCCACCCTCACTAGCCACATAAGCCAACGCAAACGCCTCAATGAACTCACAGGCATACGACTTTTAGCAACGGGGCATGTCTCACGATTTGGCAAACTCACGCCACTCGCAGAAACCTATCTCAAAGACCAAGCCGATGATGTCTTACGCAAAGAACGGTGCATTACACTGATGGCGATTCGGCATATTGTGAGCGCGTTTTATGGCACCGCCAAGACGTTGTATGCCCAATTGCAACAGTGGATGACCGCGTTGATGGCGTTGGATGAGACGTTCCGTGCCACCCATAAACAGCCTGTGCGCCCCATCAATAGCCCTTTTTGCGCGTGGATTCAGGATGAACCGTGGGAAAATGAGCGCCAAGCAGGGTTATGGACACAATTATCGGTGGGCTGGATGGAAAAAATTCGCTGGCAAATCGAATTTGACGCGCTAGAACTGACCATCGGCAATAAGCGACTATCCGCCAATATCACGGATGTGACGATTAATCAGACACACTGGTTGGGGTTGGTGGATTTATCTGATAGAGACGTGAACCTGTGGGACGATTATCTGACCGATGAGTATCGTGCTATGCCTGTGTTTAATCGGCTAAAGCAGATGATTGAGGGCAGATATTACCCCATCCATGACCATACCTCCCTCATCACCCGCGCCTTTTTGCCCTCTGCGCCATCGAGTCATGCGGGCAAATCGGCATTTATGACGGCATTAACCCACCAATTTGCCCCACAAGAAGCCGACCTCATCGCCCCTAGTGGCGACAGAATCACGTATTTTGTGGAATATAACGAACAACCCCTGCAAGGGATTCCACACTATGAGGCGTTATATGAAAAATATCGGCTGTTTCTCAATCGCAACATCCACCACCTATTTGTCCCAGAACGCACCGCCGTGACGTATGAATTGTACGATAATCGGCGATTGTTGTCTGCGCCTGTGGTGGCGTTGTTTGAATATGAGACACGCCTAAAATTATTTGTCTTATTAGATGCACTCGGCTATTTATGTGACCAACCGTTAGACGATACCATGCGCTATTTTGGGGTGATGGTGGGTGATGAATGCGCCCCACTCACCGAGCCAAGCCATGACCCAAGCTGGTATTTGGCAACGTATCAATTTGTGTGGAAGGGCAAAACGGTTGCCCACCAACCACGCACTTTTTTGTATAGCACTCTGCAAACCGAATGTGATGCCATGATAAAAGCGCGGATGCAAGCCATATCCCCAGAGACGGGGCAGGGGACACATTGGGAACGGATTCGCAAATTGCTTAAATTTCGGACGAAAGACCATGATGAGATTCGCACAGTAGGGGTATTGATGGATATTTACACGACCTATCAACAAGGACTCGTGACCATGCGCGAAAAAAATAGCAATGAACCAATCATTTCCGATTTATATACCGCCTTTACCCTCATCGCCCAATCTGAGCGAGAGGCATTAGAGGAAAAATTAGCGAGGTATAATGTATGACCAACGATACAAGCAACGATACAAGACTGATTCAACTTGATGATAAAACCATACTGACCTATGACCTAGTAAAGAATTATATTGGCAGTGGTATCTTGGGCGATGTGTATAAATTGTCCGATGGACGCATTGCCAAAATCCCGCGTGATGCCAGCCGTCTTCCCCAATTTAAGCAAGAAGTCGCTGTACTGAAACATTTGGTAACGACTTATCATACGCCAGAAATTGCCACGGGTATAGAGGTTGTTGGCGGATTTCCCGTGATTATCATGCCATATTATGACAATAAAGACCTGTATATCGAAAAATTGGCAAAAGCACTCAAGGATGCTGATTATGTCGGCGCAGAAAAACTGACCCTCAACATCGCCATCGCCTTTTGTGATGCGATGATTCAATTACACACATATAAAGACCACAATAACAAGCAATTTACGTGTGTTGACCGCAAAGTGATTGATTTTTATTTGCAAAAAAACAACAATGCCATGATACTCGACTGGAATGTGCTAACAGCGTATACCGAAGAGTTCCGCATTGGCGAAATTCGGGTATTTGGCACATTGCTCCATGAAGCCTATTTGGGTGCAAAAGGCAAAATGCCGTATAAGCCTTTCAACGATAGTCGTTGGCGTTTGCGCGATGCCGATATACACGGCGTTATGAGCGTGGGACTGCGGTATATCTTGGCGCGGATGACTGGCATAGAAAATTTTTATGCCGAAGTCGCTAAAGCCGTATCCAAAGAT